>LVAR01000109.1 GCA_001604115.1 Clostridiales bacterium Firm_12 | reverse complement strand
CCCCCGCCGCAGCGGAAAAGGGGTCAAGGGCGAAAGCCCTTGCGGGGCTTGGGGCAGCGCCCCTAAACCCCATGCCGCATCATCAATACCAAAGCGAGCGAACAGCCCGCAGGGCTATGTGGCGAGCGGCAGCACCTACCTGCATACTGTAGCCATACCCCCGCCGCAGCGGAAAAGGGTCAAGGGCGAAAGCCCTTGCGGGGCTTGGGACAGCGCCCCAAAACCCCACGCCGCAGCATCAATACTAAAGCGAGCGAGCAGCCATGTTGGCTGCTCGCTCGCTTTAATCGTTGGCAAACCCCAACACAATTCTGCCACCGCTCGCCTCATAGACCTGCGGGCTGTTCGCTCGCTTACGAAAATTCTGTGCCGCCGGGTTGTGGGCTTTGCCCATACCCACCAAAGGATTTCATCCTTTGGAAACCTGACAAGGGCTTGCACCCTTGACCCACCTTTGTCGCTCGCTTTGGTCGTTGGCAAACCCCAACACAAGTCTGCCACCGCTCGCCTCATAGTCCTACAGGCTGTTCGCTCGCTTACGAAAATTCTGTGCCGCCGGGTTGTGGGCTTTGCCCATACCCACCAAAGGATTTCATCCTTTGGAAACCTGACAAGGGCTTACGCCCTTGACCCACCTTTGTGGCTCGCTTTGGTCGTTGGCAAACCCCAACACAAGTCTGCCACCGCTCGCCTCATAGCCCTGCGGGCTGTTCGCTCGCTTACGAAATCTCTGTGCCGCCGGGTTGTGGGCTTTGCCCATACCCACCAAAGGATTTCATCCTATGGAAACCTGACAAGGGCTTGCGCCCTTGACCCCTTTCCGCTGCGGCGGGGGAAGGGTCACCGGCCGCTATTCTTGGGCGTCCTCTACCGGGAGGGGGCTTTGGTTGCGCCCAATGCCCATGATGCTGGATACCGAGCGTACCCCCCGCAGGGTGATCGTTTTGCCGTCATAGGTGCCGATCTTGTTGAGAAGCTCGCCCCGGAAAACCAGCGCCGTGGTGTTGCCGCCATCCAGATTCACCGCCTCCTGCACACCCAGCTCCTGCATGCGCATCGCCAGCCATGCAAGCCCCGTGCCCTTGCTGGCGCTGTGGCGGCCTTCCACCGTCATGAGCAGGAAGTGCCGGGGCGCGATCATCCCCAGCGCACAGCGCGGCTCGTTGCTGGCATATTTGCCATCGGCCACCTGCTGCCCCAGCTCGCCGCCCCGCAGCAGCACGGGGCCAAAGCTCAGCGTATTGTCCACACCCATGCCCAGCAGCTGCTCGGCCGTATACTCATTGCCATACAGCGCGCGCATGCTCCCGTCTGGGAAAAACGCGATCATGTCCAGCGGCGGCAGGTAAGTGACCACATTCTTCTTATATGGATCATCCGCGATCAGCGCCCCGTCACGGATGATCACGCCCTGCTTGTTTTTGCGGTGCTTGCGGATGCCGTAAAAATCATCGCTGAAACCCAGCACCAAATTATTGCGCGCGGCGATCGTGTTGGGGTACTCCGTATTGAAACGCCCCTGGTACTTCTCCAGTGCGTCAAAGCGCGCAAAACGCTCGCTCTGGGTGAAGCGGATGCTTGTTTCAAACCAGATGAGCGGGTTGATCCCCTCCCGGGTGTATCGCGTGACCTCCACCCGCAGGGTTGGGGAAAGGTAAATCCACAGCCCTTGCTGCACATCGGCATAGACATACTCTGCGCCCGCCTCGGCCAGAAAGCCTTCGGCAGTGAGCGCGGGCAGCGAGGGCATCACAGGTGGCACCGGGGTGGAAAGGCCGCCGTATGCCCCCAAAGAACCTGCCTGCAGCTCCGGCGTGGCAACGCCCGTAGCCTTGACCCCCAGATCGTTTTGGTATTGCTTCACTTTATATTCCATGGTGGAGTTGTACAGATCCGTCATTTCCGCGTTTTGCGGATAATAGCCCAGCGCCTGCAGGCGCAGCTTGAAGCGCAGCACATCCTCCCCGTTATGGTTGCGGCGGAGTGTGCGGTAGGCGATCCCGTCGATGACCACGCGATCCGGCGTGGGCACGGGGGTGGGCGTGGGCAGGCTGCCGCCGGGGGCATAGAGCAGCGCTTGCAGCTGCGGCGTGGCGATGCCCGTTGCCTCCAGCCCCAGCGTGTGCTGGTACTGTTTGATTTTGTTGGCCATGGTCACATTGTAGCGATCCGTGAGCGCCGCCGTGGCGCTGAACAGCCCCAGTGCCTGCATGCGTGCCTTCAGGCGGAGCACATCCTCCCCGGCCATGTTCTCTTGCAGGGAGCGGTAGGCCGTGCCCGCTACGGTTTCCCATACATCGGCCGGCGCAGGCGTGGCACTGGGCGCAGGCGGCGCAGTCGGCTGGGGAGATGGAGCCTCGCTCTGCGGCGAGATGGGCGTGGCGCTGGGCGCTACAGCCTGCGGCGCGCTCTGCAGCGGCGCGGGGGTGGCG
>LVAR01000108.1 GCA_001604115.1 Clostridiales bacterium Firm_12 | reverse complement strand
ATCCGCCGTTCAAACACCCTGAGTTTTGCACTGCGGGCGCGCGGATTGGCAGCCACTTCCTCCGCGCTTGGTTGGATCGCTCCGCCGCCGAGCACCTTGCCGGCCGTCACCTTTCCGCAGGTGCAGATCGGCGCTTTGGGCGGGCACACGCAAGGGTTCATCAGCCTGCGGAAGGTGTTTTTCACGATCCGGTCTTCCAACGAATGAAAGGTGATCACCAGCAGCCTTCCTTGATCCGCCAGCAGGGAAACCAGCATCTCCAGCGCTTTTTCCAACGGCGCCAGCTCATCGTTGAGCGCGATGCGCACAGCCTGGAACGTTCTGCGGGCGGGGTGCCCTTCATCCTTGCGGCGCACCGCCTTGGGGATGGCGGCATCCACCACGCGCACCAGATCCTGCGTAGTCAGGATGGGGCTTTCCCGCCGTTTCTCGTCAAATACCTGCGCAATGCGCGCTGCCCATTTTTCCTCGCCATACTCCGTGAGGATGCGCCGGAACTCGGCAGGGGAGATGCCCGCCAGATAGTCCGCCGCCGTTTGCCCGCTGCTGGCGTCCATACGCATGTCCAGCGGTGCATCCTCATGGTAGCTGAAACCACGCTGGGCGTTGTCCAGCTGGTAACTGCTTACGCCAAGGTCGATCAGTGCGCCATCCAGCGGCGGCGCGCCCACTTCCTGCAGCAGCGCCTTTGCGTCATGAAAATTTCCATGCAGCGCCATAAAGCCGGGGTAAGGACGTAGGCGCTCGCTCGCCGCGCGAATGGCCTCCGTGTCCCGGTCAATGCCATAGAGCTGCGCCTGCCCACCGGCAGCTTGCAGGATGCCCTCGCTGTGCCCGCCGCCGCCCAGAGTACCATCCAGGTACACGCCGCCCGCGCGGGGCTGCATCCAGGCCATGACCTCGGCATACAACACCGGAAGGTGGTAAAATTCCTGTGCCATCTTTCCAGCGGGAAACCCAGCCGCGGCCTGCACCGTGCGTTGTCACGCGTGCTGGCCATGGCGGCGCTCCCCCGTCCTTTCCCATGATACCGCGCCGGGCAGGTTTGCTTCCGCGGCGCGGCCTTGTTTGATCATCGTCCGCCTGGTCGTGAATCCATTGCCCTATGCGTTGGCTTTGAGCTCCTGGATGCGCTGCGCCAGCGACTGGAGCATGGCCTTGTTGGTGGCCAGTTTTTCCTGCTCCTGCTGCACCAACGCCGCAGGGGCTTTGCCGGTAAAGCCGGGGTTGTTCAGGCGCGCTTCCGCACGGCCGATCTCCCCTTCCAGCGCAGCCCGCTCCTTATCCAGGCGGGCGATTTCCTTTTCAAGATCCACCAGCTCGCCCAAGGGGATGCGGATCTCTGCAGAGGCGCAGATGGCGCTCACGGTTTTTTCCGCGCTGGCATCGCCCTTCTTGGCGATGTGCACGCTGCTTGCGCCCGCAAGGCGTTGCAGGTAGGGCTCCGCAATGGACAGCGCTTCCTCCCAGCCCGCTTCGGGAATCAGCGTCACCTGGGTACGCTTGTTGCCCGTGACCTTCATTTCTGCGCGCAGGTTGCGGATGCTGCGGATGATCTCCATCAGCCCATCCATCTGCCGTTCCTCTGCCTCAAAAGCAAAGGCGGGGTTCACCTGCGGCCAGCTGGCCAGGATGAGCATCCCCTCCGCGCCGGGCAGGTGCTGGTACACCTCCTCCGTCAGGTAGGGCATAAAGGGGTGCAGCAGCTTGAGCACGGTTTCCAGCACGGTGTAGAGCACGGCGCGCACGTTCTGCTTTTGCGCCTCGTCCTCACCGGTCAGCCGGCCTTTGGACAGCTCGATGTACCAATCGCAAAACTCGCTCCACGTAAAGTCATACAGGCGGTTGGCAGAAAGGCCGAAGTCGCCGTCCTCCATGTGCGCGCTCACCTCGGCCACGGCTTTTTGCAGCCGTGCAAGGATCCACTGATCCGGCAGGGTCAGCTGCGCGGGATCGATGGTCTCTTTTGCATCCATGTTCATGAGCACAAAACGGCTGGCATTCCAAACCTTGTTGGCAAAATTACGTGCCGATTCCACCTTCTCGGTGGAGAAGCGCGTATCGTTGCCCGGGCTGATGCCCATCGCCAGTGAGAAGCGCAGTGCGTCCGCGCCATAGTTGTCGATGATCTCCAGCGGATCGACGCCGTTGCCAAGGCTCTTGGACATTTTACGCCCCTGTGCATCGCGCACAAGGCCATGGATCAGCACCGTGTCAAAGGGCGTTTCCCCCATCTGCTCGATGCCGCTAAAAATCATGCGCGCCACCCAGAAGAAAATGATATCATAGCCCGTCACCAGCATGCTGGTGGGGTAAAAATATTGCAGATCCTCTGTCTGCCGCGGCCAGCCGAGGGTGCTGAACGGCCACAGTCCACTGGAAAACCAGGTGTCCAGCACATCCTCATCCTGTTTGAGGCGGGTGCTGCCGCACTTGGGGCACTGGTGCGGCTCATGCTTGGCCACGATGGTCTCGCCGCATTCCTGGCAGTACCAAGCGGGGATGCGGTGCCCCCACCACAGCTGGCGGCTGATGCACCAATCCCGGATGTTCTCCATCCAGTTAAAATAAATCTTGCTGAA
>LVAR01000107.1 GCA_001604115.1 Clostridiales bacterium Firm_12 | reverse complement strand
GCTTTGCCCAAACCACCAAAGGGTTTCACCCTTTGGAAACCTGCCAAGGGCTTCGCCCTTGTCCCAGCTTTGGGTTTTGCCTGAAATGGGCTATCAGGGCCGCCCTGCTCCATCAGCGATCCAGAAACTCCGCCATGCTTTCCCGCGTGCCAAACATGCGCTCCGCCTCGGCCAGCCCCAGCTTGCCCAGCACAGCACGGTAGGCCGCGCCCATACGGCAGCCCCGCTCGTCAGTATTGTGGGCATCGCTGGCGATGTGATCCACCAGCCCACGCTCCAGCAGGGCGCGCACCGCGGCACGTTGCCCCAGCCGCCCGCCGTGCACCACGGTATCGGCATTCATTTGCAGGGTGACCTCCAGCTCCCGCTTGAGCCGCGCGGCTGCCTCGCCGCGCCCGGCCATCAGGCAGCCGTAGCGCTCCACATGCGCCAGCACGGGCAGGTAGCCGCCACGCAGGATGGTTTCCATCCCTTGCATCAGCTCCCGCAGGCGCACACTGGGCTGAAACTCCACCAGCACCTTTGTGCTCCCGGCCAGGGTGGGCACCCGGCGCTCCGCCAGATGCCGCTCCGCCTGCGGGGTGTAGAGCATCTCTGCACCGCCCAGCACTTGCAGGGCAAGCCCCATGGCAGCCGTGGCCTCGTTGGCCTGCCGGATACGCAGGGCGTAAGTTTCCGCCGGAAAGGGAAAAATGCCCGGCAGGTAGTGCGGTGTGGCGACCACCACCGTGACCCCATCCTCGCTGGCACGCAGGAGCATCTGTTCCATTTGCCGCTGGGTGGCGGGACCATCATCCATACCAAAGAGCAGATGGTGGTGCAGGTCGATCATCGCGGGTTCCCCCCTCCTTTGTGCAGCGCTGCCCAACGCCCGGCGCTACTCCGGCAGGGTGCGTGGATAATAGGCGCCATAAGTCTTGCGCGCGCCGTACGCTTTGGCGGGCACCTGGTTGAGCACCGCGCCCAGGATGGGGCACCCCGCGCGCTCGATTTGCAGGCGCGCATCCACCAGCTCCCGCCTTCGCACGGCGTTGTAGCCCACGGCCAGCAGCGCCCCATCGCAGGATTTGGCAATTTCCAGCGCATCCACGATCAGCCCTACGGGCGGCGCGTCGATCAGGATATAATCCACCTGCGGGGCAAGCTGCTCCAGCAGGTTGCCAAAGCGCACCGAGTTGAGCAGCGCCAGCGAGTTGGATACCGCATAACCCACAGGCACAAAGAACGCGCGCTTGTACTCGGTAGCGTAAAACACATCCTCGATCTCACATTTGCCCGCCAGAAAATGCGTGATGCCGAAAAATGCCCCCTCCGGGTATTGCACCCGGTAGCGGGCATCAATCATGGAGCGCCTAAGGTCGGTGTCGATCAGCACCACCACCTTGCCCAGCTCCGCCAGGGTGCGCATCATCTCCATGGCCAGAAAAGTCTTGCCTTCGGCGCTGCCCACGCTGGTCAGCAGGATGCGCTTGTAGCTGCTGCCGGTAAAGGTCAGGTTGGTGCACAGGGTGTTGATGGCCTCGGTGCAGGCATAATCCAGCTCCGGGAACTTGTGAAAAGCAATCGTGTTCACAGGCCGCTGCCCCTCCTTTGCGAAGGCTTGCCGCGCCGCGGCGCACCCAGGCTGTTGTAAGGCACCACCGCCAGCGTGGGCAGCCCCACATACTGGCGGATATCGTCCATGGTCTGGATGCGATCGTCCATCACAAAGCGCAGGGTGATCCACGCCAGCGCAATGAGCAGCCCCGCCCCAAAACCCAGCAGGATGCCCTGCGCATGGTTGGGTGCGGAGGGGTTGGCAGGCATCAGCGCCACGGACATGATGTTGGGCTCCTCGGTGGCCATGGTATCGGCAATGTACTTGATGGCGACGGCTGCATATTCGTTGGCGATGGCCGCGGACTCCTGCGCGCTTTGGGAGCGCACGGTCAGGTACAGCAGGCGGGTGTCGCCTGGGTTTTCCACCGTGAGCATGGCTTGCAGCTGGGCATAGGTGTAGGGAAGGCGCAGGTTGGTCTTGACCATCTCATGCACCTCCCAGGTTTTGAATACCTCCATATAATCATTGGCCAGATAGGTGCCGATTTGCAGATCGGACAGGTTCAGCGCGGAGTCCGTAGCGTTGAGCACATAGAGCTTGGCGGTGGCCTCATAGACCGGCGTCGCCACAAAAAACGTATACCCTGCCGCCAGCAGCGCGCCTGCCAGCGCGCACAGCGCAATGCGCCACAGATGGGTCAGGTATTGGTGCAGCAGTGCCACCAGGTCGATCTCCGCATCCGCATCCGCACGCGGAATGGGGGCGAATGTGGCTTCCAGTTTATGCTCAGCGGCGGCTCCCCTGCCTGTATCGGGTGTTGTCATGTATGCCCTCCCATGCTTGCCAAAGCGAGTGTTGCGAAAATTGCGCCCGCGGGTTGTGCCTGCCGCATGCAGGCGGGCAGGGCACGATGGCTGGGCGCTCGCCTGCGCGGC
>LVAR01000106.1 GCA_001604115.1 Clostridiales bacterium Firm_12 | reverse complement strand
CCTGCGCCTGCAGCAGCTGCCCCGGTGGCGGCTCCCGCTGCGCCCGCCCCGGTGGCGGCTGCGCCCGTTGCCGGCGGCACGAAGGTGAATGCGCCCATGCCCGGCACCATTCTGGATGTGCGTGTGAGCGAAGGCGCCCCTGTCAAGAAGGGCGATGTGCTCTGCATTCTGGAAGCCATGAAGATGGAAAACGAAATCATGTCCCCGGAGGACGGCACCCTCAAGCAGGTGCTGGTAGCTAAGGGCGCAACCGTCAACAGCGGGGATGTGCTGGTCGTGATCGGCTGACCCCGCTTGCCTTTCAAGAACAGTAAAGGAGTGGATGGACGATCATGGAAACGATCCATGTTGGCGAAAGCTTGGTCAAACTTGCACAGCAGTCCGGCGTGATGGCGCTGATGCAGAACCCGCAGAACCTGATCATGATTGCCGTCGCCTGTGTGCTGATTTACCTGGCGGTCGTCAAAAAGTATGAGCCGCTTTTGCTGCTGCCGATTTCCTTTGGCATGCTGCTGGCAAACCTGCCCCTGGCCGGCCTGATGGATGGCCCCACCTATGAATACCTGACCGAAGCCATGCATGCCGGAAAAGCCGGTGTGGCTACAATCCTGCCGGATGGCAGCACGGTATACCAGTATGTCAAACAGGGCGGCGGCCTGCTGTACTACCTCTACCAAGGCGTGAAGCTGGGGATTTACCCCCCGCTGATCTTCCTGGGTGTGGGCGCGATGACGGATTTCGGGCCGTTGATCGCCAACCCCAAGAGCCTGCTCCTGGGTGCGGCGGCGCAGTTGGGCATCTTCATCACGTTCATCGGCGCGCAGGCGCTGGGCTTTTCCCCCGCGGAAAGCAGCTCCATCGGCATCATCGGCGGCGCGGACGGCCCCACGGCCATCTACCTGACCGGCAAACTGGCCCCGCACCTGCTGGGGCCGATAGCCGTGGCGGCCTACAGCTACATGGCACTGGTACCCGTGATCCAGCCGCCCATCATGCGCGCGCTCACCACCAAAAAGGAGCGCATGATCGTCATGGAACAGCTGCGCCCTGTGAGCAAGCGTGAAAAGATCATCTTCCCCATTGCGGTCACGATCATTGTGAGCCTGCTCCTGCCCTCGGCCGCGCCGCTTATCGGCATGCTGATGCTGGGCAACCTCATCCGCGAAAGCGGTGTGGTGGAGCGCCTCAACAAGACCGCACAAAACGAACTGAGCAACATCGTGGTCATTTTCCTGGGCGTAACGGTTGGCGCAACCGCCAATGCCGAGACCTTCCTCAAGCTGCAAACGCTGGAGATCATTGCGCTGGGCGTGATCGCGTTTGGGTTTGGCACGGCCGGCGGCGTGCTCCTGGGCAAGCTGATGAACAAGATCAGCGGCGGCAAGATCAACCCGCTCATCGGGTCGGCCGGTGTATCCGCCGTGCCCATGGCCGCGCGCGTAAGCCAGGTGGAAGGCCAAAAGGCCAACCCCGGGAACTTCCTGCTGATGCACGCCATGGGCCCCAATGTGGCAGGCGTGATCGGCTCGGCGATTGCGGCGGGCATCCTGCTGAGCATGTTCGGCGCATAATCCGTACACCTTCGTTTGAAAGGAGATACCCATATGCCCAAAGTCGGAATTACCGATACCATTTTGCGTGACGCCCACCAGAGCCAGGCCGCCACGCGCATGCGGATCTCGCAGATGGAACCCGCATTTGAACAGCTCGATAAAGTGGGCTATTTTTCGCTGGAGTGCTGGGGCGGCGCCACATTTGACACCTGCCTGCGCTTCCTGAACGAGGATCCCTGGGAGCGCCTGCGCACCCTGCGCAAGGGGCTGCCCAACACCAAGCTGCAAATGCTGCTGCGCGGCCAGAACATCCTGGGTTACAAGCACTATGCCGATGACGTGGTAGATTTCTTTGTGAAAAAGACCATTGAAAACGGCTGCGACATCATCCGCTGCTTTGATGCGCTCAACGATCTGCGCAACATGCAGACCGCCGTCAAGGCCACCAAGAAGTACAAGGGCATTGCGGAAGTGGCTATGAGCTACACCATCAGCCCTGTGCACACAGAGGACTTTTTCGTCAAGCTGGCATCGCAGATTGCCGAAATGGGTGCGGACATGATCTGCATCAAGGACATGGCCAACCTGCTGCTGCCTTATTCCGCCTACAGCCTGATCAAGCGCCTGAAGGCGGAAACCGGCCTGCCCATCGTGATGCACACGCATGACACCACAGGCACCGGCGCCATGACCTTGCTCAAGGCCGTGGAAGCCGGCGTGGATGTGATCGACACCGCGCTTTCGCCCTTGGGCGGCGGCACGGCGCAGCCCTCCACCGAGGCCATGGTCGCCACCCTGCGGGGCAGCGAGTATGATACCGGGCTGGATCTGGGGCTGTTGATCGAGCTGGCTGGATACTTCCGCGGCGTTGCCGATGAGCTGACCAAGGAAGGCTGGCGCGACCCGGCCCGCGTGTTGGCTACCGATGCCAACACGCTGCTCTATCAGGTGCCCGGCGGCATGCTGAGCAACCTGATCGGCCAGCTCAAGGAAGCCAACGCCATGGACAAATACTACGATGTGCTGGCCGAAGTGCCGCGCGTGCGCGAGGACTTCGGGTATCCGCCGCTGGTGACGCCTACCAGCCAGATCGTGGGCACCCAGGCCGTGATGAACATCCTGGGCGGCGAGCGCTACAAGCTCTCCAGCAAAGAAAGCAAAGCCCTCATGCGCGGCGAATATGGCCTGTTGCCTGCCCCCGTCAATGAGGAAGTGCGCAAAAAGGTCATCGGGAACGATAAGGTCATCACCCACCGCCCGGCGGACGATATCCCCCCCGAGTTGGAGAAGTACCGCGAAGAGATCCGCGATTACTACCAGCAAGAGGAAGATATCCTCAGCTATGCCCTGTTCCCGCAGGTGGCGCTCAAGTACTTCCAGTACCGCCAAGCCAAGCAGCTCGGTGTGGATAGCACCATGCTGGATAAAGCGCAAAAAACCATGCCAGTGTAAGGCTCCTTTGACCCATACAAAAAGCTCGCCGATTCATTCGGCGAGCTTTTTGTATGGGCGGCCCAACGCTACGCAATACGGGCTCTTGCTGCGCGGGATGCAGGCTGCGCTGCCTGCGCCTAGGATTCCTCTGCCCCGCCAGTCTCATAGCAGCGCACCACTTTACCCAGGAACAGCGTGTGCATGTCGCCTGTGGGGTACCAGCGCCCCAAGACGAAATCCGTCAAGGTTTCCGGATTCAGGCGCAGGTACCCCATGGGCTCACATTCCAGGTGCAGCTCACACTCAGCCACAATGGGGG
>LVAR01000105.1:804-1976 GCA_001604115.1 Clostridiales bacterium Firm_12 | reverse complement strand
ATGTTGTTGATCAGTTCCATGATCATAACGGTTTTGCCTACGCCGGCGCCGCCGAACATACCGATCTTACCGCCCTTAGCGTAGGGGCAGATCAGGTCGATAACCTTAATGCCTGTTTCCAGGATTTCGGTGGATGTGGACAGTTCCTCAAAAGAGGGGGCCGGACGATGGATATCCCAGCGTTCCTTTGCCTCAACCTCCGGACCATCATCCACCACGTCTCCGAGGACGTTGAAGATTCTGCCCAGTGTTTCGCGGCCGACCGGAACGGAAATGCCCTTTCCGGTATCAGTCACGGTCACACCGCGCTGCAGACCGTCTGTGGAGCCCATTGCGATGCAGCGGACCGTATTGTCTCCGATATGCTGCGCAACCTCAACCGTCAGCGTATGATCGCCGACCGGCAGGGTCAGGGCGTTATAGATGGCAGGCAGCGTTCCTTCCGAAAAATGAACGTCTACCACAGGTCCCATGACCTGCGCTACGACTCCCGTGTTCACCTTATCCAAAGTCGTTTTCTCCTTCCTGACTTTTCATCAAGACCATGAACAATTCTCATTGTCCATTATTCATTAATTCATTGGCTTACAGGCCAGAGCCGGCAACAATTTCCGTAATCTCCTGTGTAATGGAGTTCTGGCGTGCCCGGTTATACTGCAGCTGCAGTTTGTCGATCATATCCTGGGCATTCTTGCCGGCGGAGTCCATGGCCATACGGCGGGCCGCCACTTCACATGCGTAGCTTTCCCGGATGCAGGCGGACAGCAGTCCGCTCACGTAGGTGGGAACCGCCGCGTTCAGCACGGTCTGCTCATTCGGCTCAAATACCGGCGCCGCTTCCGCGTTCTCCGCATCCTTTTCCTTCTTCTCCAGCGGCAGCACCCACAGCAGGGTCGCCTCCTGGCTCATCATGGAACGGTAGCGGGTGTACAGGATGCCCAGCCGGCCGAACTTGCCGTCCCTGAAGTCCTGGCACAGTTCATTGGCCAGTCTGGCCGACTCCGTCGCCGGGAACTTTTCGGAGGATACCACCGGCTTGCCCCAGCGTTCGCACGCGCGCTTGCCGATCGGGATAACCTCCGCATCCTCCACGGTGGATGCCAGACGGAATACGTTGGCATTGTAGCCGCCTGCCAGGCCGCGGTCGCCGGCGATCACGATCAGCCGGGTTC
>LVAR01000105.1:0-789 GCA_001604115.1 Clostridiales bacterium Firm_12 | reverse complement strand
CATTCCGGAGAGGAACTCAGCACGGAAACCACGTCGTCCATGGCGGAAGCGTATTCCCGGCTCTGGTTCATGGTCCGGGTAGCCCGGCGGATCTTGGATGCCGCAACCAGTCCCATGGCCTTGGTCAGGTGCAGCGTGGAGTCCACGCTGCGGATGCGGCTCCGCAATGATTTGATATCAGCGCCCATCCGTTACCCCCTGAAGCCAGACAGAGCCTGCTTCATCTCTTCGATTTCTTCGGTATCCCACTTGCCCATCTCAATCCGCTCAAGCAGATCGGGATAGCGGGACTGCAGATATTCAAACAGCTTCTCTTCGTACGCTGCCACGTCCTTCGGCTCCACGTCATTGAGGTAGCCGTTGATAACAGCATACACGATCGCCACCTGGCAGCCGACGTCCACGGGGGAGGAACGCTTCTGCTTCAGCACTTCCACGATGCGCTCGCCCAGGGCCAGACGGGACTTGGTATCCGCGTCCAGGTCACTGCCGAACTGGGCAAATGCCTGCAGTTCGCGGTACTGCGCATACAGCAGCTTCAGCTCACCGGCAACCTTCTTCATACCCTTGATCTGGGCGGAACCGCCGACGCGGCTGACCGAGATACCGGGGTTGATAGCCGGACGGATACCGCTGTGGAACAGTTCGGTTTCCAGGAAGATCTGGCCATCGGTGATGGAAATGACGTTGGTGGGGATGTAGGCAGAAACGTCGCCCGCCTGGGTTTCGATGATCGGCAGGGCCGTGATGGAGCCTCCGCCGTATTCCGGCGCCACGCAGACCGCCCGC
>LVAR01000104.1 GCA_001604115.1 Clostridiales bacterium Firm_12 | reverse complement strand
ATTTTTGGCATATTTGGGATGCTACTTGCCGATTGCGCACATCCCCGGGCAAAATGCACGTCCCGCACCTTGACACCCGTGTTAGGACGTGCTATCCTACACCCATCATCGGATGACGCGGGACGCGCCGCCCATGGGCATTGCTCAAGAGACCGCCGCCAAGGCTGCAAGCGGCGGGCGCTGCCCGGGGAGAGGACACCACCCGCCGACGGTGCGCCCGGCGCCCGATACCGCGCCGCCCAAATGAGTGGGAGCGCATTGCCGCTTTCAAGCAGGGTGGAACCACGAACGAGCACATCGTCCGTCCCCGCACAACCATTGCGTTGGGGCGGATTTTTTCTGTCCCCGGAAACAGAAAGGAAGGCAAACCATGAACCTGACCCTGTTTGGCAAACCCTATGCCGTGGCCGACGGCAGTTCCGCCGGCGATCTGATCAAGAGCGTGAGCCCCGACGACCTGAAAAAATACTATGCCGTGC
Source organism: Clostridiales bacterium Firm_12 (assembly GCA_001604115.1). GTDB lineage: Bacteria > Bacillota > Clostridia > Christensenellales > Aristaeellaceae > CAXXOK01. Next base: position 10,299 of record LVAR01000104.1, on the reverse strand, counting down.
GCCTGGCCGACGGCAGCCTGAAGGATGTTTTCGCCCCCCTGACGGCGGATGGCGAGGTGACCCCCCTTTCCTTTGAGGATGAGGATGGCCGCAAGGTGTACCGCCACAGCTGCAGCCACCTGCTGGCCATGGCCGTCAAGAGCCTGTACCCCGAAGCGAAGCTGGCCATCGGCCCCGCCATCGAAAACGGATTCTATTACGATTTTGACCTGCCCCAGCCCTTTTCCCCGGAGGATCTGCCCAAGATCGAAAAGGAGATGGAACGCATCGCGCGCAAGTCCATCCGCCCGCGCCGCTACACACTGCCCCGCGCCGAGGCCATCGCGCTCATGGAGCAGCGCGGCGAGCCCTACAAGGTGCAGCTGATTCAGGATTTGCCGGAGGGCGAGGTGCTCAGCTTTTATGAGATGGGCGATTTTGTGGATCTGTGCGTGGGCCCCCACCTGCCCAACCTGAGCTACCTGAAGGCATTCAAGCTCACGCAGATCGCGGGCGCCTACTGGCGGGGGGATGAGCACAACAAGATGCTCTGCCGCGTATACGGCACCTGCTTCCCGCAAAAGGAGCAGTTGGAGGCCTACCTGACCCAGCTGGAGGAGGCCAAAAAGCGCGACCACCGCAAGCTCGGCCGGGAGCTGGATCTCTTTGACATCCGGGACGAGGGCCCCGGCTTCCCGTTCTTCTACCCCAAGGGGATGGTGCTGCGCAATGTGCTGGAGGATTACTGGCGCGAGATTCACCGCAAGGCGGGGTATGAGGAGATCAAGACGCCCATCATGCTCAACCGCGCCCTGTGGGAGCGCAGCGGCCACTGGGAAAAGTACCGCGAAAATATGTACACCACCAAGATCGACGAGGTGGATTTTGCCATCAAGCCCATGAACTGCCCGGGCGGCATTCTGGTTTATGAGCGCAGGCTGTGGAGCTACCGCGACCTGCCCTGCCGCAGCGGGGAAATGGGCTTGGTGCACCGCCATGAAAAGAGCGGCGCGCTGCACGGCCTGATGCGCGTGCGCTGCTTTACCCAGGACGATGCGCATATCTTCATGACCCCGGAGCAGATCAAGGGCGAAATCAAGGGCGTGTATGACCTCATCAACACGGTCTATACGCAGTTTGGCTTCCCATACAGCGTGGAGCTTTCCACCCGGCCGGAAAACTCCATCGGCACGGACGCAATGTGGCAGCTGGCCACCGAGGGCTTGCAGGGCGCGCTGGACGAGCTGGGCGTGAAATACACCATCAACGAGGGCGACGGCGCGTTTTACGGCCCCAAGATCGATTTCCACCTGCGGGATGTGCTGGGGCGCACGTGGCAGTGCGGCACCATCCAGCTGGACATGAACCTGCCCGAGCGCTTTGATCTGAACTACACCGGCCCCGATGGCGAGAAGCACCGCCCGGTGATGATCCACCGTGTGGTGTTCGGCTCCATCGAGCGGTTCATCGGCATCCTGACGGAGCACTTTGGCGGTGCCTTCCCCACGTGGCTTGCGCCGGTGCAGGTGAAGATTTTGACCATTACCGACCGCAGCGATGACGCCGCCAAGGAGCTCAAAGCCCTGCTGCTGGCCGATGGCCTGCGCCCGGAGCTGGATCTGCGCAATGAGAAGATCGGCTTCAAGGTACGCGAAGCCCAGATGATGAAGATCCCCTACATGTTTGTGCTGGGCGACCGCGAAGCGGCGGACAAGACCGTGACCATCCGCAACCGCAAAGGCGATAACCTGGGCACCTTCCCCTTTGCGGAGGCCGTGGCCATGGTCAAAAAGCTGAACGACGAGCGCACACTGGACTGACCCGCACGCGTCAAACCGCCTAAAAAGCTGTGCAAGCGTGAAGTCCCCGGCATATTTCCAAAGAGTGAAACCCTTTGGTGCTTTTGGGCAAAGCTCAAATGCAGGATGGATCAGCTTTCCCGCAAGCGAGCTAACAGCCAGCAGGGTGACGGGGCGGCGGCAAACGCACAGAGCTTAAGGCTTTCAAAACCAGACAAAACAAAGTCGCAGGCAAATGCCTGCGACTTTGTTTTGTCTGCCAAAGCCCTTCTGCACTATGGCATACCGCCCGCCTCATTGCCCTGCGGGCTGCTTGCTCGCTTGCGCGTTACTGCCGCGTCGTCAGGCTTTGGGGCGCTGCCCCAAGCCCCGCAAGGGACGCTGTCCCTTGACCCGGTTCCGCTGCGGCGGGGGGTGTGGCTCACTCCCGCTGGAGCAGGGCATGCCCATCCGTATTGACCACGCGGTAAAAGGCATCCGCACGCGCGCCGGCCGCATCGGCCTTGTCCGTGCAGGTCAGGAAGGTCTGCACACCCTGCGCGCTTTGGAGCAGCGCATTGCGTCGGCGCGCATCCAGCTCGCTGAACACATCATCCAGCAGCAAGGTGGGCGTTTCGCCCATCTCATTTTCGATCAGCGCAATCTCCCCCAGCTTCATGCTGAGCACCGCGCTGCGCAGCTGCCCCTGACTGCCAAAGGCACGCAGCTCCTTGCCGCACAGCAGCATGGCCACATCGTCCCGGTGTGGGCCAAAGGTGGTATACAGGCGCTGCCGATCCTCCCCGCGCGCACGCCTGAGCCCTTCCAGCATCTGGCGGCCGGGGTCTCCCGCCGTGGCGAGGGGCCCGGTGTAGCGCAGCGCAAAAGGTTCGTCCGCATTTTCGGCAATGGCGGCATATTGGGCGGCGGCATTGTGCGCCAGCTCGTGCACAAACCAGCGGCGCGTTTCCGCCACCGGCACGGCCGCCCCGGCCAGCTGCTCATCCCACGCGTCCAGCTGGGCATCCAGCGCCGCGCCGCCACTGCCGCGCGCGGCGCGCAACAGTGCGTTGCGGCTTTCCAGCGCGCTGAGATACCGCTTGAGCGCCTTGAGGTAGCTGGGGCGGATCTGGCTGAGCTGCATGTCGATGAAGCGCCGCCGCGCGGCAGGGCCGTCCCGCACGATGCGCAGATCCTCCGGGCCAAACATCACGGTGGTGGCGTGCCCCATCATGTCCGTGATGCGCTCGGCAGGCTTGCCGTAGAGCAGCACGCGCTTTTGCGGCTTGACCAGCGGGTACAGCCGCACCTCCAAATCGTGCTTGCCATCCAGCCGCTGGGTTTCCCCGTGGATGAAGGCCGCCTCCTGCCCTTCGGCGATCATCTCCCGATCGACTGCGGTGCGGTGGCTGCGCCCTACGGACAGCAGGTGCATGGCCTCCAGCAGGTTGGTCTTGCCCGAGCCGTTCGCCCCATACAACACCGTGGTGCCCTGCACCGGTTTGAGCTCCAGCGTGTCATAATTGCGGAAATGTTGCAAACGCAAAGTGGAAAAATACATCTGGGCAGCGCATCCTTTCTGGCAGCGTGTGGGGCAGGGTTGGGCTCACAGCGGGAAGGGGCGTCCGGTTCTCCATGCGCTGTGGGGGTAAGGCGCGTTTTGCCCGGCGCCGCGCCGTAGCGGCATGGCGCCGTTGGGCAGGGCACGCAAAGGGCAGCGCGTCATGCATTCAGGCGAGTGTTTGACTACGAATCAAATGGTCATGTGCACGCATCCATTGGCCATGGCAGGTCTGGGCAACCGCGGTGTCGGTGGCCGGGCTACGCCTGTACCAGCGCAGAACTTGCCGCGGCGGTGCCGCCGGGCGCGGCGCAGCGCTCACGCCTCCGTGTGGGCAAGGTTCACCCAGGTGACCCGGATGTGCGCCACCGTGAACAGCATGGCCAGCAGCGTGAGCGGAAAACTGCGCCACAGAAAGCCGCTCAGCAGGAACAGCGCACTGGGGATGGCCGCCAGCAACACGGCCAGCGCCTTGCTGCCTGCCCTGTGAAAATAGAACACCCACAGCAGCACATAGGCCGCCAGCAGCACCATGGTCAGGCTGAGCCACACCGTTTGCGCCGCCGCCGAAGCAAAGCCTGCGTGCCAAAGCGGCAAGCGCACGCACATCAGCGCCATGCACCCGAAGCGGCCGATCTGTTCCTGCGCGGCCATGAGCCACGCGCCGGGCACGCGCCCGGCGGATGCGCCCGCGCGTTTGGCGGCGTAGAGGATGTTGGGCGCAAGCAGCGCCGCCAATACCATGATGCCGGGGATGTTCAGCCATTGCAACAATCCAGATCAGCTCTTTCGGGGAAAGTTTGGGAGGGTCCGGGGCGCTTCAGCGACTTATGTGCCGCGCAGCGTGAATGGCGTTGCGGGGCCTTAAGCATACGCGCCGTGTGAAACGCGGAGCGTTGCCTTCAGGGTGCGCGCTGCGCCTTGCGGCGCAGGCTTGCAGGGTGCCTTGCGGCTTTGCCTGCTAGCGCGCAGACAGCGGCACGTTGCGGCAAACCGTCACACTCACGGGCTCGGCCGCCAGGGGATCGCCAAACACATCCCGCCCATCGGCGGCAAAGCGGCGGATGGTCAGCGTATCGGCGTCAGGCACATCCACCTCCATGAAGCCGGTCATGAGCACGGGGCTGTGGCGGCGTTGGTTGAGCAGCTCGCTCACGGCGCTCCAGTGCACCGCATCGCCGCCATCCCAGTCCATGGGCGCGCGGTTCCACGGGTCGGCCATGCCCTGCATGCCCAGCTCATCACCATAATACACGGTGGGTGCGCCCGGCAGTGCGCACAGCAGGCGCAGCGCTTCCAGATAGCGCTCCTTGGCCAGCGCCAGCTCCCCCGCGCTCAGGCGGATGTGCATGGCCTGCTCTCGCGGCAGCTGGGCACTGCCGTCCCGGTCATACCCCGCAAAGGCGTTCAGCGCCCGCACGCGGTCGTGGCTGCCCAGAAGGTTCATCAGCGAATACAGGAAGGGCGCGGGGTACACCTCCTGCTGGTGGCGCAGAAGGCGCGCCAGATCGTGCGCCGTGCTCCGGTATGTCATAAAATCGATGACCGCGCGGCGCAGGGGGTAGTTCATTACACTGTCCAGCGTATCGCCCAGGCAATAGCTGCGGGGCTGGCCATAGGCGACCTTGTTGCTGGCATCCTCCCACACTTCGCCCAGGAGCACGCCCGCGGCGTCCTGCGCCTTGACGGCGGCGCGCATGGCCGCCAGCATGGGCATGGGCAGCTCATCGGCCACATCCAGCCGCCAGCCGCAGGCTCCGCGCCGCATCCACAGGGGCAGCACGCCCTGTTGCCCATCCAGCAGGTAGCGCTGGTAATCCGGGTTCTCTTTTTCGACTGCGGGCAGGGTATAAAATCCCCACCACGCGTTGTACTGATCCGGGAAACGGAAAAACCGGTACCACGGATAATAGGGCGATGCCTCGCTCTGGTATGCGCCCAGTGCAGGGTAGCGCCCAAAACGGTTGAAATACTTGCTATCCGCCCCCGTATGGCTGAACACCCCATCCAGCAGCACCCGCATGCCGCGCGCGCGCGCGGCCTCGGCCAGCGCCGTAAAATCCTGCTCCGTGCCCAGGATGGGGTCCACGGTTTCATAATCCCCGGTGTCATAGCGGTGGTTGGTGCGCGCGCGCACGATGGGGTTAAGGTACAGCACCGTCACGCCCAGCGCCTGCAAATAGTCCAGCTTTTTCAGGATGCCCCGCAGCGTGCCGCCGAAAAAATCCAGCGCGCGGTTATCGCCGTTTTCCGGATCGGTGTCCAGGGTGGGCGGCTCCAGCCACGCAGGGTGAAAGGTCGCCTCGGGGTGTGCGGCCAGCACATCGGGCTGCGCTTCGGGGCGGGGATCATCCCCGCAGCGGTAAAAGCGGTCAGGGAAAATCTGGTAAATCACACCCCTGCGCAGCCAGGCCGGGGTGTGAAAGGCAGGGTCATACACCGTGACCTGATAGCTCCGGGGCACGCCATAAACCAGCGCGCCTTCGCCGCCCAGCTCGTCCGGCGCGTTGCCGTAACGCAGATCGCCCTGCGGTGTATGGATGATAAAATCGTACCAAAACAGCATGGGGGCATCCGGCACGGACACGGCAGCCTCAAACATGCCGTTGCCCAGCGCGCGCATGGGGGTGGTGCGCTCCGCGCCGTTCCATGTGCGCAGGGTGACGGCCTCGGCCTGATCCGTGTAAAAGCGCAGGGTGATGCGCCCGCCTGCCGCCACGGGGCCAAGAGGCTGGCGGTAGGCAGGGGAATGGGAATCATGCAGTAACATGGGCGGATCGACTGCCTCCTTGCGGGTGGGGATGCCCACTATCATACCCTGTTTGGCAGGGATGCGCAAGCGGGCGGCAATGGCAGCAAAAAGCCCACGGCAAAGGCCATGGGCAGCAGGGTATGGTTTTTTTGGCTGCGGCATGGACGCGGCGCACCGGGGGGTGTTGCCAGGCGACCGCCCCGCCTGCACGGGAGATGGCCTGCCGGCCGATGCCGCATCAAGTGGCCGCATGGCCGCGCGTCACATATGCGCGCACCAAACAAGCCCGCCGCCGTGTGCGGCCGGGCAGGCCTTCACGGCTCGCCAATGGCTGCCAGCACTGCCTGGGTAGCGGCGGCTTCGTCCGTGCCGTCGGCCACCAGGGTGGCTTTCCCCTCCGGCAATTTTGCCTGGGACAGCAGCCCCAGCATGCTTTTCATGTTGAGCACCAGCCCTTCGCATTCCAGCGTCAGGCGGCAGTCAAAGTGGCTGGCCGCCGAGGCCAGGCGCGCGGCCGTCGTGCGCGTGAAAGGGATGATGGGGGTGAGATCAAGTTGTGTGCGGATCATAGGGCATACCTCCAGCAGATTGTGTGTATCCAAGCAAGTTAACATCCACAGGCGTGATGGGATCGCGCCTGGCAAAGGCGGGGCATGCGGGGGTGTTGCGGCGGCGAGCCTGGCCGGGAAACCCCTCGCGCGCGGCTTAGGTTTGCGGCGCGTCCTGCCCGCCGAGATCCTCCCCGGCCAGCTGCACCAGGCGGCGCATGCGGTGGTTCACGCCGCTTTTGCCGATGGGCGGGCTCAGCGTTGCGCCCAGCTCCTCCAGGCTCAGATCGGGGTATTGCGTCCTGGCGCGGGCAATGGCTTGCAGCGCCGGGGGCAGTGTGGCAAAACGGTCGCTCTGGATCAGGGCGGCGATGCTTTCCAGCTGCTTTTCGCTGGCGTCCATCTGCTTTTGCAGGTTGGCGTTATCGCAGTTCATGGCGCGGTTCACGGTGCCCAGCACCTGCCTGCGCACGCGCATGGACTCCAGCGTGGTCACAGCCATGTGCGCGCCTGCCGCTGTCAGGATGGTGGCGATCTGGTCGCTTTGCTTGACGTACAGGCTGGCGACCCCGCGCCGCACCGTCTGCTTGACGGGCACATCAAGGCTTTGCAGGCATTTTGCGATGTTCAGGCGCAGCGCCTCGTCCCGGGCGGTAAACTCCAGGTGGTAGCTGGTTTCTGGATTGGACAGCGTGCCGCAGCCCAGCAGCGCCCCGCGCAAAAACGCACGGCGGCAGCAATCCCGCGTGAGCCGCACGCGGGGGGCGGTGGCGCGCAGGCTGGGCGGCGCATCGGGCAAGGCATCCACCATGCCAAAGCGCATGAGCAGCGCGGGCGCTTGGTGGGGCCCCACGGTGAGCACGCATTTGCGCCGGCCGCCAAAGCGCGCGTGGGACACGTAGTGCAACTGCGCGATGATGCCGATTTCCTTTTGCAGCAAAACGAAAATGCGCCGGGCGATGGCCGGGCTTTCGACGGTGAACTGCACACTGAGCTGGCCCCGCCCCAGCAGGGACAGCGCGCCCAGCGTCATGTACAGCGCGCCCAGCTCGCTCAGGCGGCAACAGGGTTTCTCGCTTGCCACACGGCAAAGCTCCTCCTTGGTATCCGAAGAAAAGGACATAACGCCCTCCAAACAAGCATTGGGTTTGCGGGGATGGTTGCGCACACCCGCCACGCCGCGCGGCAGGCTGCGCCGCCCGGTGGCTATGTTGCTTTGCCTTGCAGGCCGAGAGCCGCCCCACCGCCCGGCGGCGTGCCGCCATCCGCCTGCGGATAGGCATTTTCTGTTATTGTACGGCAAATCCCGACAAACGTCAAGCAAGCGCGCGGCACGTATTGCTTTCACACGTGCGTTTTGCTATCATGGATTCAATACGTGATAACGGAGGCGGCACCAGGCATGAGCAAGATCGGCGCACTGGAGGCAGGCGGCACCAAGATGGTACTGGGCATTTTTACCGAGGCGGGCGAGGAGCTGGACAGGCTCACCCTGCCCACCCTGACCCCGGCGGAAACCCTACCGCCGATGCGCGCCTTTTTTGACGGGCACGGCATCGACGCGCTGGGCATCGGCTCCTTTGGCCCTTTGGCACTGAACGAGCAGGCGCACAACTACGGCTCCATCACCTCCACGCCCAAGCTGGCCTGGCGGGACTTTCCCCTCCTGCCTGCGCTGCGCGGGGAGCGCAGCATCCCCTGCGCCATGGATACGGATGTGAACGCCGCTGTGCTGGCAGAGGCTGAACTGGGCGTAGCCAAGGGACTGACAGACGTGGTCTATATTACCGTAGGCACCGGGGTCGGCGGCGGGGTGCTGTCCGGCGGCAGGCTGGTGCATGGACTGCTGCATCCGGAGGTCGGCCACATGCTGCTGCGCCCCCACCCGGACGATCCCAACCCACGCGGCGTGTGCCCCTACCATGACGGCTGCCTGGAAGGGCTGGCCGCCGGCCCCGCCATCGGCGCGCGCATCGGCGGGGATGCCCGCGACCTGCCGGATGACCACCCCACCTTCCGGATCGAGGCGGAGTATCTGGCTCAAATGTGCGTCAACCTGATCATGACGCTTAGCCCGCAGTGCATCATCCTGGGCGGCGGCGTGATGCAGCGGGAGGCGCTTTACCCGTTGGTGCGTGCACGCACCCAGGCGCTGCTGGGCGGCTATGTGCAAAGCCCTGCCGTGCTGGAGCACATTGACCGGATGATCGTGCCGCCCGCGCTGTTCCCGGTGAGCGGGCTGGTGGGCAGCTACCTGCTGGGCAAGCAGGCGCTGGACAGGACGCGCGCCAAGGGGTGAGCGCATCATGATGCGGCCGGCAGTGAGCGCGGGCACGGCAGGTTTAGCCGGCTGATGAGGGGCAAAGCCCCCAAGCCCTAACAGCACGCGAAACCGCCCGCGGGGCGATGCGGCGGGCACAGGCAGCGTCTGGCTGAGTATGGCTAAAAAATTTGCGGCGGGGCAATCGCTCCGCCGTTTTGCATGCCCGGCGGCGGCCTTGGCCGGCAGGGCGGGAGCGCCCCACGGTGCGCGCCCTGCGCGGCAGGGTGGCCATCCCCCGCGCAGGGTGCCAAAACCAGCGGCTCGCTTTGGGGTTTCACCTCCGGGCAAACGGTGTATCCTTTGCTTGGATGCCGGACATGCCGTGTGCTGTACCGGGGCGCGGGTCCGTCACGGCCACCCCGCTTAAACTTGAAATGGAAACCCGCGCGTGGTATGCTATGCGTAGCATACGCTACATCAAGACAAAAAACCAAATCAGCAAAGGAGAATGTGACCATGTTTGATGCAAAGGTGACAAAGCTCTTGAATGAGCAGATCAACAAGGAGTTCTATTCCGCTTACCTATACCTGGCTTTTGCCAACCATTTTACCGATGCGGGGCTCATCGGCTACGCCAACTGGTACACCGTGCAGGCGCAGGAGGAGCGGGATCACGCCATGCTCTTCATCAAATACATGCAAAACAACGACCTGCCCGTGACCCTGGAAGCGCTGGCCAAGCCGGAGGCGGATATGTCCAGCCACCTGTCCGTGATCAAGGAAGGCCTTGCCCACGAGCAATTTGTGACCGCGTCCATCAATGCCATCTACGAGGCGGCGCAGGGTGTGAAGGATTTCCGCACCATGCAGTTCCTGGACTGGTTTATCAAAGAGCAGGCTGAAGAAGAGACCAACGCTACCGAGCAGATCCGCAAGTACGAGCTGTTTGGCGCCGATGCCCAAGGCTTGTTCCTGCTGGACAAGGATCTGGGCATGCGCACCTACGCGCCCCCCTCTTTGGTGCTGTAAGGTTTTGAAATAGTTTCACAGGGCAGGCTCTCCCCGTGCAGCCGCCCGCAGCAAACGACCCGCCGCAGGCGCATAGCGCGCTTGCGGCGGGTCGTTTGCTGTATGCACAANNCAAACCCCGCAAGGGGCATTGCCCCTTGACCCGGCTTTTTTATGTTCCTTTGTGTGCATGGCTGTGCCGCTCGCCTCATCGCCGCTTCGCGGCGGTTCGCTCACTGGCGGGGGTTGGCGCTGCGGCGCCGGGACAGGGCGGGACGCTTGGGGCGCTGCCCCAAACCCCGCAAGGGGCATTGCCCCTTGACCCGGCTTTTTAATGTTCCTTTGTGTGCATGGCTGTTCCGCTCGCCTCATCGCCGCTTCGCGGCGGTTCGCTCACTGGCGGGGGGTTG
>LVAR01000103.1 GCA_001604115.1 Clostridiales bacterium Firm_12 | reverse complement strand
GTTATGATTACAAATATTCCAGAATTCTTGTCTAGGATTAAAAAGGCAGCAGAGAATGATAATCATGTAAAAAACCTCCACTGGGGGTTTGTAGACTACACAAACGGTTCTGTTACGCATCGAACACCCTATATCAAGGATGCGAATCCATTTCAAGGCCAGCAAGAGTTTAGAATTTGTGCAGAAACTGATGATACTGAAATACTCGACCTCAACCTCGAGTCTACACTAAGCGATATTGTCATCGAAATAGATGTGAAACAATTACTTGCTGAACTAGATACAAAATAAATGACAACAAGGAAGCACAACCCCAGAGAGGGCTGTGCTTCCTTGTTATCAGCTTTCCCTATCCTACTGCCTTACTTGGCAGCCAAAATCTTCTCTGCTACCTGATCGGCGCACAGGCCGTATTCACGCAGCACATCCATCGGCTTGCCGGATTGCCCGAAGCGATCCTCCACACCGATTTTCTTGAACACAAACGTGCCTGTGCCTGCCAGCACCCCGGCCACCGCATCGCCCAGGCCGCCGATCACATTGTGCTCCTCCACCGTGAAAACCTTGCCGCACTTGGCTGCATATTCCTTCACGATGGCTTCGTCCAGCGGCTTGATGGTAGCCATGTTCACCACAGCCACCTCCATGCCTTTTTCGCTGAGCAGCTTGGCCGCGTCCAGGCTCACCTCCACCATCGTGCCATAGGTGAAGATGACCCCATCCTTGCCCTCGCGCATCACGTGTCCCTTGCCCACCGTAAAGGGCATATCCTCAAACACCGCGGTAGGCAGGCGCGCAAGGCGCAGGTATACCGGCCCGTCGATCTCCACGGCGGCCTTCACAGCCTTGAGGGCTTCGTTGGCATCCGCCGGGCAGATGACCGTCATGCCCGGCAGCACACGCATGAGCGCGATATCCTCAATCGCCTGATGGCTGCCGCCATCCTCGCCCACGGTCAGCCCCGCGTGCGTGAAGGCGAACTTGACGTTGTTGTGCGGGTAGCATACGGAATTGCGGATCTGCTCATAGCAGCGCCCCGCAAACACCGCAAACGTGCTGGCAAAGGGGATCAGCCCCATGGTGCTCATGCCGTTGGCCACGGTCACCATATTGGCTTCGGCAATGCCCAGCTCAAAATGCCTGTCCGGGAACGCCTTGCGGAACGTGCCCGTCATGGTTGCGCTGGCCAGATCCGCATCCAGCACAACGATCTTGTCATTTTCCTTGCCCAGTTCCACAAGGGCTTCGCCATAGGCGACTCGGGTGGCTTTTTTCTCACTCATGCTCACGCCTCCAATTCCTTGAGCGCCTGCTCGCGCTGCTCGTTGTTGGGCGCCTTGCCATGCCAGCCGGCCTGGTTTTCCATAAAGGAAACGCCCTTGCCCTTGACCGTTCGGCAGATGATGCACGTGGGCTTGCCGCTCTGGGCGGGTTGGTTCAGCGCGTCCAGCACCTGCTGGAGGTCGTTGCCATCCTCCACCGCGATCACATGAAAGCCAAATGCCTTGAACTTGGCGTGGATATCGCCCAGGCACATGACCTCATTGTTGCTGCCATCGATCTGCAGGCCGTTGTTATCCAAAATAAAGGTGAGGTTGTCCAGCTGATAGTGCGCCGCCGACATGGCCGCCTCCCAAATGAGGCCTTCCTGGCACTCGCCATCGCCCAGCACCGCATAAACATGGCAGGGGTTGCCGGTGTGCTTGGCGCCAAGCGCCATGCCTGTGGCAATGGATGCGCCCTGCCCCAGCGACCCGGTGGAAGCATCCACCCCGGGGCATTTTTTCATGTCCGGGTGTCCCTGCAGCGGGCTGTGGATCTGGCGGAATGTGGGAAACAGCTCCGGGGAGAAATAGCCCCGGCGGCCCAGCACAGCATACAGCCCGGGCGTGGCATGCCCTTTGGACATGACCAGCCGATCCCGCTGCGGCGCTTTGGGGTTTTGCGGATCCACATTCATCTTTTGAAAGTACAGGGCAACGAGGATCTCCGTCGCGCTCAGCGAGCCGCCCGGATGGCCGGAACCCGCGTCGGCGGTCATGTTGATGATGTCACGCCGCACCTGCTTGCACGTTGCCTCAAGCTCGTGGATGGTCATATTGATCTCTCCTTATCTCATCTGCGCCGGAGGGCTGGCGGCGGCGGTGTGCCCCGCGCCTGCCCGGGCGCGTATGCGCCGGGATGGATCGCCTTTTGACGACCCCGGATTTCCTGGCCGCAGGCGTGCGGCCGCACGGCGCCCGCACCGGCGGGCAGCCAAAAATCCTTTCTCATTATAGGGGGCAAAGGTGGGGGCTGTCAAGCCGAAGTCGGCTTGACAGCGGCCTTCCGGCATGGGTTTTCCCCGCTCAAAGCCCATGCCGGAAGGCCCGCCGCGCACAAGGGCACACCCCTATGCGTGGCGGTGTGTTTTGCACTGGAAAACGCCGGCCAAACCACTGGCGCGGCGCGCGCAAGGCCTGTGCTGCGCGCCCTGCACAGCCCTTGACAACCGCCGTGCAAAACGGTATGATGCAATCGGTCAAACGTTTGCATGAATCGTTTCCCGCGTGGCGTAAAGGAGTATGTCCATGGCAAGCAAGGCAACCATCAAGGATGTGGCTCGGCTGGCGGAGGTATCGGCCTCCACAGTCAGCCGTGCGCTGCGTGACAACCCGCGCATCTCCGAAGAAGTGCGGGCGCGCGTGCGCCGCATCGCCCAGGAGCTGGATTTCCACCCCAATCAGATGGCGCGCAGCCTGGTCAAGCGGGAAACGCGCATCGTGGGGGTGCTGTTTGCCGAAAGCGCCAGCGCCAGCATGGGGCACCCGTTTTACCCTGCGGTGCTGCAAGGGCTGGGCAAGGTGGCGGGCGAGCGCCGCTACCACATGCTGCTTTCCACCGGTGCGGAAAACATGAGCGAGGAAGCCGCCATGCGTGACATGGCGGACAGCGGCTTCGCCTCCGGGCTCATCGCCCTGACCACCCTGACCAACCCTGAGGAGGGCGGCGGCAGCCTTGGCCTGCCGGTGGTGGAGATCGGCCATCCGCTGAACCCCGAAAACAGCTATTATGTGGACAACGACAACGTGCAGGCGGGCTACGTGGCCACCCGCCACCTGCTGGCGCGCGGGCATCGGCGCATCCTCTTTTTGGGGTACGACAAACGCTTTTTCATGATGGAGAACCGCCTGAAGGGCTTTCGCCAGGCCATGGCGGAGTTTGGCGCGCCCGTGGAGGAAGATTGGATCGTCCCCGCGAGAATGATCGAGAACACCCCCGATTTTACCCACCTGGGGGAGATTTTCCAGCGTGCGGAGCGGCCGACCGCCGTCGTCAGCATGGACGATCCCCTCTCCATCGGGCTGAGCGGGTTTTTGAACACCCTCTCGCTCACCGTGCCGGGGGATGTAAGCATCGTCAGCTTCAACAATACACAGGTAGGGCAGTACCACACGCCCGCGCTCACCTCCATCGACGTGAACCCGCGGGAGCTGGGCATGCGCGCCATGACGCTGCTCATCAACATCCTCAAAGGTAAGGTGACGGAACCTACCCATGTGGATGTGCCCTTTACGCTGGTGGAGCGCGATTCCGTCGCCGAGCCGCGCCAAAGCTGAGCCGCCCGCACCGACCAAAAGGAGGAACCCTTTTTGAAACAGCTTTCCCTTGGCTCCATTTACCATATGCCGTGGCTGGAGTACCGCCACGCCACGCCGGATGGCGACATCGTGTTGCGCCTGCGCACCGGGCGCGGCGATTTTGATCGCGTGGCCGTGCGCATCGCCAACCACTACAATTTCCCCGACCCCTTTGCGCAGGGGCAGACCCTGACCATGGACGTGGCCTTCCGGGATGATCTGTATGATTTTTATGAGATCGTGTTCCCGCTGAAGGATCCGCGTTTTAAGTACCTGTTCCTGCTCTATGCCGACGGCGGGCGCGTGTTCAAGCTGGACGGCAGCGGCCTGCGCGCTGGGGAGAACACCTTTGACGACATCAGCGAGTGTTTTGCCTTTGCCTATGCCTACCCGGCCGCCCCCATGCCCGCCTGGGCGCGCGGGTGCGTGGGCTACCAGATTTTCCCGGATCGCTTCCGCCGCGCTGGCGAGGCCGAAGCGGGGCTGGAGCCGTGGGACAGCCACCGCGTGCAAAGTGAGTTCCGTTTTGGCGGCAATCTCAACGGCATCCGCGAAGCCATCCTCTACCTGAAAGAGCTGGGGGTGGATATGGTCTATACCACGCCCATTTTCCTCAGTGACAGCGCGCACCGCTATAACACCTTTGATTACTATCAGGTGGATCCCCTCCTGGGTACGGAGGCCGAGCTCAAAGCACTGTGCGATGAGCTGCACAAAAACGGCATGCGCCTGGTGCTGGATGGGGTTTTCAACCATAGCGGGCTAGGGTTTGCGCCCTTTGTGGACGCGCAGCAAAAAGGCCGGGACAGCGCCTATTACGATTGGTTTTTCTTTGACGATGTGGAGGCCTGCGGCTACCGCACCTTCAGCCATGAGCCCTACATGCCCAAACTGAACCTGCAAAACGAAGCCTGCGCGGATTATTTTCTGGCTGTGGGCGAGTATTGGCTCAAGGCTTGCGGCATCGACGGCTGGCGGCTGGATGTGAGCCCCGAGGTATGGCCGGATTTCTGGCGCAAGTACCATAGCATGATGAAACGCGTGAACCCCGATAGCCTGATGATTGCCGAATGCTGGGACGATAGCCGCGAGTGGCTTACCGCGGGGGACATGTTCGATTCCACCATGCACTACGTGCTCAGCCGCAATCTGTGGAAGCGTTTTTGCCAGCGGAGCATCACCCCGGCGGAGTTTGACGCCGCTGTGAACGGCGCCGCCATGCTCTACCCCCAGCGTGTGCAGGATGTGCTGTGGACTTTTCTGGGCAGCCACGATACGCAGCGTGTGCTCACGCGGGCGGGTGGGGACAGGCGCATGCTCAAGGCCGCGGCGTTTTTTCAGTTCACGTTTATGGGCGTGCCCATCATCTACTACGGGGATGAGCTGGCCATGGAAGGCGGCGCTGATCCGGACAACCGCCGCCCCATGCGCTGGGACGATGTGGAGGGCAACCCGATGCGCCGGCACTTCAAAAAGCTGGCCAAGCTGCGCAAAGCGCACCCCGCTCTGCGGGTGGGGGCGTTCCACACCTGGCATGTAGGGGCGGATGGGCTGTATGCCTACGAGCGCTTCACCAAGGAGGAACGGGTGCTGTGCGTGCTCAATACCGGGGTGGAGGATGTGACATTGCAGCTCCCCCTTCCGGAGCCGATGCGCAGCCAGGCTGCTGTACGGGATTTGTATGGCGAGCATTCGCTCCCGGTATGGAGCGGCTTTGTGGAAGTGAAGCTGAGCGCGGGCGAAGGCATGGTGCTCAAATAACCCCGATGGGCTACCCCCTCCGCCGCAGCGGTACCGGGTCAAGGGATTGCATCCCTTGTCAGGTTTCCAAAGGGTGAAACCCTTTGGTGGGTATGGGCAAAGCCCAAGCCCGTTGCCGCAGCACCTGCTCCAAAGCGAGCGAACAGCGGCGCAACCGCGATGAGGCAAGCGGCGATTGCAACCGCTGCACTGTATGAGGTGCAAAAGTCCCCGCCACAGCAAAGCCGGGTCAAGGGATGCAATCCCTTGTCAGGTTTCCAAAGGGCGAAACCCTTTGGTGGGAGTGGGTAAAGCCTGATGCCGCAGCATCCGCTCTAATGCGAGCGGCAATTGCAACCCGCTGCACTGTGTGAATAGCACCCCCCAGCGCATGCGCCGGGGGGTGCTTAACTTTCCAAGAAACTTTGCAATGTGCCACCACCGCTCGCCTCATAGCCCTGCGGGCTGTTCGCTCGCTTGGCTAACCTTGCTGCGGCATGAGGTTTTGGGGCGCTGCCCCAAACCCCGCAAGGGCTTTCGCCCTTGACCCTTTACCGCTGCGGCGGGGGGTTTTTGACAGGATCATTCCCGGAAACGCCGCATGGCTTCGCTCATCAGGGCTGCCGTGCCCGCGCCGTATGCGTCCAGATTCTTCTGGAAGCGCTCATCCGCAAGGTACATCTCGCCAAGGCCTGCCAGCATCTCATCGGAGCAGGCATAGAAGCGAGCGCCGATCATGTCGCGCCATTTGCGCACCTGCGCGCGCACCGCATCGCCCACCGGATCCTGCCCGACCAACGCCGCAAAGCCGCGGAAAATCTCCTCCTGTTCTGCCTGCACCGTTGCCCAATCCTCCTTGGTATAGCCTGCGGTGCGGCGGGCACTTTCCTTGTAAGCATCAGTGTGCCCCCAACGCTGCTTGGCTTCCTGTGCATACGCATCGCGCTGCCCTGACAGCGCACTTTCGTCAAAGGGTTTCAAATCCAAATCATCCTCTCCCTGTAAGATGCGCTCGCATAGGTCGATCAAGCCCTGCAAACGCTCCATTTTGAGCCGGAGCAGCTCGCGGTGCCGCTCCACGGCGCGCCGGGTGTCGGCTGCCTCCGCCTTGAGCATCGGCGCAATTTCCTTGAGCGGAAACGCCAGCTCCCGCAGGAACAGGATCTGCTGCAAGCGCCGCAGATCCGCGTCCCCATAGAGGCGATAGCCCGCTTCGGTGGCGCTGGCCGGAGGCAACAGCCCGATCTGGTCATAGTAGCGCAACGTCCGGGTGCTCACGCCCGCCAGGTTGGCTACCTCCTGCACCGTCATCATGGGTTTCCGCTCCTTTCCGCTTTCCGGCTTTCTGTTGCCGTACCCTTACCTTACACCTTTACGTAACGTCAATGTCAAGCCATTCTACAAAAAAAAATCCGCACAGCGCTTGGGCCGTGCGGGGTTTAGTGTTCTGTTGAAGCGGATGCATCGCCCGGCAAACGCATTGATAGGGTTGATTTTTGTATTCCTCCAAGCGCACAGGCGCTGTTTGCATTGGCGCGGATCAGAAGTAAAGGCATAGCGGGGCAACGTCCCAGACTGCTGAAGATACGCGGTTGCGTGCAGCCGTCGCTCGCCTCATAGCCCTGCGGGCTGTTCGCTCGCTTTGGCAGCCATGCTGCGGCATCGGTCTTTGGGGTTCCGCCCCAAGCCCGCAAGGGCTTTCGCCCTTGACCCTTCACCGCTGCCGCGGGGGGATGGTTATCGCCGTCAAGCCATACGGCAAAAGCCCCGCAAGCGTGATGCATTGATGTTTGGCATTTTTATCAAAGCAGGCTGCCGATAGTGCCCACCAGAGAGGATACCGTGTGCAGCGTGCCCGCGACCAGCGCACCGCCGATCAGCTGCACAAACAGCAACTTGACCACCTCCGAAATGCTGATGAGCGTGATCCTGATCCCGGCGGAATGCTGCTCCGGCATGCCAGTGATGTGCGAAACGACCAGCCCCAGAAGCACATAGCTCACCACCAGCCCCAGCCCCATGGCCACGAGCCCCAGCGCAGGCACCATCAGGCTGAACACCATGCATAGCAGCGCCGCCGCCAGGCTGGGCAGCGTAGTCACAGCCACCAGATTGCTGGCCAACAAAAACGAGAAACGCACCTTGCGCACCGCGCACAGGTACACAAGCGCGACTGCCGCCGGCAGCACGATGGCAAACAACTGGCACAGCACCGCGATGCCGCCGATGGATGCGGAAATACGTCCGGCTATGTAGTTTACGCCCTGGTTCATGCTGGCGGCATCCCCGGCCAGCTGCACCCCCAAAATGCCGGACAGCCCGCCAAACAAAAGCGATACCGCCCCGCGCGTGAGCACCAGGCCATTGAAAAAACTCAGCACCAGCGACAGCAGCGCGATCAGCCCTCCGGTGTAAACATCGCCACGTTCTATCAGTCCCTGCAGTGCCTCGCCGGGATTGCGCACCAAGCCCATGACCAGTTTGGGCAGGTAGACGATGGCATTGGCCAGCGCCCCGCCGCCGACGGCCGGGTTGGCGCCATACCCGGTAGGGTAGCCTTGCGGGTAGGCTTGGTAGGGGGCATTGCCATAGCCGGGCTCCTGGTATGCGCCGGGGTCAAAAGCCTGCCCGTAGCCTGCTTGCGGATAGCTGCCCGTATCATAGCCCGGGACATACCCGCCCACGCCAAAGCCCGGCTGCCCGTAGCCGCCTGCTCCGCCATGGCGGTATGCCGTGGGGTCAAAGCCCGGAGCGTATCCGTAGTCTGCCGTGGCTGCCACAAACATGCCGCAGGCAGGGCATTGCTGCGCACCCTGCGGGAAAACCGCTCCACAGTTGGGACAGTTCATCAGCGGCCTCCTCTCCGAAAACAACGGCGCCGCCTTGCCCACAACGGTGTGGGGCAGGCGCGCCAAAATCTGACAAGTCAATGCCCGCAGCGTTTGCCGCGCGGGCTTGGGGCATCGCCAGTGGGTTGGACACAGAGCATCATACCATGCGCACGCCTTGTGCGCAAGGGGCGGCAAACGCGCTGTGCCACAGGCGGCAGCAGGCTTTCGCGCCCGCTGGGGCGTCGCGCCCGGCAGGCTGCGGGTCGCACTTTCGCTACAGGCATCTGGCTACGCCGGGGCACAGAAAGGCGCTTTGCATGGCAGGGCGGGCTACGGCATCACAGGCGGCTCGGCCGCCACATGCAGTTTACCCACCAGCGATGCATCCAGCAGATAGACCCGCATGTGCCCATCGCTCACGATTTGCTCCGGGGGCAGGCTGTTCAGGTAGTCGCTCAGGGTGGATTTGGCGTAGTAGCGCTCATCCCAAAATGCCGGTTCGGTGCACAGTGCGGCCACATTCATGCGCGCCAATGCGGCGGGCACCTCGGCCAACGGCAGGTTCATCAGCGGCACGATAGCATTGCTGGTGAGCAGGTAACCCTTGGCACGCAAGGCGTATTGATACCCCACACGGGTGATGAGGATCTTCTGATCCGCGCCTGCCAGATCGCCCACCTGACGCATCAGGCCATAGCGCTCCTTGAAACTCTGATCCAGCGCCATGCTGGCATCGGTGAGCATCGGCCGCCCATAGCGGTAGATGCTGTTGGCGTAGCCGGATTCTTTGGTGCCCTGCCACAGCGCCAGCACGCACAGGATGGCGCACAGATAGGCCGGCACGCGCCGGAGCCAGACCCCAGCCTGCGGGCTGTGCGCGCGCGCCCATGCGGCCACCCTGCCAAAGCGCGTCCCGAGCCACCTAAGCGCCGCGCCCCACTCGGCCTCCAGCGCAGCCAGCACAGCTACCGTTGCGCCGTTGGCAAACAAATACCATTGCAGCGTATAGCGCTGCATGGTCAAAAACGATCCGGAAAAACTGTACAGCTTGGTATCCAGCAAGCCCGTCATGGGTGCAAGGGTCAAAAGCGCCATCAGGCTTGCGCCCAGCACCGCCGTCACGCGAGCCGTGCGGGCCGCCTGCGCCTC
The DNA here is from genome assembly GCA_001604115.1 of Clostridiales bacterium Firm_12. Taxonomy (GTDB): domain Bacteria; phylum Bacillota; class Clostridia; order Christensenellales; family Aristaeellaceae; genus CAXXOK01. Next base: position 33,330 of record LVAR01000103.1, on the reverse strand, counting down.
ATCCTCCCGGAGGATCACGCCCACAGGGCCATCCCCCTTATGGGGCATGGTTTTGAGCACCAGGTGCACCGCCCGCCGGGAGCGTGACCATTTGGTGATGACCACCGCCAGCGTGACCGCAAGCCCCAGCAGGGCCAGCCGCATGCCCCAGATGCCGATGGGCGTGGCATAGGCCATCACGATATCGTAGCGCGCCTGCCAGAAATCCAGCCTGCGGGTCGTGATCTCCAGCTTGTATTCGCCCGTCATGTACAGATCATACCACGGTGCGGTGGTATAGGTGGTCATCAGCCGCCAGGGGCTGAACTGCCCCCACTTGGCAAAGCACCACAGATTGCCTGCATAGGCCAGCAGCGTCCCGGCCGCACCCCCCAGCGCCAGCCCGGCCGCACCCAGCGCGGTGCGCAATGCGCGGCCATCCCCTTTGGCCAGCGCTGTCAAAAAGCACAGCAGCACCCACCCCACCACAAGGAAGGGAAGCACCACAAAATTGACCACATGCGTGCTCATGACCGTAAAGCACAGCCCTGTGATAAAGGCCAGCTTGCCCCAGAAGCGTTTGACCCCGCCGCCCGGCCGCAGGGCAAACAGACCCACCGCCGCCACCAGCAGCGCCAGGCAGCGCCATGTATCTCGGGGGGCGCTGGCCAGCGAATAGACCAAATTGGGCACCAGGTTAAAGAGCATCAGCCCCAGCAGGATCCATCGCTTTTGGCCCCGCGTGACTTGAATGAGCAGCGCCGCATAGGCGCACAGCAAGTACAAAACCAGCAGCCCCACGCCGGTAAGCATGGGTTTGTCAAAGGGGTAGCCGTAGGCATCACCAGTGTGCATCAGGCCATAGGCCATGTACAGCTCCATCGACGGAAAATGCGAGTGCCCCCGGAAATGACCTGTGGCATCCTCTTTGGCCAGCAGCGCAGACAGGTCACGATCCTCACAGTAACGCTGCCCCAGCGCCATATATTCGCCCGCGTCCGCCTGCGCGGCCTCCGTGCTGGTGCCCATGCGGATCACGATGGGCGCAAGCAGCAGCGCCAGCGCCAGCGTAAAGCACAGCGCGATGAGCGCGGGGCGATCCAGTGCCAGCGCGCAGGAAAGCCATGCCTTGCGCTGCGCAAGCAGCGTTTTAGCACTCGCCAGCGAGCGAAGCCCCACCCATACCAGATATACAGCGCCTGCCAAGGGCAGCACGCCGATGTAGACCATCTTCGGCGCAAACGGCCACAGCAGAGCCAGCACGAGCGTCCACAAATACTGCACCAGCGGCGTGATGGCCGCACCCGCCAGAAATGCGCCCCCGCGGTTTTCCTTGACCCACCAGCGCCGTCTGGCAAACAGCACACCCAGCGCCAGTGCCTGCACCGCGCAGCTCAGCAGGTACAGGTTGCGCCAGCCATTGCCGACCGAAAGCCAATCCATCAGCCTTTCCTCCCCGCTTGGGCAAGCCTGTAGGTCTCCGCAAGGTAATAATCGTTGATATCGACTTTTTCCGCCAGCAGTTTGGCGCGCTTGGCTTGCCCCTGCGCCGCCAGCTCCGGCACCGCCAGCAGCGCCAGCGCCTGCTCCAGCGCGCGCGCGTAGCGATCCTCGCCCTCGTTAAAGTTATACAAGAGCCCGTAGCGCTCGCTTTGCTCCTGCGTGCTGCCGCTCTTGATCACATTCACATACAGGGCATGCACGCCCAGCACCACCGCCTCGCTGGCCATGGTCGCGCCCTCGCTGTACACCAGACGGGCAAAGGCCAGCACATGGTGCGCCAGATGGAACGGCGTGGCAAGACGGTAGGGTGCAAGCTCCGCGGACAGCGGCTTTTCGCTGCTGACCCACACGCGCACGCCCGTCGCCTCCAGCCGCTGCACCAGCTTGAGCTGCTCCGCATCTGAAAGCCCATGCTTGCCCACATCATGGCTGGCATTCCATGCCACAAAGCGCACCACCACATACGGCTCGTCCGGGTCAAAGCCCGCGTCCCGCAGCAACTGCTTGTTGGGTGTGAACACGCTGGGGTGCAGATAAAACAGCTCCTTGTACGTATCCACCCGCTCCTGCTTGCTGCCCAGATCCGTCAGGAAGGTACGCGGCGTGAGCAGCTTGGTGCTCAGCCGCTTGCATATGTTCAGGCTGAAGCGGCTCACCTCCGTATCCTCATACAAAAGGTGCGGCTTGCCCGTTACAAACGCCGCCACCGCCTGCATCGGCGAGGCGCGCCCAATGAAGATATCCGGCCGGAAACGCCGCGCCTGCCGCGTAAATTCCACGCACAGCCGCAAAAACAGCCAACCTTTTTGCAGCACATTGGTGCCCGTGCCGCGCGCGCACAGCACATAGGGGATGCCGTAGCTCTGCAACAGGCTCTCTGCGCCGTCCTTATCCACCGCGAGCATGAGCACCTCATCCCCATTCTGTTTCAGCCGCTCGATGATGGTGTGGAATTGATGCACCCACGCCGGATGCACCACCGCAATGATGGCTTTCATACTGGGCAAGACTTCCTTTCGCTTGGGTATAAAGCAGGATTCGGCCGCACGGGGAAAGGAGGGCATCGAGGTGCAGCCCTATGCCCCGCTCAAGGGACATAGTCCCGAGAGAATCCGGGTTTTGGCGGCGGGTTTACCGCTCCGCATGCGGGGCTTGCGCCCACAGGCGCGGGCGCCGCCGCCGAGGTTCCCGCCCGCCGCTGCGCGCCGCCTGCGCCAGCATTCCCAGCAGCACCGGCGCAAGCAAATACAGCGGCATGGCATAACGGAAGTAGCCATTCACTGCCGAGGCCAGGCAACCGACCAGCGCAAACAACCCCGGCAGCATCGCGATCAGGTTTTCCCGCCGCCGGTAACCCAGCACACCCACCACACACAGCAGCAGCACCCAGCCATATGCGCCCGGCGCCGTCAGCAGCCGGAACGGCGCATAGGCAAACAGCGCTTTCAACTGCGCCTTGAGCGGATCGGCCAACGGATTGACTGTGAAATCAAATGCGCCGTCAATTTTGGTCGTGCGCCCTTCCATCCCCAGCAAAAACGTGGGCTTGACCGGGTTCACATACCCCGGATACAGGTACCCGTAGCTATTATGGAAAGTCGCGCTTGCATAGGTCGCCGGGTAACGCAGCCCCAGCCGCAGCCATGTGGCAAAGAAATGCGCCTGTTGCGCGGGGGTCACGCCCTCCCGCCACAGCCCCTTGACCGGATCGGACAGCTCGCCGTCGTAGGCGGGCTGGATCTGCTCAACAGGCAGCACCGCGTCGATGGCCGCGCGATCGGCATCCGGCAGCGGCACACTGGCTACGGTGCGCGCCACCTGTTGCAGCGGGATGGACCAGTTTTCCGTTGCCGGGGTGGGCAGCGCGCCAAGCGCAGGCACCGCAAAGGCATACAGGCCAACCAACGTGGCCGTGGTCACGATCATGGCCAGCAGCGGCGTGCGCCACAGCCTGCCCCCTTTGACAAACTGCCGGATAAACAGCACCCCCAGCGTGGCGCCAACCAACCCTGCCCCCGCGTTGCGCAGCAGCACGCAGGCGGCGGCACTCAGGCACAGGCCTGCCGTGGTGCGCAGCGGCGGCCATTTGCTGCCCAGCACCCGCCACACCATCAGTGTGAACCACAGCACCGCCATGGCAAAGTTGGTATCCTTGCCCACACAGAAGGCAAACAGCGGAAACACCGGGCACAGTGCGTAGAGCAGCAGCGCAAGCCAATTGAGCCATGCGGGCATGCCCGCCTCCCACAGCCTGCGCACCGCATAGCCCAGCAGCCAGGCCATCAGCAGCGCCTGCACGCCGATGTACAGCGCCACGCCCGCATCCGCCGAGCGGAACACGCCCAGCCCAAGCTGCGCCATCAGCCACACGAGCCCTGTCTGCGCCAGCGGGTTTCCATTGCTCAGCGCCTTGCGCCCCAAGGCTTCCGCAAGTTGGGTGATGCTATCGTTGCTGACTGTGCCCGGCCACACCACAAAGAGGTAGGGCATCCAGCATACGAGGATAACCAGCCCCCACACCCACGTGGGCGTCAGGCGCTGGGTGGATTTAAACGTTTTGGCCTGCGCGTGTCCCGGCTGCGCGCCATGCCCAGGGTTCACGGCAGGGCGCGCCATGCCCTGTGCCTGTGCAGGCGCTGGCATTGCCATGGCCTGCCGCGTGCCGGCGTGCGGCAGGCGCGCGCGGCTCAGCTCATCCAACAGCAGCGCCATGCCTATGCAGTAGGCGGGCACCCGCCCCAGAAACATGACCAGCGCATGGAGGGGGTTGGCCGATACCAGCTCCGCAGTGCCGGCGAGCCCAAAGCTTTTGCCCAGCACCGCCACGGCGGCAAAAAATGCCGCCAGCACCCACAGCCGCGTCATGCGGAGCAGCCGCGTCGCCTGTGCCCCAGCGCGGTATAGAAGCCCCAGCGCAAGCATGGCGGCAAACCAAGCGCCGCCATCGGCCAGCACACGTTCCGGCGCCGTGGCCGCCGCCGCGCCCATGGGGAACGGGATGCTCAGCGCCGCCAGCGAGAGCAGCCACAGGAGCGTAAAGAGCACCGTCTTGATGCCCGCACGGGTGCTTGCCACGGAGACCCCTCCTTTTTGCCACGATGAAAAGGGCGGGCAACGCCGCCTTTGCTTGGGTGTATCTTACCGTTTTTGGCGGGTGATGTCAAGGCAACCGGCGCCCGCCCCGCTGCGGCAGCACAAGAAAAGGGCGAGCCGCAGCCCGCCCTGAAACACCATTCATGATCCACAGTGCGCCGTTTTATGGCAAATGCGCCGCGTTCGGGCGGCGTTTGCCTGCGGCTTGCGTGCCGCCCGGGTGTCACGCCCACCCGGCATTGCCCACGCCCTGCCCTGCGGGGTTCACTCCTTATGGTGCGCATCCTGCGCATAGTCGATCTTGCGCACGCGGTACTGCACATCCTCCAGGATTTTGCGGTTGGCGGCAGTGATATCCGCCAGCAGGCCGACCACCCACGTCAGCACGCCCATGAGCAGCAGGATGCTGGTCAGGATGAGCGACTGCACATGCCCCGCGCCGGAGCCCTGGATCACAAACACCAGAAAACGCAGCCCCAGCAGGAACCCGGCCGTGAAAAGCACCCCGCCCACCATGCCGAAAAACTTGAGCGGGTTGTACATCATGAACGAGCGCAGGATGGTGACCATGGAGCGCTTCACATAGCCAAACATGCTTTTGAACAGCCTGGATTTGCGCAGTTCCGGGTTGGTGCGGATGGGCACGGATCTGACGGCCAAGCGGCTGTTGCCCGCCTGCACGATGGTTTCCAGCGTGTAGGTGTAGTTGTTGATCACGTTGATGCTCATGGCTGCCGCGCGCGAATAGGCGCGAAACCCGCTGGGCGCGTCCGTGACATCGGTATGGGATGCCTTGCGCACGATGTAGCTGCCAAAGTGTTGCAGCCGTTTTTTCAGGGGAGAGAAATGCTCGATATCGTCAATGGGGCGTTCGCCGATCACGATATCCGCCTCGCCACGCAGCACCGGCAGCACCAGCTTTTCCACATCCGCACCGCAATACTGGTTATCCGCATCGGTATTGACGATGATATCCGCCCCGCAGCGCAGGGAAGCATCCAGCCCGGCCATAAAGCCGCGCGCCAACCCGCGGTTTTGCGCAAAGTTCACAATGTGGTGCACGCCCCACGCGCGCGCCACCTGCACGGTATCGTCCCTACTGCCGTCGTTGATGATCAGATACTCGATCTCGTCCACGCCTTCGATGTGGCGGGGCAGATCGTTCAGAGCGATGGTCAGGGTTTCCGCCTCATTGTAGCAAGGGATTTGGATGATCAGCTTCACAGTACTGCTCCTTTGATGCGATGGGCGGCTGCCCGGGCGCGGCGCGCGGGGCGGTCAGTCCCGGTAATAGAGATCCCTGGTATAGACTTTCTCGGCCACATCAGCCAGCTCCGGGGCGTTGCGGTTGGTCACGATCACATCGCACAGGCGCTTGAAGGTGTCCAGGTCATTGACCACACGGCTGTTGTAAAAGGTCGGCTCGGTGAGCGTCGGCTCATAGACAATGGCGTCGATACCCCGCCCTTTGACGCGCTTCATCACGCCCTGGATGGAGGAATGGCGGAAGTTGTCCGAACTGCTTTTCATGGTCAGGCGGTAAAAACCTACCACCTTGGGATTGCGCGCGATGATCTGCCCCGCGATAAAATCCTTGCGGGTGCGGTTGGATTCCACGATGGCGCTGATGATGTTGTTGGGCACATTGTTGAAGTTGGCAAGCAGCTGCTTGGTGTCCTTGGGCAGGCAATAGCCGCCGTAGCCAAAAGACGGGTTGTTGTAATGCGTGCCGATGCGCGGATCCAGGCACACCCCTTCGATGATGCTGCGCGTATCCAGATCGCGCACCTCGGCGTAGGTGTCCAGCTCATTGAAAAAACTCACGCGCAGGGCAAGATAGGTGTTGGCAAACAGCTTGACTGCCTCGGCTTCGGTGGGCGCCATGAGCAGCACGGGCGCATCCGGCAGGAGCGAGCCCTCCTTGAGCAACGCGGCAAAACGCGCCGCAGCCTCCCGTGCGGGCTGGCTGCCATGCACCGAGCCCACCACGATGCGGCTGGGGTACAGGCAATCCTTGAGCGCCATACCCTCACGCAGGAATTCCGGCGAAAAGAGGATGCGGTCGGTATCAAACCGGCGGCACAGATCCTCGGTAAACCCCACCGGCACGGTGGATTTGATTACGATATAGGCATCCGGGTTTACTCTTCGGGTGAGCGAGACCACGGACTCGACGCTTTCGGTATTAAAAAAATTCAGCTCCGGATCATAGTTAGTGGGCGTGGATACGATCACAAAATCCGCATCCCGGTAGGCCGCCTCGGCGTTCAGGGTCGCAGTCAGTGCCAGATCGCGCCCGCCAAGGTAGGCCTCCAGCTCCGCATCCACGATGGGGCTTTGGCGCTCGTTGATCAGTTGCACCCGCTCGGCCAGCACATCCACCGCCGTGACCGGGTGGCGCTGCGAAAGCAGCACCGCGTTGGCCAGCCCCACATAGCCCATGCCTGCCACTGCAATACGGACGTCATTGCTCGTCATGTAACAAACCCCCTATGGCCGGATCGCCGGGCCTATGCGGGTCTCCGCACCCCAGCGGGTAGAGTATACCACAGCCACCGCGCCTTGGCAATGTTACGCGGCGCGCAACCGGCGTAACCGCAGGGCTTGCGACGCTCGTAGTGCCAAAGCGGTGGGTGCCGACTCGGCAGGCGCCAGACGGGCAAGGAACCTATGCCTTGTGCCGCCACCGCTTTTCACATAGCCGTAGGGCTGTGTGCTCGCTTTCCAAAAGCCACTTGGGCAAATGCTTTGCGCTTGGCTCAACCCCACCAAAGGCGTTGCGCCCATGCAAACCTGCCATGGCCTTCGCCCTGCACCCGCCTTGCGGGGCACACCTGGCACGGGAATCGCTGCGGCACGCTTGCGCAGCGATTCCCGCACAGATCAACGCGCCCCCTGCGCACGGCAAACAAGCTGCGCCCATGCCGTGCGGGGCACAAGCAGGCTGCGCATGCCTGCGGCGGTTCATGCCACCCATTGCCCGCTTTGTCCGCACGCAAAAACCCCGCGCCGCCCGGTATACCCCAAAGGGTCGGCAGCGCAGGGTTTTTGAGTTTTCATGGCGCGATGCCGGCATGCGCCGGATGCCGTTACTTGGTCACATCATACGGCCAGTTCATGATGCCGCCAAAATCGAGCACATGGGTGTAGCCCAGGCCGATCAGACTGCGCGCACCGGACTGGCTGCGCGCTCCACTGCGGCAATACACCAGGATCGTGGCGTTTTTATCCGGCAGCACCGTGGCTGCCTTGGTGGTGATGTCCCCCAACGAAAGCAGCACCGCCCCGGGAATGTGCCCCGCCTTGTACTCCTCCGGCTCGCGCACATCCACCACGATGACGCCTGCTTCGTTGTCCATGATTTGTTTGGCCTTTTGTGCTGTAATCACAACATATTCCCCCATCGGTAATGCAGTTTCGGTTGGTTCCGCTTCGGTTTGCGCGGCCGCCTGGGTTTCGGCGGGCTGCGTGGCCGCCTGCGGCGCTGCGCAGGCCGTCAGCAGCAGCGCGGCGGCCAGCAACGCCGCCAGCAGCCAGACCTTGGCGCGTCGTTTGGATGTCATGCCATCAACCCTTTCCCTCGGTCGGGATGGCAGTCGCTGATCCCTGACCTTACACTTCTTGCATACCCCGTTTTTCGCCGGGTGACACCACTGCCTTTGGCAGCGAGAAACCATGCGCCGAAAGTAGCGGAGCTCCGCGTCTGTATGGATGGGGCGCCGTTTGGCTGTTTTGGCGGCAAAGCGCTTGCACGGCACGCCCTCATCTGATACGCTACGTGTGCCTGCCACGCAGGCAGCAGGGAGGGAATGACTATGTGGAATCAGGATCCGGGCAAGCGTTTTGTGCGCGTATACCAACAGGGCGCCATGCAAGTCATGGAAATTTGGGTGGATACCCTGACCGGCGTACAATATCTGTTTCACCAGGCGGGCTATTCCGGCGGCATGACGCCCTTGCTGGACAAGGACGGCAAGGTGGTCGTGAGCAGCGAATACGCGGAACGCGGCAGCCGGCTGTGAGCAACGCCCGGAGGTGTGATTGGGCCACTGACGGATGCATCCAAGCGCACGTGTGAGGTTTGCCGCTTTGCAGAGCGAAGGTGTGGCTGTGGCTGCACTTGGCTTGGCAGGCAAATGTTATGGTAAAATCCAGTGTGTTTTGGGGGCATTCCTGTTTTGAAACCAAGTTTGAACGGGGCGGCATGCGTGTGCATGCCGCCCCGCTTTGGCTGTCTCAGAAACCGTTGCAATGTACCGCCGCCGCTCGCTTCATCGCCCTGCGGGCTGTTCGCTCGCTTTATGAGTTATGCTGCGGCGTATGGCTTTGGGGCGCTGCCCCAAACCCCGCAAGGGCTTTCGCCCTTGACCCTTTACCGCTGCGGCGGGGGGAGGCATCTGCAATGCGCTGCTCTATCTTACAGCGCCGCAATGATTCGCGCGGTCATCTCCGCGCCGGCAATGAAATCGCCGCCCGCCGCAATGTCCTTGGTGCGCGCGCCGCCCGCCAGCACTGCCGCCACGGCATCCTCCACCGCCTTGGCCTCCGCCGTAAGCCCAAAGGACAAATTCAGCATCATGGCGGCGGAGAGGATGGTCGCAATGGGGTTAGCGATGCCCAGCCCTGCTATGTCCGGCGCGGAACCGTGAATCGGCTCGTACATGCCGCGCGTGCCCTCCCCCAGCGATGCGGAGGCCAGCAGCCCGATGGAACCCGTGAGCTGGCTCGCCTCATCGGACAGGATATCCCCAAACAGGTTGCTGGTCACGATCACGTCAAACTGCGCCGGGTTTTGGATCAGCTGCATGGCGGCGTTATCCACCAGCATATCACAATAGGTCACATCCGGGTATTCGGCGGCAAGCCTGTGCATGGTTTCACGCCACAGGCGGGAGCTTTCCAGCACGTTGGCCTTGTCGATGCTGCACACCTTGCCCCCGCGCTTGCGGGCGGTGTCAAACGCTACCCGGCCAATGCGGGTGATCTCCCCCACGCTGTAAATTTCCGTGTCATAGGCATTCTCCCCCAGCTCGCCCTCGCCGCGCCCGCGCGGGCCAAAGTACATGCCGCCGGTAAGCTCCCGCACGATCAGCATATCCACGCCCCGGGCGGCGATATCCGCGCGCAGGGGGGATGCGGCGGCCAGCTCCTTTTGCAGCTTGGCCGGGCGCAGGTTGGCAAACAGCCCCAGCGCCTTGCGGATGCCCAGCAGCGCGCGCTCCGGGCGCAGGTGGCCGGGCAGGGTGTCCCACTTGGGGCCGCCAACCGCGCCCAGCAGCACGCTGTCGCTTTGCAGGCACTTTTGCAGGGTATCCTCCGGCAGGGGCACGCCGTACGCATCGATGGCGCAGCCGCCCGCAAGCACGGTGTCAAACTGGAAGTCATGGCCGAACTTGGCGCCGACGGCCTCCAGCACCTCCACCGCGCCCGCCACGATCTCCGGGCCGATGCCGTCGCCGGGGATGAGTACGATGCGGTAGCTCATGCAATATCCCCTCCCGCCATGGCGTTCATCAGCCCGCCCGCCGTGATGATCTTTTGCAGGAATTCCGGGAAGGGCGGGAAGGCATAGCTTTCCCCGGTGGTCTGGTTTTGCAGGGTGCCGGCGGCCAAGTCCACAGTAAGGGCGTCGCCATTGGCAAACTGCCCGTCGCACACGATGATCGGCAGGCCGATGTTGATGGCGTTACGGTAGAAAATGCGCGCAAAGCTCTTGGCCACCACGCAGCTGATGCCCGCCGTTTTGATGGCCAGCGGCGCGTGCTCGCGGGAGGAGCCGCACCCGAAATTGCTGCCCGCCACGATGATATCGCCGGGCTTCACCTTTTGGAGAAAATCGGGGTCGATATCCTCCATGCAGTGGGAGGCCAGTTCCTTGGGGTCGGAGGTGTTCAGGTAGCGCGCGGGGATGATCACATCGGTATCCACATTATCGCCGTAGCACAGGGCGTTACCGTTCAGTTGCATAGGATCGCTCCTTTCAAGTCACAGGTCTTGCCTGCCTGCACCGCGCCGCAAACCGCATGCGTCCAGCACGGCCACGCGGCGGGCGGGCGGCGCGTCAGTCCAGCATGCCGGGGTTGGCAATCTTGCCCAGCACCGCCGAGGCGGCGGCTACCGCCGGGCTAGCCAGATACACTTCGCTCTGCGGATCGCCCATGCGCCCGACAAAATTACGGTTGGTGGTCGCCACGCAGCGCTCCCCCTTGGCCAAAATGCCCATGTGCCCGCCCAGGCACGGCCCGCAGGTGGGGGTGGATACCGCGCAGCCCGCAGCCACAAAAATCTCCATCAGCCCTTCCTTGACGGCCTGCAGCCAGATTTTTTGCGTGGCGGGGATGATCAGCGCGCGCACGCCCTTTGCGACCTTGCGGCCTTTGAGGATCTCCGCCGCTTCCCTTAGGTCGCTGATGCGCCCGTTGGTGCAGGAGCCGACCACTACCTGATCGATCGGCACATCGCCAAACTCCGCAAAGGTCTTGCCGTTTTCCGGCAGGTGCGGGAACGCCACCACGGATTCCAGCGCCGAAAGGTCGATGTCGATCACGCGGCTGTAGGCCGCATCCGCATCCGCGGCAAACACGCGCGGCGGATTGGCGCCCGCTTCCGACAGGAAGGCAAGGGTCTGCTCATCCACTGGGAAAATGCCGTTTTTTCCGCCCGCCTCAATGGCCATATTGCAGATGCAAAGGCGGTCGTCCATCGTCAGGGCGGCCACGCCATCCCCCGTGAACTCCAGCGACTCATACAGCGCGCCATCCACCCCGATCAGGCGGATGAGGTGCAAAATCACATCCTTGCCGGAAACATGTTTGCGCAGCTTGCCTGTGAGCCGAACCTGAATGGCCGAGGGCACGCGCAGCCACACCTTGCCGTAGGCCATGGCCGCCGCCATATCGGTGGAGCCCACGCCGGAAGAAAAAGCGCCCAGCGCGCCGTAGGTGCAGGTGTGGCTGTCCGCGCCGATCACCAGATCCCCCGCGGTAACCATGCCGCGCTCGGGCAGCAGGGCATGCTCCACGCCCATATCCCCCACATCAAAAAAGTTGGGGATGTTCTTCTCATTGGCAAACTCGCGCACCTTTTTGGTCTGCTCTGCGGCCTTGATATCCTTGTTGGGGGTAAAATGATCCATTACCAGCGCGATCTTGCCGCCGTCAAACACACAATCGCACCCGGCCTTCCGGAACTCATTGATGGCCACCGGTGAGGTGATGTCATTGCCCAGCACCAGATCGGTATCCGCCAGGATCATCTCCCCGGCGGCGAGGGTCTCCCTGCCGCAGTGCGCGGCAAGGATTTTCTGGGTCATGGTCATTGGCATGTTGCATGCGCCTCCTTTTGATGCAGTATGTACTCGATGGAATCGGTCAGCGCCTGCCAGCTGGCGGCGATGATGTCCGTGGATACGCCCACGGTGGTCCAGCTGGTATCCCCGTCGCTGCTCTCAATGAGCACGCGCACGGTGGATGCCGTGGCCTCCTGCCCGGTGAGCACACGCACCTTGTAATCCGTAAGGCGCACCTTGGCCACCTCCGGGTAAAACACGGAAAGCGCCTTGCGCAGTGCGGTATCCAGCGCATGCACGGGGCCGTTGCCCATGGCGGCAGTGGTTTCCTGCGTGCCATCCACCTGGATGGAGAGCATCGCCGATGCGCTCTGCTCCCCGTCCGGGAAGGGGTATTCCCCGCTGATGCGGTACATGCTCAGCGAAAAATGCGGCGCAAAGCGGTCCAGCGCCTTGAGCACCATCAGCTCAAAGCTGGCGTCGGCGGCCTCAAACTGGAAGCCCTGGTGCTCCAGCTCCTTAAGCCGATCCACGATGCGCTTGACCTGCGGGGAGTCCTTGGTGAGCTCCGGGGCAACGCTCGCCAGCTTGGCCAGCACCGTAGTGCGGCCGGAGACTTCGCTCATCAAAAAGCGGCGCTCATTGCCCACCGCCTCCGGCGACACATGCTCAAAGGAGCGTGAAAGCTTGCTCACGCCGTCGATGTGCATGCCGCCCTTGTGCGCAAAGGCGCTTGCGCCCACATACGGCTTGTTGGTGGGCATGGTCATGTTGCTCAGCTCCGTGAGCTTGGTGGCCGTGTGGCGCAGATCCGCCAGATCCCCTTTGCAGGCCATGCCCAGCTTGAGCTGGATGCCGGGGATGATGGTGCTCAGCTCCGCATTGCCGCAGCGCTCCCCGATGCCTGTGAAGGTGCCCTGCACATGCGCCGCGCCCGCGCGCAGCGCCACCAGCGAGGAGGCCACCGCGCACCCGGAATCGTTATGGCAGTGGATGCCCACGCGGGTATCCGGAAACGCCGCGCACACCGTGCCCACGATGCGGCCGATCTCATCCGGGAGCACGCCGCCGTTGGTATCGCACAGGCACAGCACATCCGCCCCGGCTTGCTGCGCCGCGGCCAGCACCTGCATGGCGTATTGGGGGTTATGCAGGTACCCGTCAAAAAAATGCTCCGCATCAAAGATCACTTCCTTGCCGTGATCCTTGAAAAACCGCAGGGTGTCGCGCACCAGCCGCAGGTTTTCCGCAAGGGTGGTGCCCAGCACCTCCGTCACATGCAGATCCCACGTCTTGCCGAAAATGGCCACCGCCGGCGTGTTAGCCGTGAGCAGGGAGAGCACGTTGGCATCCTCCTCCGGGGCGGATTGCTTGCGGCATGTGCTGCCAAAGGCGCACAGGCGCGCGCTCCGGAGCGCCAGCGTCGCGGCGCGCTGGAAAAACTCGATGTCCTTGGGGTTGGAGCCTGGGTTGCCAGCCTCGATATAATCCACGCCAAAGGCATCGAGGGTTTTTACAATGGTCAGCTTGTCGCTCACGGAGAAGGATATGCCCTCCCCCTGCGCGCCGTCGCGGAGGGTGCTGTCGAAAATTTCGATGGTTCTCATGCGTCACCTCATCACAGTCAGTCGGGTGGCGGGGTACGGTACGCGCGGGCGCTGGGGAGGGGGGAGACGCTGGGGCTTTGCCCCAGACCCCACCAAAGGGGGTGACCCCCTTTGGAAACCCGCGCTTTTTTGGGGGGGATGCTGCTTGTTTGGGTTTGGGGCGGCGGGGAGTGGAAGGCTGGGGCTTTGCCCCAAACCCCGCCAAAGGGGGTGACCCCCTTTGGAAACCCGCGCTTTGTTTTGCTTGGTTTTTTGCTGCTTTACAGCTTGTTCATACCGTTGATGTACGCCAGGATACTCGCTTCCACCACGTCCGTGCTCAGGCCACGCCCGGTGACCACCTTGTCCCCGCAACGGATTTTGACCATCGCTTCGCCCTGCGCATCCTTGCCCTCCGAGATCGTCTGGATAGCATAATCCTCCAAGCTGTGCGCAGGCGCGGGGATCAGCTTATCCACCGCGTTGAATGCCGCGTCGATGGGGCCATCCCCCAGCGCGACCTCCTCAAAGCGCTCCCCATCGTGCAGCACGCTGATGACCGCGTTGCTGGTCACATAGTTGCCGCTGTTGACGGTAAAGCGTTCCAGCTTGTAGCCGGACATCTGCGTCACATCGCTGCGGCGGTGCACGGCCAGCGCTTCCAGATCGTAATCGCTGATGATCTTCTTGCGGTCGCACAGCGCCTTGAACTGCTCAAACAGCTTGTCCAGCTCCGCTTTTTCCAGCGTGTAGCCCAGCGCGCTCAGGCGCTCTTCCACCGCGTGGCGGCCGCTGTGCTTGCCCAGCACCATCTTGTTTTGCAACAGCCCGATGCTCTCCGGGGTCATGATTTCATAGGTTGCGCGGTTGGCCATGACCCCGTGCTGGTGGATGCCCGCCTCGTGGGCAAACGCGTTTTGCCCCACGACCGCCTTGTTGATGGGCGCGTTCACGCCAATCACGCTATATACCAGCCTGCTGGTGGGCGAGATGCGGGTGGTATCCACCTTGCAGCCCACGGGGTAAAGGTCGGGGCGGGTGTGCATCGCCATCACGATTTCCTCCAAAGCGGCATTGCCCGCGCGCTCCCCGATGCCGTTGATGGTGCCCTCCACCTGCGTGGCGCCCGCCTGCACCGCCGCCAGCGAGTTGGACACCGCCATCCCCAGATCGTTATGGCAGTGCACCGAGAGGGTCACCGTATCGATCTTGTTCACGTTTTGCTTCAGATACCGGATCATGGCCGCCATTTCATCCGGGGTGGCATAGCCCACCGTGTCCGGAATGTTGATGACCTGCGCGCCCGCACGGATGGCCGCATCCACTGCTTTGGCCAGAAAGGCCGGATCGCTGCGCATCGCGTCCTCGGCGGAAAACTCCACCTGCGGGCTCAGGTTGCGCGCGTGGGCGACCATCTGCGCGATGGCCTCCAGCACCTCCTGTTCGCTCATCTTGAGCTTGTACTGCATGTGCGTGGGGGATGTGGCCAGAAACGTGTGAATCAGAGGGCTTTTGGCATCCCTGACGGCCTCCCATGCGGTTTCGATATCCTTCTTGGTGGCGCGGGAAAGGCTGGCCACGGTGCAGTGCTTGAGTGTGCGCGCAATGGTCTGCACCGATATAAAGTCCCCTTGGCTGGCAATGGCAAAGCCCGCCTCGATCACATCCACCTTCATGCGCTCCAGCGCCTGCGCGATCTCGATTTTTTCCGCCAAGTCCATGCTGCATCCGGGCGCCTGCTCACCGTCCCGCAGGGTGGTGTCGAAGATCCTGATCTGGTTATTCATGGGTCTACGCTCCTTTACTTGAACACTGCTCCCTGATCCGCCGAGGAAACCATCGCGGCATACCGCCTGAGGTAGCCCGTGAGCGCTGGGCGCTCCGGCGCTGCGTAGGCGGCACGCCGCCTGCGTAGCTCATCCTCGGATAGTTGTAGGGACATGTGTTTGTTCGGGATGTCGATCCGGATGGTATCGCCTTCCTGCACCAACGCGATGAGGCCGCCGGCCGCCGCCTCCGGGGAAACATGGCCGATGGCCGCTCCGCGCGTGGCGCCGGAAAAGCGCCCGTCGGTAATGAGCGCCACCTGTTTGTCCAGCCCCATGCCGGCGATGGCGCTGGTGGGGGAGAGCATTTCCCGCATGCCGGGGCCGCCCGCGGGGCCTTCAAAGCGGATCACCACCACATCCCCGGGATGGATTTGCCCGGCGTAGATGGCCTTGACCGCCGCCTCCTCGCCGTCAAAGACGCGCGCGGGGCCTTCATGGGTGAGCATCTCCGGGGCGACGGCGCTCTGCTTGACCACCGCGCCGCCCTCGCAAAGGTTGCCAAAGAGCACGGCCAGCCCGCCTACGGGCGCATAGGCCGTTTCCCGGCTGCGGATCACGCTATCGTCCGTCACGCGCACGCCGGCCAGATTCTCGGCCAGCGTGCGCCCTGTGGCGGTAAGGCAATCCGTATGCAGCAGGCCAAGCTTGGCCAGCTCCGCCATCACGGCGGGGATGCCGCCCGCGTGGTGCAGATCCTGCACGTGGTGCTGACCAGCCGGGGCCAGCTTGCACAGGTTGGGGGTTTTTTGGCTCACTTCATTGATCATGGCGGGGGTAAAGGGCACGCCTGCCTCGTGGGCGATGGCCGCCAGATGCAGCGCCGTGTTGGTGGAGCAGCCCAGCGCCATATCCACCACCAGCGCGTTTTCAATGGACCGTTGGTTGAGCACATCGCGCGCGCAGATGTTTTGCGAAAGCAGCGCCATAATTTGCGCGCCCGCCTCCTTGGCCAGCCGTGTGCGCGCGGCGTAGGGTGCGGGGATGGTGCCGTTGCCCGGCAACCCCAGCCCGATGACCTCCGTGAGGCAGTTCATCGAATTGGCGGTGAACATGCCCGAGCACGAGCCGCAGGTGGGGCAGGCTTCATCCTCAATGCCGCACAGCTCCTGCTCCGTGACCTTGCCGGCCATGTAGCCGCCCACGGCTTCAAACGCACTGTTGAGATCCTTGCCGTTCAGGGACAGCATGGGCCCGCCGGATACGAAGATGCTCGGCAGGTTGAGCCGCGCCGCCGCCATGAGCATGCCCGGCACGATCTTGTCACAGTTGGGGATGAACACCAGCGCGTCAAAGGCATGGGCGCGCGCCATACACTCCACCGTATCGGCGATCAGCTCCCGGGTGCACAGGGAATAACGCATGCCCTCGTGCCCCATGGCGATGCCGTCGCACACGGCAATGGTGTTGAACTCAAAGGGTGTGCCCCCTGCCATGAGCACCCCGTCCTTCACGGCGCGGGCAATCTGCTGCAGGTGGTTGTGCCCCGGCACGACCTCGCAGTAGGAGTTCACAATGCCGATGAAGGGTTTTTTCATCTGCGCATCGGTGTAGCCGCACGCCTTGAGCAGCGAGCGGTGCGGGGTGCGCTCCGGCCCGCGTTTGACGGCGTCGGAGCGGCTCATTTGTTTTCCTCCTTGGGCTTTTGCCAGCTCATCTTGGCGCGCAGGTCGGCGCCGGTTTTTTCCAGCAGGCTGGTTTGCGCGGCCAGCCGCATGGCATTAAAGCTGGGGCGGTTGGCCTGGTTTTCCAAAATCCAGTTGCGGGCGAACACGCCGTTTTGAATCTCGGCGAGCACTTTTTTCATTTCTTTTTTGGTTTCCTGCGTGATGAGGCGGTCGCCGGTCGTATAGTCGCCATACTCCGCCGTATCGGAAATCGAGTAGCGCATAAAGCTCATGCCGCCCTGCACCACCAGATCGATGATGAGCTTCATCTCGTGCACACATTCAAAATAGGCGCTCTCCGGCTGGTAGCCCGCCTCCACCAAAGTATCGAAACCGGCCTTCATCAGCGCAGTCACGCCGCCACAAAGCACGGCCTGCTCGCCAAAGAGGTCGGTTTCAGTCTCTTCCCGGAAGGTGGTTTCCAGCACGCCCGCGCGCGCGCCGCCGATGCCCGCCGCCCAAGCCAGCGCGATGCCCTTGGCCGTGCCGTAGGGATCCTGATGGACCGCGATCAGGCAGGGCACGCCCTTGCCTTCCTGGAACTGGCTGCGCACGGTGTGGCCGGGGCCTTTGGGCGCGATCATGATCACAGCTACATCCTTGGGCACTACGATTTGCCCGAAGTGGATGTTAAAGCCATGGGCAAAGGCAAGGGTCTTGCCCGCCGTGAGCGCGGGGGCGATGTCGTTTTTGTACAGTGCGGCCTGCTTTTCGTCATTGACGAGCACCATGATCACATCGCACGCGGCTACAGCGTCGCGGGTGAGCATGACCTTCAGGCCTGCCTTCTGGGCCGCCTCGGCGGATTTGCTGCCTTCATACAGGCCAATGGTCACATCAAAGCCGTTGTCATGCAGGTTGAGCGCATGGGCATGCCCCTGGCTGCCATACCCGATCACCGCGATTTTTTTGCCCTCCAGAAAGCTCCGGTCACAGTCTTTTTCATAATACATTGTAGCCATGTTTTTATTCCTCCTCTTTCGCTTTGAGCACATATCCGCCGCGGCCGATGGCCGTAACGCCCGTTCTGCAAACCTCGATGATCCCCAGTGGCTCCAGGTAGGTGATAAACGCATCCAGCTTGGTGCCTTCGCCCGTCAGCTCCATGGTCATGGTGGCAGGGGTCAGGTCGATCACCTTCGCGCGGAACACCGTGACCGCGTCCAGCACCTGCCCGCGCGTCTCGGGGTTTGCGTGCACCTTGACCAGCAGCAGCTCCCGGAGCACCGTCTGGCTCGCGTCCATCAGCTCCACGGTCTTGACGTCGTGCAGCTTTTCCAGCTGGTGCACGATCTGGCTGCGCACGTATTCATCCCCCGCGGCCTGGATGGTGATGCGGGACACCCGCGGGTTTTCCGTTTCCCCCACGGAAAGGCTGTCGATATTGAACCCCCTGCGGGCAAACAGCCCGGAAATGCGGGTGAGCACGCCGCTTTCATTGCTGACCAGCAGGGAAAGGATGAGCCTGGTGCTTTCCATGGCGCTTACCCCCTCAAAATCATATCTTTGACGGTACCGTTGGGCGGGATCATCGGCAGCACCATCTCGTCCCGGTTGATGCGCACATCCACCACCACAGGGCCGGGGAGGGAGAATGTCTTGTCCAGCACGCTGTCCATCTTATCCAGGGTTTCCAGCCGGAGTCCCTTGGCGCCAAAGGCTTGCGCCAGCAGGCAAAAATCCGTGGGGCGGTTGAGCGTGGTGTTGGAGTAGCGCTTGTCAAAGAAGATGGTCTGCCACTGGCGCACCATGCCCAGCACGCTGTTGTTGAGCACCAGCACGATCAGGGGCAGTTGGTTGGCCACGGCGGTGGCCAGCTCGTTCATGTTCATGTGAAAGCTGCCATCGCTGGTCACCAGCACTGTTTTTTTGAGCCCGGTGCCGATGCACGCGCCCATGGCAGCGCCCATGCCAAAGCCCATGGTGCCCAGCCCGCCGCTGGTGATAAAGGTGCGGGGCTTTTCAAAGTGATAGTACTGCGCCGCCCACATCTGGTGCTGCCCCACGTCCGTGGCCACCGGGCAATCCGCCGGCAGGCGGCTGTTGACCGCCTTGAGCACGTTTTCCGGGTTCAGGATGCCGGCATCCATGCTCAGGTGGTTGTCCGGCGCGGCGATGAGGGCGTTTACCTCCGCAAGCCAGGCGGGGGCAGAATGCGGCAGCCCAGCCGCCAGCAGCGCGGTGAGCGCCTGCTTGACATCCGCCACCACCGCCACGTAAGCGGGGATGTTTTTGCTGATCTCAGCGGGGTCGATGTCGATGTGCAGCACCTTGTGGTTTTTGGCAAACTCCAGCTTGTTGCCCGTGGCACGGTCGGAAAAGCGCGTGCCCACCGCGATGATCAGGTCACTCCTGTCCAGCGCAAGGCTGGCGGCGTAGCGCCCGTGCATGCCCGTCATGCCCAAAAACAGCGGGTGGCTGTGCGGCACTGAGGAAAGCCCCATCATGCTGGAGCCAATGGGTGCGCCAATGGTCTCGGCCAGCCTGACCAACTCCTGCCCCGCGCCGGCGATTTGCACCCCGCCGCCGATGTAGAGGAAAGGCCGCTCTGCCTCGCGGATCAGCTGCACCGCTTTGGCCAGGGAAGGCGCATCCACCGCCTTTTGCCTGGGCGCAGGCACGCTGTCCATGGGCGTATAATCGCAAGTGGCCGTCTGTACATCCTTGGGAATATCCACCAGCACGGGGCCGGGGCGGCCGCTGATCGCGATGCTGAACGCTTCCCGCAGCGTTTCGGCCAGCCGGGTCACATCCTTGACCATGAAGTTGTGCTTGGTGATGGGCATGGTGATGCCCTTGATATCCACCTCCTGAAAGCTGTCCCGGCCGATGAGCGAGCAGGCCACGTTGCCCGTGATGGCCACCATGGGGGTGGAGTCCAGATAGGCGGTGGCGATGCCGGTGACCAGGTTGGTCGCGCCCGGGCCGCTGGTGGCCAGCACAACGCCGGTTTTGCCCGTGGCGCGCGCATAGCCGTCCGCCGCATGGGATGCGCCCTGCTCGTGGCAGGTGATCACATGCCGCAGCCAGGCGGATGACTTGTAGATCTCGTCATAAATATTCAGCACCGCGCCGCCCGGGTAACCGAACACCGTATCCACCTGATGCTCCCGGAAAACCTCCATGAGGATCTGTGCCCCGCTCAGCTTCATACTGTTCCTCCCGATAAAAAAATCCCCCCGCGCCGTATTCCACGGCTCGGGGGGTCGCGCAAACTTTGTCAAAAAAAGTTATGCCGCTACCTGGACCCAGCACCTTGGCATACGCAAAATTCCGTTGCTCGCTACTACTACGACCTTCCGTACTAGTACAGCAACGGTAATAATGATAATGCTTAGCGCGAGGCTCATGATCATGCTGGCGGCTCCCTTCCATGAATTTTTATAAAAATAGCACAGATAAGGGGACATTGTCAATAACAAGATTGTTCCTGCGCTGTATCTGCTTTGTTCTGGGTGCGGGGGCGCGAGCGGCGCGCAATGCCCAATCCCTTGTGGCACAAGGATTCAGGAGCACTGCTGCCGACATCCCGCCGCCGGGGAGTAGGGCACGGCGCACATGCAGGGCAACGCGCGCGAATCCAAAACAAACAGCCCATGCAGGTCTGTGCCGACCCCATGGGGTGATTGCTTATGCACACGGCCACGGCTTGGGCCGTGCGCCAGCGCCCACCCTAGGCGCAGCCGGCGGCGTTATCCATCAGCCGCATAAAAAACCGTGCGGCATCCGCCTGTTTTGCCACGGGGATGCGCTCGTTCACGCCATGGATCATCTTGCGCTCCGCGCTGGTCAGCGGCATGCCCGAAAAGCGGAACACATGCCTGCAGATGCGCTCATAGTGCCGCGCATCGCTGGCCGCGATCATCAGGTACGGCGAGGTGAGCACCCCGGCATAGACCTCGCGGATGCTTTGGGTGAGCGCCGCGTAGCCCTCCCCTGCGGTACTGGACACCTGGGAGGGCGCAAGCCCGCGCAGCAGCGCGATGGCCACACGCTTGTCCGTGATCCGCGCGCGCAGACCCTGCAGGGTGCTTTGGATGCTCTCCCCGGGCAGCACGCGCACATTCATTGTCAGCTCCGCGCTCTGGGGCAGCACATTGGCCGCATCGCCGCCGCGCATGACCGTGAAGGCAACCGTGGTCCGAAACAGCGCGTTCAGCTCCCCGCCGCTTTTCCGGGTGATCATGTCCAGTACAGGGGCAAACGCCCACAGGTTGGCGAAGATGAGCCGATACACGAACGTGGAGTGCGGCGCAAGGTGCCGCACCAGCGCGCGCGCCGGCTCCGTGATGCGGAAGCGGAAAGGCTTTTGACGGATGCAACGCACCGCATCGGACAGCAGCGTGAGCGGGGAATTTACCGGCGGGGCGGAGCTGTGCCCGCCCGCCGAAAGCGCCGTGGCCGTATAGTTCACGGAGCCTTTTTCCGCAATCCCGATCAGGGCGCAGGGCTGCGCAACACCGGGGAACACGTTTTCCACAATCGCGCCGCCTTCATCCACCACCATCAGAGGCTTGACCCCGCGCGCCTCCAGCGTGGCAGCGATGGCCTTTGCGCCCCCGCCCATGACTTCCTCATCCCCGCCGAAGCAGAAATAGATGTCACGCGCAGGCACAAACCCTTGGGCGATGAGCGTTTCCGCTGCAGTCAGGATGGCCGCCAGCGTGCACTTGGTGTCCAGTGTGCCCCGGCCATGGATCAGCCCCTCGGTAATTTCTCCGCTGAAGGGGTCGCCATCCCAGCCATCGCCATCGGCGGGCACCACGTCATAGTGTGCGGTGAGCACCAGCGGTGCATCCGCGTTCCCACCCTTCCAGCGGTACAAAAGCCCGCGCGGGGGGATCTTCTCCCGCGTGAGGGTGCGGTGCACCAGCGGGTACAGGATGGGCAGCAGCGCTTCCAGACGCGTAAACTCCGCCGCGTCATCCAGCGCGGGGTCGGCGTGGGATACGGTCTTGCAGCGGACGAGCGCAGCCAGCGCCTCCGCAGCCTTGGCCGCATCCACCTGCACATTGGCAGGTGTGGCGGCGGTTTCCTCCGGCGCGCGAAACAGCGCCGCACGCACGACCAGCGTGCCCACAAACAGCGCTAACACCCCTAAAACAATCCAGCCTATCATGGCAGTCGATGCTCCCCTTTCCATGCCGCAGCGTGATACGGCTCCCCATGCAGAGCAAGCCCATCCGCCCCGGCTTTTCTGCGTTTGGCACAGTGCGCAAGGGGCGGCGCGGCAGGGCGCCTCCGCCCGTATGCAGCGAAGGGCACGCGCGCTGCGGGATGGCCGCATTCCTGTGTGGCTACTTACAGCCAACCTTTTTGGTACATGATCCGTGCCGCAAGGATGGCCACGCCCGCCGCCACCGGCACAAAGATGGCCGCGCTGGGCGCCAGCGAAGGCACCGCAATAAACAGCCCCACCATGAGCGCGATGGGCACAATGGCGATTTTCCAGTTGCGGCCGATCAGCGCCACGCCCAGCCCGCCAAAGAGCGCCGGCAGCAACTGCTCAAACGCAGGTGCAAGCCTGGGGCTTTCCAGAATGGGCGAAAGCGGCACGATGAGCAGCACGCCCACAAAGATGATCGCCAGCGTGACCATGCTGGACACCGCGATGGCGATGGTCGCCACGGCCTCGCCCTCCGGCGTGCCGCTTTTGACCTTGGCGCGATCCAGCGCCGCCAGCGTGCAGGGCACCTTAAGCATCGTCAGGCTCCCGGTGATGAACCCCAGATAACTGCCGCCCGCGCCCAGCATAGGCACATACGTGAGCACCTCGATGATCCCCACCGCCCAGTACATTGGCGCGATGGCCAGCAGCCCCTTGAGCAGCGCGGTGGCGTCCGGCCAGGCATCGTAATACACGCACACAGCCGCCGGGAACATCATAAGCACAAGCCCCATGCCCCACACCCAAATTTTGCCCAGGAGATGGGTGGTATCCTCATAGCTTCTGGCATTTTGACGCGCGCTCATTTTGCCACCCCCATGACCAGATTTGTGATCGGGATCGCCAGCGCCATGCTGCCCAGCATGGACAGCGACAGCGCATAATCCCGGAGCCATTCCCACTTGAAAAGCTTGATGCACAGTCCCACCAGCGCCATGATAAGCGCCGAGGCCAGCATCACAAAAACCGGGATCCACCCGGCCAGCCCTTCGGTCACACGCCCGAAGATCATCCCCAAAAACGCGGCGATCATGCCCATAAACAGCGCGTTCATGAAAATATCGCCCCACTTTTGATCCCGCTTTTCCAGCCCCTGCACCCCGCCGATCAGCTTTTTGGCCAGGATGGGCGTGAACACGACCCCCGCCATGATGCCCAGCGTCATGACCCAGGCGATCACGCTGTACTGCGGCGCGGTGAGCATGGTGGCGGTGTCGCCGATGGTGGTGCCCACTGCACGCGCCGCAGCCTCGGCAGCGGGCGTTTCATAGGTGATGGCACCGATGACGGACAGCCGCAGCCACGGCAACGGCAACCCCAGCTTGCGCGAAAGCGCCACCACGCCGATCAGGATGGAAATCGCCGGCACCACCGTAAAGGCAGCGCTGGTTTTAACCACCTTCCATAGCGTGCTTTTTTCCATCCCCAGCGCCAGCGCACGCCGCCAGGAGCGCACCAGAAAAAACACCGCCTGGCTCAGCACCAGCAGCAATATGATACCCACTACCACAAACAAAAAAGGATCGTTGACCGTAAATGGCTTTGGCAAAGCACATCCCCCTCCCGGTTCTGTCACAAAGCTGACTCCCAAGCGGGCGACGGCTTTTCTTCCGCGCACCGCCAAGTCTTTCCCTATTTCGGCAGCCGAATCCCGGTATCCTCCAACCGCCAAAAAAACCGGGTCAAGGGCGAAGCCCCCCGGCAGGTTTCCAAAAGGTGAAACCCTTTGTCGTGTCCGGGCAACGCCCAGCCTGCCGCAACCACGATCCTTTCCCGAAAACGAGCGGGCAGCCCGCAGGGCTATGCGGCGAGCGTCGGCGGCACCATGCAAAGCTGCGCAGTCTGCACAAGGGCTTCCCCTTGACCCCCTCACAAGGGATTTCACCGCTTGTCCCAGCAATCGCACGCAGGCAAGGTTTCGGGTGCGGGCGTCGGCATTGGCGGGCTGCGGTAACCGCCACGCATCCCGTTTCTGCGCACAAAAAGCCGCCCCGGAAAGGGCGGCTTTTCAAATCACTTGATGCTGCCGCAGGTGGCCTACACCCGGAACAGCGCCGCAGTCATGCAGCCATCCGTCATGAAAAAGTTCACACGCACCGCATAGGGCAGGGTGTTGGTAAAGATCATGGTAATATCCCCGCCGCCGACCGCTGCGTCAAAGCCTACCGGGCAATAGTAAATGCCCACATTGGCATGCACTTTGCGCCAGTTGATCAGGATGGGCACCTGGATGAGCGTATTGTACAGCGTGGTGTTCACCTGGCAGGTGCCCCCGCCGTAGCCCCATAGCGCGCTTGGGCTCATGATGGGGGCTTTGTGGTAACCGCTGGATTTGCGGTAGGGCCCCATGATGTTGTAGATGTTGATGGTTTCCTGCGGCTGGATCACCAGGCCGGAGATGTAGCTGGAGCCAAGGTAGATGTTGTAGTTGCGCCCCTGATACTGGAGCGTGTGCACGCCCACGGCGTAAAACGTGGTCATCGCGCTGATCAAATCCCCGCTCTGCGCCTCGTCCCAGGGGACGATGGGCATCACGTAGCTCACATCATCGGTATCCACATAGCCGGTGGTGCGCCAGTAAGGCAGGGGATAACGCCCCAGATCGTCCTGCGTGTTCACGATCACGGCGCTGCCGGGGTTCACGGTCTTGAGCAGCTCGGCACCATTGTCCTCATAGCTGCGGATGTTGGCACTCTTGTTGAGGAAAGCAAGCCCCACCGGCTTTGGCGCACCCGGGATATCCCCCGCATAGGGGTCGATCCTGTCCCACTTGAACAAGGCCGCATTGCGCACGTAGCCGTAACTGTTTTGGTAGCGGATGTAGGACCACTCCCCATGGACGGCGCCCACGGTCACTTCCTCATACTTGCTCACTTTGAAGCGGGAGCTGCTGCGCTCGTCCATGTCCGCGCGCGCAACAAAGGACTGGTAGGCATAGGCCTTGAATTTGGCGACAAAGGTATCGGGCGAATCCCCGGCAATGTTGGGTGTTTCGGTCGCCTGCGCGGCGGCTGGGGCTGCTCCCCCTTCGGGCGCGGATTTATCGCGGATGTTTTCCAGCAGGCGGGTCTGCACATAGCCGATGGTGCGTCCCGTATCCACCTTGCTCCAGGTATCGCCCAGCTCCAGGATGTACACTTGGCTGCCTTCGGGGATGCTCCCGCTGCCAGGGGATTCGCTGCTTGGCTCACGGCGCACCTTGAGCGTGACCCCCGCGGTTGCGATGGCCTTGACGGCATCCTCCTGCTCGGCGGCGGCCGCCTCGGCCTGCGCATCCGGTTGCTCGGTCATGGTAGCGGGATCCTCCAGCACTTCCCCGGCCTGGGGCACGGCGGAGGTATCCTCCGGTATGGTTTCATTGGCCAGCGCGGGCGCAAATACGCCGCCCACGAAGATCAGAAGGCACAAAAAGCCGGACATCCACCTGGCAAACCCAGTGTTTTTCATGCGAGTTCTCCTTACTGGTTGGTCGGTAAAAAAGCGTATTCCCATTATAAGGGGCGCAGGCGCTCCCGTCAAGGCGGCGGGGGCGGGCGCCTTGACAGGAGCGCGCAGCCGCAAACCCTTGCACCCGTGTGCCTGTGCAGCCCTGCGCACGCAGCGCGGTTGTAACAATTCGGCAAAACCCCGGCTCTGCCGGCATCCCGCGCCCGCAAAAAAGGGCACATGCAGCACATGCGCCCTGGAAATGCAGCCTTGCCCGGTTCCTTAGCCTTGCGCCGGGATGGCGGCCACGCTGCCGCGCTCCACCAGCGTCACGCTCAGCTCGGTTTTCAGGGTGCAGTAGTTCAGCCGGCCGATCAGCCCAAGCAGCGTGCGCACAGCCGTCACGCCCATTTCCTGCCGGAACACGCGGATGGTGCTCAGCGGCGGGGTGCAGAACTGGCAAATGGAAAGATCATCCATGCCGATGAGGGAAATATCCGTGGGGATGCCGTAGCCTTTTTCCGCAAAGGCGCGCATACAGCCCACCGCAATGATGTCATTGCCCGCAAAAAAGGCGGTTTGCGGCACTCGGCCGCTGTCCAGATGGGCGAGCATATCCCGGTAGGCGCCATCCAGCGTTGGGGTCACACGCCAAATGCAATCGTCACTGACGCTCAGGCCGCGCTCCCGCATGGCAGCCTCGTAGCCTTTGCGGCGGTAGCGCATGTTGCTGAACTCCACCTGGCTGGTCATGTGGCCGATGCGCCTGTGCCCTGCCAGGTACAGCGCGTTGGTCGCCTGATAGCCTGCATCATAATTATTCATGACCACAGCGTGCACCTGCTCGTGGCGAAACAGGTTGTCCAGCGCCACCACAGGGCTTTGGCTGTGGGCAAACAGCTCCAGATCTTCTGTGTACATTTCGGTGCCCAGCAGCAGGATGCCCGCGCACTCCTCCGCGCAGATGGCGCGGATACGCTCCCGGTAGTCCGTATCATGGGCAATGTGGATGTGCGTGATCATGAGCTCATGCCCTTCCGCCTGGCACTCCCGCTCAATGCTTTCCACCAGCTCCATGAAAAACTGCGTGTCCATAACCACCAGGCCATGCCTCTTGAACATGACCAGCCGCACGTAGTTGCGTTCCGGCGCGGTTTTTTGCGGTTTGGTGGCCACATAACCCATCTCTTCGGCCAGTTTGAGGATGTGGCGGGTATTTTCCCGGCTCACGCCCGGGCGGCCGTTGAGTGCATTGCTGACCGTTGCCGGCGAGACGCCCGCCTTGGCCGCGATGTCACGAACTCTGATTTTCATCCGCTTTTCGTCCTCTCCTTCAGGGGGAGGTTCGCGGCCGTCGCTTCGATACCCGTCGGGCGACCTGGAACCATCTCCGTATATGATAACACAAGACTAAACAAAATCAAGCACGAACTGAATATTTTGCAAACAATTCCGTGTACATTTCAGAAATAATTCCGAAATTCCGTCCATTGCCATCAAAATCCAGAGCTGAACGTTTGTTGACACCCCCATGCCGCCATGCTATACTTGGCATAACAAAGCGGAGCGTGGCATACCGGATGCCACCCGCGAAAGGAGCCTCCTACAAATGAAAATCCTGAACTATGGCTCAATGAACATTGACCGGGTCTATGCTGTGCAACACACGGTGCGCCCGGGCGAAACCATCCTTTCCCGCGGCATGAACATTTACTGTGGCGGCAAGGGGCTGAACCAGTCCATCGCCATTGCCAAGGCGGGCGGCGAGGTGTACCACGCAGGCGTGCTGGGGGAGGACGGCGGCATTCTGATGGACGCGCTCACCCGCTACGGCGTGGATAGCCGCCACATCAAACATGTGCCGGGCGCAAGCTCCCATACCGTGATCCAGGTGGATGAGGAGGGGCAGAACTGCATCATCGTGTGCGCGGGCGAAAACGTGCGCGTGACCGATCAGGATATCGACCACGTGCTGGCGCACTTTTCCGCAGGGGATATGATCGTGATGCAAAACGAGCTGGACAACGGCCCTACCATCATGCGCAAGGCTGCCCAGCGGGGCATGGTGGTAGCGTTCAATCCATCCCCCATCAATGAAGCGCTGGCGACCTATCCCCTGGCATGCGTGAGCTGGTTTATCCTCAACGAGCTGGAGGGCGAGGCCATCACCGGCGAATCCGAGCCGCCCGCCATCCTGGCCGCCCTGGCCGAAGAATATCCCGCCGCCAGCGTGGTGCTCACGCTTGGCGCAGAGGGCGCCTATTGCAGCCACCAGGGGCAGACGCTGTTTCAGCCTGCCTTCAAGGTCAAGGCAGTGGATACCACCGCCGCAGGCGACACCTTTACCGGGTACCTGCTTTCCGGCCTGAGCCGCGGCGAACCGATCCAAGCTGTGCTGGAACGCGCGGCCAAGGCCAGCAGTATTACCGTGAGCCGCAAAGGCGCAGCGGACTCCATCCCCACGCCCGATGAGCTTTAATGCCACGGGCAGTGCCACGTGTATTGTCTTCAGCCGCCCCGGGGCGGCTTTTTTTGTACCGCTACAGCCTATAAAAAAAGGCGTGCAGGGAATAGCCCATCCCTGCACCCTTCCCTTTGGTGGGCACAAAGGCCCCTTTTCTCCTATTGGTGGCGGTACACATCCCAGCCGAGGTAATTGCCCAGAGCTTCCTCCAGCACATCTGCGCAGCTGTGCTGGGTGAGCGCCACATGGTGCTCATAGCCGTTTTGCGTCAGGTGGCGCATCAGGCCGTTCAGGTTGGGTACCTCGCATACGGCCACGCCGCCAAAGGTGGGCAGCGGATCGTCTGTGAAGTTGCCCTCGCCAAGATAGCACTTGATCTTGCCGTTTTTATCATCGGTGGTCACTTTCAGGTAGGTCATGGCGGAGGGGCGCACGCGGCCCTTGAGCGCGCCAAAGCTGACCTCGGTGCCCAGCGTGGTGGCCAGGATATCCAGGTTGGAAATTTCCGGCTTTTCATTGAACGCGCAGGCGGGGTAGTTGCTGCAATGCACGTTGATGCACTTGTTGGGCTCGTTTCGATAGTTGTTGTTCCAGTCCTGATAAATGGGGGGCACGCCGCCGCTGGCCTTGAGCAGCGCCAGCATGCTCACCGCGCCCATGATGTCCGTCTCGCAGGCGCTGGGCATGCCTTTTTGCCCCATCATGCTCATGACCAGGCACATGGCGCAGCCGTAGTTGGCCTCCACGCTGTCCCAGCACTGGATGGCGCTGGCCTGGCAGTGATGCTCCGCCATCCAGTTTTCAATGGCGATGCACAGCTTGGCCTGGCGGGTGAGCTTCTCCGGCTCAGTGCCGGGGGCGATGCTGCCGTAGGCTTTGATTTCCTCGATCTTGGCGGCGATCTGCGCCTCGTCCGTCAGGTGGTTGATGTCCGCCAGGATCTCGCTGAAATCCTCCGTCTCCACGGTGATGCCGGCCTGCTGGAGCAGTTTTTCGGAGTAGCGCACCGTGCGGAAGGGCATCACGCGCGCACCGATCTGGCCGATGCGCGCCGTGCGCATGGCTTTGACCACCTCGCACACGCGGGCAAAGCGATCCACATCGGCATGGAACTCCTCGCCATCCACCGGGCAGGTGTGGCGGCTGGTCAGCGAATACTTGATGCCGTACTGGTAGAGGTTATTGCACAGCGAGAGCTTGCCGCAGAAGGCATCGCGGCGGTTTTCCAGCTGGAGCTTGTCAAAATCATCATCACAAGCCTGGATCAGGATGGGGCAGGTGAGGCCGCTCCATTTGATGGCGTCGGCGATGCCGGTTTCCTCGCCAAAATTGGGCAGGCAGATGATCACACCGTCGATCTGATCCGCGTGCGCCTTGAACAGCGCCGCGCATTTCTTGGCTTCGTCATAGCTCATGGTCTCGCCCATGAACGTATCCTCGGTGGAAAGGGTCACATACGTATGCCCCCACGCCGTGAGCGAAGCCAGCAGCTTCTCCCGCGCGGTGAGCACGAGATGGTCAGGGAAAAAACTCCGGTTGGAAATCAATACGCCAAAATGTGCCATGCGTGTACCTCCTTGACGGGCGGTGCGCCCGCTTGCTTGATCTCTTTGCCCGCCCGTGGGTCGGTGGGGTCGGCGGCCGGGGAGGGGATTATGCGCCCTGCGCGCGGCGGTCGCAAAAGCGCCGCACCCATCGGCAACGCGCTATTGCCGCCCGGTGTGTGGCGGGGGCACGCCGCGCTGGGCGCGCCACCGTGCGCAGGGCGGTTTTCAGGGCGCGGCAAGCCCTGCGCCCGAAAAACCCGATGAAAGGAAACCGTGTGTGGCCTTGCCCAGTGCCGGTGCAAGCCGGGCAGTTTCGCCATGCATGCCGGGTGGCGGCTGTTCATGCTGCCCTGCACTAGATGCCCTGCAAGGCGGTGCACTGTGCCGGGGATGTTCGCCTGCGGCCGCCTGCATGCACCCAACACTGGGCGGGATGCTCACGCATCGCTGCGGCAACGCCGCACCGCAGCGCGCCAGCCTGCAAGGAGGGTTTCACGCTCCGCCGCAGGCATGCCGGGCGCATAGGTTGCGCCTGCCTGCGCGTGCGCGGGGATCTCCCCAAGCGATATGTACAGCCCCGCCGCAATGCCCGCCATGTAGCCTGCGCCCAGCGCGCTCAGCTCGCTTTGCGCGGCGCAGCGCACGCTGCAGCCAAGCACATCGGCCAAAAACTGCATGAGCAGCGCGTTGCGGGTGGGGCCGCCATCCACGCGCAGCTCCGCCAGCGCTTCGCCGCCGGATTGGCGCATGGCGGCGATCACATCCGCATCCTGATAGGCCATGCTCTCCAACGCCGCACGCACCATGTGCGCCCGCGTGGTGCCACGGCTCATGCCGATGAACGCCGCTCTGGCATCGCCGTCAAAATACGGCGCGCCCAGACCGCTGAAGGCGGGCACCAGATACACGCCCTCACTGCCCGGCACCCCGGCGGCAATGGCCTCCACATCGGCTACGGTTTCCACCATCTGCGCCTCGTCGCGCAGCCAGCAAAGCGCATCGCCGCTGCAGGTCACGTTGCCCTCCAGCACATAGCACGTGTGCCCCTGAAACCCAAACCCGACTGAGGCCGAAAGGCCGTTGCCAGCCTGCGCGGGGCGGGGACCGATGTTCATCATGACACTGCTGCCGGTGCCGAAGGTGGCCTTGGCCATCCCGGGCTGCAGGCAGCCCTGCCCAAAGAGGGCGGCGTGGCTGTCCCCCATGACGCCGGTGATGGGAATGCCTGCCGGGATGCCCGGCGCGGCCGTTACGCCAAAATTCGCATCCGATGGCCGGATGTCCGGCAGGCAGGCTTGCGGGATGCCAAAGAGCGCGCACAGCTCCGCGTCCCAGGTCAGGCTGGCGATATCACACAGCGCGGTGCGGCTGGCATTGCTCACATCCGTGGCAAAGCATTGACCGCCCGTAAGCCGATGGATCAGGTAACTATCCACCGTGCCGATGCAAAGCCTGCCGGCCTGCGCGCGCGCGCGGAGGGCTTCCTCCGCCGCAAGCACGCTGGCCGCCTTGGCCGCCGGGTAGTAGGGGGAAAGCTGAAGCCCGGTTTTGGCGGCCACGGTGTGGGCATGCGCGGCAAGGCGATCACACAGCGCTTGGCCGCGCACATCCTGCCACACGATCGCGTGGCACAGGGGCTCGCCTGTCTGCGGATCCCACAGCACGGTGGTTTCCCGTTGGTTACTGATGCCCAGGGCGGCGATCTGCGCGGGCTCCAGCCCTGCGCACACCTCCGCAACGCCG
This sequence comes from Clostridiales bacterium Firm_12, assembly GCA_001604115.1. GTDB lineage: Bacteria > Bacillota > Clostridia > Christensenellales > Aristaeellaceae > CAXXOK01. The sequence goes on along the minus strand of LVAR01000103.1, from coordinate 2,041 downwards.
CGCTGCACGTTGCGCCAGATCTCGGCGGCATCATGCTCCACGTGGCCGGGCTGGGGGTAAAACTGGCGGTGGTTTTCGCTGTAACGCCGCACGATGGCGCCTTGCGCATCGATCAGGAACACTTTGCTGGCCGATGTGCTCTGGTCAATGGCGACCACATAGCGCTGCATACCCATCACCGCCCCTTGCGCACGGCGTCGGCGATGCCCTCGGCCGTCAGGCCGTAATGGGCAAACACCTCCGCGCTGGTGCCGGGGTAGTGCTTGGCGTCCGGCAAGCCCAGTATGCGCATGCGCGTGGGCTTGTACTGCCCCAGCACCTCCGCAACCGCGCCGCCCAGCCCGCCATGAATGCAGTGCTCCTCCACGGTCACCACCAGCCCGGTTTCGGCCGCATCCAGGATGGCGTCCTCATCCAGCGGGCGCAGGGTGTGCATATCATACACGGTAACGGCAATGCCTTCCTCTGCAAGGGCTTCGGCGGCTTTGAGGGCGGGGTACACCATCTCGCCGCAGGCGATGATGGCGGCGTCGCTGCCTTCCGTGAGCTTATTGGCCTTGCCGGGCACAAAGGGGGGATCCTCGCCGTACACATCCGGCACGGCGCCGCGCCCCATGCGCACATAGGCCGGATCATTGGATTTGGCCAGATATTTTGTCAGCGCAACCGTCTGCGGCCCGTCCGCAGGGATGAAGATCTCCAGCCCCGGCGTGGCGCGGAACAGCGCGATATCCTGCGTGGCATGGTGGCTCATGCCCAACGCGCCGTAACTCACGCCGCCGGACACGCCGATCACCTTAACGTTCATATGGCTGTAGGCCACATCCACCTTGACCTGTTCGGCGGAGCGCAGGGAGTAAAAGCACGCGGGGCCGCACACAAAGGGGCGCAGGCCGGCGTTGGCCAGCCCGGCGGAAATGCCGATGGCATCCTGCTCGGCAATGCCGCACTCCACAAACTGCTCCGGAAGCTCGGCGGCAAAATCCCCCAGGGTCACGCTGCCGCGGCTGTCCGTCGCGGCGGCAAAAATGGTATGATCCTCCCGGGCAAGCTCCAAAAGGGTACGGGTAAAGGCCATTCTGGCTGCTTCCATGCTCATGCCCACTGCACTCCTTTCACGCCCAGCGCGGCATAGGCCGCTTGCAGCTGTTCGGCGGTGGGCACCTTGTGGTGCCACTCCTTGCGGTTTTCGGCAAAGGGAAGCCCCTTGCCCTTGACGGTGTGGGCGATCACGCAATGCGGTTTGCCCTCTGGGCGCGGGGTGTGGAAGTATTGCTGGAGGGCGGCGGGGTCGTTGCCGTCCAGCTCGGTCACATCCCAGCCGAAGGCCTGCCACTTGGCGGCAAAGCCTTCCAGCTCCATGACCTCCTCGGTGGTGCCGCTGATCTGCAGCCCATTGCGGTCGATGATGGCATAGAGGTTATCCAGCCGGTAGTTGGCGGCGGCCATGGCGGCTTCCCACACGCTGCCCTCAGCCTGCTCGCCATCCCCCATGAGCACAAAAGTGCGGTAGGCCCTTTGCGTGCGTTTGGCGGCAATGGCCATGCCCACGCCCACGGGCAGCCCATGCCCCAGCGCGCCGGTGCAAAGCTCCACCCCGGGGGTTTGGTTGTTGGGGTGGCCGATGAGGCGGCTGCCCGCCATGGAGTAGGTGGCCAGCTCGGCCTTGGCAAAAAAGCCCCGGTCGGCCAGCACAGCCAGGTAGCCTTCCACGCTGTGGCCTTTGCTCAGGAGAAAACGGTCACGTTCCGGCCAGAGGGGTTCCTCCGGGCGAACGGAAAGCACATCGTAATACAGGGTTGTCAGGATATCCAGCGAGCTCATGGCACCGCCGGTATGGCCGGTGTTGGCACGGTGGATCATTGTGACCGCATCGGCGCGGCGTTGGTTGGCAATGGTTTGGAGGGTGTTGGCATCCATAGTCGGTCGCCTCCTTGCGTGGTGGGAAAAGTGCGATCCGCGCACCGGGAAAGAGCCTGGATGGACAAAAGGTTTAGGGACCATCTGCCCCCGGGTACAGCGGCGGCGGGCGGCGCCTGCC
>LVAR01000102.1 GCA_001604115.1 Clostridiales bacterium Firm_12 | reverse complement strand
TGCACCTCTGCGCCATAATACTCGGTTTCATTGAACTTGGGGCCGCCGATTTTCAGCGACACGATGGTATTGCTGGCATCCAGCCCCACCGTCACTTCGATCTCGCTGGCAAAACCCTGCACGGTCTCTTTGATGATCTTGACTGCGCCATCCGCGTCCGGCGTGTCCAGGGTGGTCACCGCCGCGGCGGGTGCTTGGGCAGGGGTGCCCAGTGCCTCGTTGACGGCGTTCAGCACAGCGTTGGAGGTAATGGTGGCGCCTGCGATGGCATCAATGCCCTCGCCAAAGCTCACTGGGCCGCTCTTGCCGATGAACTGATCGCGGAACGCTTGCTCCAGCACGCGGGTGCCGAGGCCTTCGGTTTCGTTAAACATCTCCTGGCCGATGCGCACACCCTCGATGGTGCCGTCCGGCAGGATGCCTACGCTCACGTCAAACTCCCCGCCATAGCCTTTGGCCGTCACAGTCTTGATGGTATCGGCCGTAAGGGGAGCTTCTTCCTGTACAGGGGCGGCTACGCCCGCAAGCACCTGCCAGTACTGGTAGGCGCGCGCGGCAGCGCCAGTGGCCGCGGAGGAGCTGATGGTCGCGCCGCTGATGCCATCCACATTGGTGCCAAGCTGCGGCACGGCAGTCAAGCCCGCAAACTGCGCCGTGAATTCCGGCTCCTTGACGCGCGTGCCGAGCCCGGCCGTTTCCGCAAACGCGCTGCCGCCGACGGATATGCCTGTGACCGCGCCGGCGGTGTTCACGCCCAGCACAACCTCAATGGGGCCGCCGTAGCCATTGGCCGTGGCCTGCACCACATAGCCGACCGTTTCGCCGCCCTTGGTAGCCGCATAGGCGCTATCCACCTTGCTGCCCTCCTCCAGGGTCAGCTCGGCAAAGCCGTCCGCATCCGCAAACACCGCGATGCGCGCAGCATTGCCAGCCTTGAGCTTCTGCTCCTGGATGGGGCCCTCGGTCACCATGTTGGTCAGGCTGAGTGCCAAACCGGCTACCACAGTAATCAGGCAAAGGATCAACCATGCATGTTTTTTCACGAAAATTCTCCTCCAGTGTTAATCTTCCTGTTTCCGGATCTGCCTGGGCAGGGGCAGGTGGCGCATCAGCGCCTTGGCGACGGTGCCGGTCATTAGCCCCATCGCCGCGCCCACGGGCATCAAGATGCCCAAATAATACAGTAGGGAGGGCGTTTGCAGGATGAGCATCGCCACAGCTACCTGCCCAACGTTGTGCAGCACGCCGCCCGCGATGCCCGCCCCAATGGGGCTCACCCCGCCGCGCCCGGCAAGCAGGCTCATCCCGGCAAGGCTCAGCAAGCCGCCCGCCAGACTATACACGATCATCATCGGGTTTCCCAGCATCAGCCCCAGCAGCACCACCTTGACCAGCATGATCTCAAAGCTCATGCCCACCCCAAGCCAGTACAGGCCGATCAACAACACGCTGTTGGCCAATCCCATTTTGATGCCCGGCACCGGGGAAACCGGCAGCAGGCTTTCCAAATACCCCAAAACCAGCATGACCGCCACCAAAATCGCGGCCAAGGTCAACTTTCCGGTTTTCCTCATCACGGCAACTCCAGTGTCTGCTCATCCCCGGTCACCAGTTCCAGCACCACCCTGTGCGGCAGGCATATGATCTGGTTGGCAAGCGGCCGGGTGCCTATGTTGTCCAAGGTGACCTCGCCCTGCAACACACAATCCTGATTGTGGCAGTTGCTTTGCGCCATCACAAAGCCGTTTGCGGACACCCTGACCACATTATGGGAGCCATCCTCCTGGTCGATCACGATGTCCTGCGCCTGTGCCAGGGGCACGGTCTGGTACAGCTTTCCCGCAACTGTGATGCGCAGCGATGCGCCTGCATCCGGCTGGGCTGCCAGCGGGCGCAACAAAAATAGCGCGAGGCTGGCCAGCAGCACAACCGTGAGTATCAGCCAATCCCTGCGCTTCATGCGCCCTCCTTCGGCCATTTGGCAAGCTGGTTATCAGGCGTATTATACCATCTTGCGGCGCAGGTTTCAATCCATCCCGGCGATCTGGGCGAAAGTTGCACCATCAATACTTTGTATACATTATCAATAGGGGTTTGCCTTCTTGACAGCGCCATTTCCCCGTGATATTCTTTGAATGTATTGTTGATGTTTTGTCAACAAGCGTCCAGTCGTTTATCTGACGCATGAAATGGGAGGCATAAACCATGAAGAAACTGATTTCCCTGCTTCTGACCCTTGCCCTGGTGTTTAGCTTTGGCGCACTGAGCGCTACTGCGCAGGAAGGCTCCGGCCTCAAGCTCGGCTTCGCCATCGATACCACGTTCGCCAAGTCCAAGGATGCATCGGCTGATGCGGCCGGGCTTGCGCAGGCGGACAGCATTGCCGCTGCCGTACTGGTGGATGCGGACGGCAAAATCGTGAACGTTTTCATCGACAATGTACAGGTCAAGATGCCCTTCACCGCCGAAGGTAAGCTGGGCGAGAACTTCCCCGCCGATGCGCAGACCAAGCTGGAGCTTGGCGATGCCTACGGCATGCGCGCCGCTTCCCCCATCGGCAAGGAGTGGAATGAGCAGATCGCCGCTTTTGAAGCGTATGTGATCGGCAAGACCGCCGAAGAGATCAAGGGCATCGCCATGGACGACGATACCAAGCCCACCGACGCCGACCTGACCGCCTCTGTGACCATGTCCATCGGCGGCTACCAAGCCGCGCTGCTCTCCGCCATGGAGAAGGCCGCGCCCGTGGCTGCCAGCGCTACCGACAAACTCGGTCTGGGCATGGCGGTTTCCACCAGCAAATCCAAGGATGCCGCGGATGGCAATGACGGTGTGGCTCAGGCCTACAACACCTACGCCGCCGTGACCGTGAACGCCGAAGGCGTTGTGACCGCCGCCGCCATCGACAGCACCATCGGCAGCGTGAACTTTGACGCGACCGGCAAAATCACCTCCGACCTGACCGCCCGTGCCGCTACCAAGCAGGAAATGGGCGATGCCTATGGCATGCGCGCCGCATCCCCCATCGGCAAGGAGTGGAACGAGCAGGCAAATGCCTTTGCCGCCTATGTGGTAGGCAAGAGCGCCACCGAAGTGGAAGGCATTGCCCTGGATGACACCACCAAGCCCACCGACGCCGACCTGACCGCCTCCGTGACGGTTTCTGCCGGCGCGCTGAAGGCAACCGTGCTCAAGGCTATTGCAAACGCAAAGTAACGTGGTACAATTGCAAGGGAGCCCGACGTGCTCGCGTCGGGCTCCCTTTTTGTAATCGCTAGGAGGAGGAACTTGAGCCATGCGCAAGTTCATATGGATCGCTTTGTTGGCCGCCGCCTTGATCGTGGCGGGCGTGTTGCTGTGGCCGGCGCTCGCGCCCAAAGCGGAGCCCATCCGCTATAAGGGCAGCTTTTTTGATGTGTTTGACACCTATTCCGAAGTGATCATCTACGCCCAGGACGAGGCCACTGCGCAGGCGGAGCTCAATACCGCGCATCAAGCGCTGCTGCAATACCACCAGCTCTATGATATTTACCACGACTATGAAGGCGTGCCCAACCTGAAAACCATCAATGACCAGGCCGGCATCGCCCCCGTCGCGGTGGATCGGCGCATCATCGACATGCTCCGGTTCGCCATTGCGGAGGATGTGGCCACAGGCGGGCGCATGAACATCGCCATGGGCAGTGTGCTCAAGCTGTGGCACGACCACCGCACCGCAGGCATCGACGATCCCGAAAATGCCACGCTGCCTGCCATGGCGGATCTTGAGGCTGCCGCCAAGCACACCGATATCCGGGATGTGATCCTGGATGATACTGCCGGTACCGTGTTCCTGGCCGACCCGCAAATGCGCCTGGATGTGGGCGCCGTGGCCAAGGGCTATGCCGTGGAGCGCGTCGCGCAGGATCTGATTGCAAACGGCGTGACCAACGCCATCCTGAACATCGGCGGCAATGTGCGCTCCATCGGCACACGCGGGGATGGCACCAGCTGGCGGGTGAACATTCAAAACCCCGATCTTTCCGCGGAAAACCAAAGCCTGATGACGCTGGATCTGAACAACCTGTCGTTGGTGACCAGCGGCAGCTATCAGCGCTATTATACAGTCGATGGTCAGCCGTACCATCACATCATTGACCCGGACACGCTCATGCCTTCGGCCTACACGTGGGCGGTATCCGTCGTCACGGAGGACAGCGGCCTGGCCGATGCCCTTTCCACCGCCCTGTATACCCTGAGCATTGAGGATGGCAAAGCATTGCTTGCCAAATTCCCGGGTGTGGAAGCCTTGTGGGTCAACCTGGATGGCTCGCTGGTGCGCACCGATCGTTTTGATGCCCTGACTGGGGTAACGCTCCCGCAATAAATGCCCCGCCACGCAAACAGGCGGCCGACGGCAACGTCGGCCCCCTGTTTGCGTTACCGTGCAGGCAGTGCGCGGCGCTGCGGAAATGGTTGGTTCTGACCATTTGTTACATATGTATCTTTTTACGCCATCCGGCCTGTTGTCTTATTTTTGACAAACCTCGAAATATTTTTTTCATTTATGACCGCTGGATGTATAATCGATACTTGTATCATGCGGTACGTTGTATTACAATTACCCTAGGTGGCCTATAGCCATAATATAATACAATACATCTTGCCCTACCAGGCCCCTGTAACCCCGCGAGGGAGGAGGAACGCACACCATGACCATCCAAACCTCCAAGCTACTGGACACACAGGTTGCGCTGGATGCGTTTCGCCGGGAGCACTATCTGAAGGTATACAGCGCTGCGCTGGAGTTGACCGCCTCCCCGGCCGAGGCGCACGCCATCGCCACCCAAGTGTTTGAAAACGCCGCCAGGCGCTTTGCCGATAAACCGTTGCCCGCAAAGTGTGACCTGTATCTTTCCGCGCAGGTGCACCTGATATATGCCCAACAAATTTTCCCCCCCATGCTGGGCACCACCCAGCCCGCAGCGGATTCCACCGCGAACGCGCAGGCCGATGCGGCCATGCCGCCCCGCGCTGCTGGAGATCCGCCCACTGGCGTGTCCAGCCCGCCCGCTGCACGCACAGCGCCCCAGCCGGATGCGGGCCCGGGCTCCATGCCCAGCCCCTATATCGCCCATCACGGCAGGCCTTTGCCCACAATACAGCAACTGGCGCAGCCCGAAGCGATGCCTTTCAGGCCTGATACGCTTGCCACAGGGCAATATGCCGCCGCCCCATCGGCGCCGACAGCCCCCGCCGCGCCCTCGATTCCCACAGCCGCGCCGGTGCAGCCCCCGGCGGATGGATCGGCTGTGCAGGCTGCCGGGCAAGTGCTGCCTGTCGTGGCGCAATGCATGCCCTATGCCTACCCCCCGGTACAGGGCTATGCCGCCCCGTTTGCGCCCTATTCCATGCAGCCAATGCCCGGTGCGGTACCCATGGCCGTCTATCCCGCCGCCACAGTATACCCGATGGCGCAACCGGGCTATGCATACGCTCCGCCGCCCTACTATCCCCCCAACATGCCGATGCCTTCCGCACCGCCATACCCCGCCGCGCAGCCTACAGGCGTGTATGAATTCCCCGGCGGTGCAGCCAGTGCGGCGCCAGCTATGAGCAGCCCTGCGCCGGCATCCAAGCCGTCCAGGCACGCGCGGCCCGCAAACTCTGCAAAACAACCCGCGACCCAAGACGACGATCCCCCCGCACAACCGGACGCCCCCCACGCCATCCAATACAACCCGCAGGACACCGAGTGCTGGACGCCGGATAGCGATGCCACACCCTCCGTCATTGACGATGCCCCGCAAGCCACCTTGCCGTCCTCTAGCCCTGAAGCGGAACCGGAGGATCAGCCGGAGGATCCGACCTGGGCGGAAGATGTCAGTGACAAGCCTTCTGTGGCGCTCAGCCTGCTCAATGGCATTCTGGCCATCGGGGGCATCGGAGCAGTGGGCTTCCTGCTGTATCAACTGGGCATGCTGCCCAAGTTCTTCTAACACAAGGGAGGTTTGTACCGCATGCGAACCCAGCGCGAAGCACCCGACGTTGCGGGTCAGAAGCGGAAAAACCAGCAGTTCCTCACGATGGACGAGGTGGATACCCTGCTGGCCGGCGCTGTGCAAAACGCCGAGCAGCAGCAGGCAGCGTTAGCCCGCCAAAGCGAAACGCAGCGCCAGCTGCTCACCGCCAATGAAAAGCAGGCGCAGACCATCGCCGCCTACCATGCCAAGCTGCTCAGCCAGGAAACGCTGCTGGCGGAGCAGGAGCAGGAAATTGCCGAACTTGGCCGCCAGCTTGCCCTGTACCGCGCGGAGAATCTGACCCAGAGTGAGCAGATCGCCGTACAAACGGTGCAGATCTCGCGCCTGCAAAGCCACCTGGGCACCCAGCAGGAGCAATTGACGGCGCTGGAAAGCCAAACCACGGATGAGCTTCGCGCCGAGGCCGCACGCAAGGCGGATGAAATCGTGGCACGCGCCATCGCCGATAGTGACCGCATTTTGGCGCAGGCTACCGAACAGCGCACGCGGCTCATCGCCGCCTGCCGCGCCGCCTATTACAGCGCCCTGCAATTCAAGCAGGATCTGGCGGAGCAGTTCCGCAACATGGAGCGGGAGCTGGACGCTTCCATTGATGTGCTCCGCTTTATGGACAACAGCCGCATGCCCCTCCAGCCAACGGGGCAGGATGGCGAGCCCGCCGGCGGCTCGCAAACGCTATGATGCCCCCGGTGCGCCGCACGCGGCCATGGCGGCTATGGCTGGCGTGCCTGCTGGCATTGAGCATGGCTGCCTGCGCCCCGGCGGAAACACCCGCCCCCACCACCGTAAGCCCGACCCCGTCCCATCCGCGCGCGCAGGTGACCCCTGCCCCCACCCTGACCAATGCACCGGCCGCTCTGTATGGCAATGTACTCACCGATCAACGGGTGGTCAGCCTGGTTTTGGAAGGCTTCACGGACGAGCGTTCCATGGCGGCGATCATCCAGCTGCTCAAAGCCGCGCGGGTTCCGGCGGTGTTTTTCATCAGCGGCGTGGTGGCGGATGAGCAGCCCGGGACAGTGCAGGCCATCGCCAAGGCCGGGTTTCCGATTGGCAATTATGGCCTGAATGCCTTGAAAAAAATGCAGGATCGGGATGTATACGCCAACCTGCACCAGTTTAACCGCACACAGGAGCTCATCCGCGCCGCCGCCGGGGTCACGCCGGTGCTGTTTCGCTGCAACGGAAGCGTATATACCCGCGAACTGTTGCAGGCAGGCGCCGCTGCCGGCCTTAGTGCGGCTGTTGCGCCCAACGCCTTCCTTAACCATACCAGCTTTGACGATGCCCAGGATGCGCAGATCTACGTGCGCCGCCTGGCGCGCGGCTCCATCATCAGCATCAAGCTGGGGCAGGTGCTGGACAGCGAGGAGTATGGCGGCCTGACCTACACCATGGACAACCGCGCCATCGATCCCCCGCCCTTCCTGTCCGACCGCATGGAAGATTCTATCGAGGAAGTTTACGCCAACATCCCCCGTGTGGTGGAGTGGTTGCTGGCCGCGCTGGAGGCCGAGGGCTATGCCGTGCTCACGCCAGAGCAACTGCAGGCGGAGCGCATCACCATGTTCGACAATCCAGCCCCGCTGGACGCGCAAACCCTTGCCCTGCTGGATACCGAAGGGAAAACCCTGCCCATCACCACCGCCGCGCTGGACTATCTGCTGCCCACGCCCGACCCGACGCCATCCGCCAGCACGCCTGAGGCGACGCCTGCTCCCGCCGGAAGCGATGCCACCGCCCTGCCTGTGCCCGGTGGGCTGCTCCTGATTGGGGATAGTTTGACCGGCGGCCTTTCCAGCTATGTGGCGTGGCGGCGGGAGAGCGACCCCGGCTTTATGCCCAAGCTCACGTTTTTGACGGCGGATGCCTTCAGCCTTGGGGACAGCCTGCAAGCCGAACCCTCCGCCAAAGCGCAGCTGGTGTTTGGCGGTGTGCCCGTATCGGTGGCGGAAGGCGCTTTGGCCATGGATGCCCGCACCGTATTGCTGATGCCCGGGCAGGCGGATGTGCGCGCCTACACGCTCACACGGTTTTTGGATCACCTCAAGCTAACGCTTTACACCCTGCGCACTACCCTGCCCCAGGCAGAAATTTGGCTTCAGTCCATCCCGCCCGGGGTGGCAGGCCGCACCACGCAGCCGGACAATTGGCGCATCTTTACCTACAATTTGGCGATGTACCGCCTGTGCCGTGAGTTCAGCATCCCGTTTTTCGATGTTGCCTACCGCCTGCGCGGGACGGACGGCAACCTGCCGCCTGCCCTGTGCCTGGATCCGGATACCAACGGCTTTCACCTGAGCGATGCGGCCTGCGACCGGTGGCTTGCAGCCCTACGCCAGCATCTCCCTTGAGCAAAGGAGGCGATCCCCATGGCTGAGGCAAAGCGCCAAACGCGCGATGTACTGCTCCAAGAGACGCAGGATCGCCGTTTGCTGCCCCATGTGCCAGATTCATCCGGCCAGCGGCGCAACCGCGACCGGCGCGACCATCTTTTTGCCGATAAAAACCGGCCGCAGCATGCCACCTATGCCGGCAGGCGCTTTCTGGCGGATATTCCCGTACGCATGTCCGTACACGGAAAGCGCCGCATCCGCGCGCACAGTGTGGATGTGTCCCAGACCGGCATACAGCTGAACATCCCGCCCGGCATGCCCAAGGATTATTTGGCCGTAGGCGATGTATGCAACATGGACTTTACCCTGCAGCCCGGCATCATGCAGGAGGGCACGGAAAGCCGTTACCGCGTGCGGGGCAGCATCGTGCGCTGGTCGCCGGAGCGGGGCACGTTCGCGGTGCGCTTTGCCAAGCCCCTTTACGTGAGCCGCCGCGCCGCTAGGGATGTGATGCTTTCCTCCCTGTCGCTCATGTTCCTGTTCCTGGTCACGCTGGTCATCCTGCTCATGCGCACGGAAAGCGTGCTCTATTTCAGCCAAAACAGCCTGCTGTACGGATACTCCATTGCCACGGCCGCCTTTTTGCTCACGCGCTACCTCTTTGGCGCGCTGTACAAGCCTGTGCCCATCAACTACCACTACACACCCTCCATCACGATCGTCATTCCCTGCTACAATGAGGAAACATGGATCGCCCGCACCATCCTCAGCTGCCTGGATCAGGACTATCCGCCGGAAAAGCTGCAAATCATTATCGTGGATGATGGCTCCAGCGATGGTAGCGTGGAGGCCATCAAGTACATCGTGCGCAAGCTGTGGTTGGAGGATGAGCGCTTTGACACCAAGCGGCGCATCCGTGTGTTTTTCCAAAAGCGCAACCAGGGCAAACGCGAAGCCATGGCGCTGGGCATCCGCAATACAAACACCGAGCTGATCGGTTTTGTGGATTCGGACAGCTTTTTGGAGCCAGATGCCATACGCCATCTGGTGCAGCCGATGATCGATCCCAAAATGGGCGGCGTGACCGGGCGTACCGATGTGGTCAACACCTACACCAACCGCCTGACCAAGATGCAATCCGTGCGCTACTATATCAGTTTTCGCATCATCAAGGCGGCCGAGGCCTATTTTGGCGCGGTCACTTGCCTGTCCGGCCCGCTTTCCTGCTACCGGCTTTCGGCGGTGCAAAAGGTGCTGGATCCCTGGCTGAACCAAACATTTTTAGGCCGCAAGGCCACCTTTGGGGATGACCGCAGCCTGACCAACTTTGTGGTGCGCAACCATCGCACCAGTTACCAGGACACGGCCATTTGCTCCACGTTGGTGCCTATCAGCCATAAGGTGTTCCTGCGCCAGCAAATGCGCTGGAAGCGCTCCTGGCTTCGCGAAAGCCTCAAGGCCGGCGCCTTCATGTGGCGCAAGGAGCCGCTCATGTCCCTCTCCTTTTACATGGGGCTGCTGATTCCGTTGATCGCGCCGATCATTATGGTGTATAATTTAATTTACGTTCCGCTGACCATGCGCATCTTCCCCACGACGTTCCTGCTTGGCATTCTGATGATGTCCCTGCTGATGAGCTTTGCGCAGCTTCGACTCAAAAAGAGCACCCTGTGGGTGTACGGTCTGTGGTTCGTGCTCTATTATGAAGCAGTGCTGCTCTGGCAAATGCCCTATGCCTGGATCACCTTCTGGGTATCGGATTGGGGCACGCGCGGCACCAAGCGTAAAAAGAAAAAAACCGGGGCGGGCGTCGCCTAGCGTCCTTTTGCCCTCCCGCGACCCTTCGCACGACCATCGGAAGGAGCCTTTGCCGCATGCCCACCGCTGAAGATCCAAGGCTGGAGAAAGCCTACCTGCGCGTGAAGCGCGACAACCGACGCAAAGTGCTGCGCACCGTCCTGCAAATCACAGCGCTTGTGGCGGCGCTTGGGTATGGCATTTACGCTATCGTGCGCGCCGATGACGCGCAGCGGGCAAAGTATGCCCTGCAAACGCCGGCCGGCAATGCCAATGTGCAGGCCGGGGGCTCGGGCAGCCACTTCATCGCGCTGTCCTATCCGGGGCTGACCCGCTCCACCAGCATCCAAAGCCGCATCGTCAATCAGGATCGCTTTGCCGAGCAGCTGGAGGCGCTGCACGCCAGCGGGTATGTGACCATCTCCCAGCAGGATATCCTCAACTACTACCAAAATTACGGCGCGCTGCCGGAACGTGCGCTGTTCCTGATCTTTGAGGATGGTCTGCTGTCAAGCGTGTCCCTGGCCGATCAAATCCTGGAGCGCAACGGCTACAACGCAACGCTCAGCACCTACTCCGCCAACCTGACGCAAGCCGGCGCACCCTACATTACCGGCGAGCAGCTCCAGTCCCTGATGGGCAATCCCCGCTGGGAAATGGGCTCGGGCGGCAACCGCCTTTCCTACATCAATGTGTTTGACCGCTACAGCAATTTTTTCGGCGCGCTCACGCTGGATCAGTTTTTACGGGTGCGCACCTATCTTTGGCGGGATTACAACCATTTCCTGATGGATTTTGAGCGTGATGCCGATCGCCTGCGCACCGAGACGGAGGCACACCTGCGCCAGCGCATCGCGGCGGAATATGCCGCCATGCAGGCCAGTTACCAGCGTTTTATCGGCAGTGTGCCCCAGCTGTACCTGCTGATGCACGCCAACACCGGCGCCTTTGGCACCGATGCCATCGCCAGCGATGCCAACCGCGAAGGCATCCTGACCACCTTTGCCATGAACTTCAACCGGGAAGGCACCTGTTTGAACACCCTGGATTCCTCCATCTATGATCTGTCCCGGTTGCAGGTGCAAAGCTACTTTTCCACCAACCACCTGCTCATGCGCATCTGGGATGATACGGGGGAGCCGGTCGCCTTTGTGACTGGGGATACGGAGGAGGCCTCCCACTGGTATTTGGATGGCGGCGCGGCGGAGTACCGGGGCAATGAGATCATCCTGACCTCACCGCCGTCCGGGAAAGCCCTGTTGACCCTGAAAAGCAGCCTGTTTACCGATATGGATCTGTCTGTGACGCTGGGGGGCAACCTGGTGGGCAGGCAGAGCATCTACCTGCGCACCGACCGTACTTTGAGCCATGGGCTGGAAGTGGCGCTCACAGACAACAACCTGGAGGTTTGGTCACTGGGCGAGGCGCGTGAGCTACTTTTCCACCAGAGCCTTTTTGAACTGGATGGCGGCCCCTACATTTCCATCCAGGAAGATGAGCTCAATGGCCTGATTGCCTACCAGCAAGCCATTATCGACCTGGACAGCGATCCCGCCCGCGTAGCCGCGGCCACGGCTCGCCTGCAGGAACTGTCCGTGCAGCCCGTGCTCACCCTGGCCGATGGCGGCACCCCCTACTACCCTGTGAACGATACCGCCACGCGCGGCGAGCGCCGCCTGCGCATCCGCCTGGCCGGGCAGCGCCTGAGCGTGTGGGTGGATGACCGCCCGGCGGTAGAGCAGCTCAAGGTGGACGGCGTCCAGCTTGGCTCGCTTGGGCTTGGCAGCGCTGTGTTTGAAAATCAGGGGGAGCAGTTCACACAGCACAATATTTATGATGATGTGTATGATGCGGTGTTCACCGATCTGACCATCGCCGATGCGGAGAATCCGCAAGCCATCCTGTATGAATACCGCCTGAACCGGGAGGAGACCATCAACACCATCATCAACCGCTGGGTAAACAATGTGATCGACTTCTTTGTAGACCATTTCTAATGATGAAGGATGTGCCCGCATGAAACGACCCCTGACCTGGTTGCTGAGCCTCGCCCTGCTGCTGAGCCTGCCCCTGAACACCGCGCTGGGTGGCGCACTGGGGGTGTGGCTGCCCTACTGGGAAGCGGAGGATGCCCTCACCGAGTTGGAGGCCTTGCAGGGGAATGTGGATGCGGCCATCGCCTTCGCCTGTATTTTTGACGCGCAGGATCGACCGCTCATGCTGCCGGAAACCGAAGCCCTCTTCGCTGCCATCACGCAGGCCTGCACAGGCACGGATAGCGTGCCCTACCTCTCCATCGTCAATGATGTGGAAACCACGCCCGGCCAGTATGACAACAAATCCAAGCCGCTGCTGGAGCGCCTGCTGGCCGATGAAGCCGCCATCAGCCGCCACCTGGAGGATCTGGTGCGCCTGATTGACCGTTATGACCTGCGCGGGTTGGAGCTGGATTATGAAAACCTCAAGGGCGATACGGCGCTGTGGCTACAGTATGCTACCCTGATCAGCCGGCTGTGGGATGTGTGCGCGCGCGATGCGATCCGCCTGCGCGTAGTGCTGCCCTGGGATGCCCCCAAGTACGCTGCTTTGCCCGCCGGTCCGGAATACACCGTCATGTGCTACAATCTTTTCGGCTACCATAGCGGACCGGGCCCCAAGGCGGATGTCCCCTTCCTGACGGAAACCTGCGCACTGTACCAAAACCAGCCCTACACCACGCGCATGGCCTTCGCCAATGGCGGCTTTGCCTGGCGGGACAGCGGCATCAGCGCCCTGACCCAAACCGAGGCGGAAGCGCTGCTGCAAGGCGCAGCCGTAACGCCCACGCGGGATGCGGCCAGCCAGGCGCTCACCGCCACTTTTACCGTCGATGGCGAAACGACCACCGTCTGGTACGCCGACACCGCCACGCTGGCAGCCTGGCGCGCCGTGTGCGAGTCGAACGGATTTTTGTCAAGCGACCTATTCCGCCTGGGCGGCAATGAGCTGAGCGGCCTTTTGGCCTTTGCGGAGCATCCGTAACGCCAGGCTCGCCCTGCCGACACACCCCGTGATGGTTACCCAGGCAAAGCAAAGGAGGGACTGCCATGGCGATCCGAAAACAACTCCGCACCACTGTGCTGTGGCTGTTGCTCATCGCAGTTTGCGTGGTGGGCGGCCTGTATGTGCAGGGCAGAAAACAGCCCGCCTTACCCACCACTGTGGAAACAGACCCCGTGACGCAGGGTGTGGCCGAGGCCACCGCCCGCTACGCTTCCGGCGGCAAAACAGCCTTGGCAAAGCTGCAAACACAGGCGGACGCATCCCTTGCGCAAAAGGCCGAGCTGGCGTTGGTCGGCTTGGGGGATGAATCCTTCACCCGGACGCTGCTGGGCTCCTTGACCCAGAGCGGTGTTTCCGCTACTTTTTACGTGACTGGGGAGGAGGCAGCCGCCCGTGCCGCAAGTCTGTTCCTGATTTCCGAAGCCGGGTTTCCCATTGGCGTGCGCGCGCAGGAAGGCGTATATGGCAGTGACGATATGGCCGCCAAGCGAGCGATTTCCGAGTTTGTGCGCGCCGGCGTTTCCATCCAGACAGTCACAGGCGTCTGGCCGACCGCCGCCTTGGTAACGGCCGCCCCGAGCGATGCCTTGCTGGCTGCCGCGTATGCCGCCTATTTGCCCACCGTTGCCCAGCCCAGCCAAACCCTGTCCCTGACTGATGTGGCTGTGGCCGATAAAGTGCCCGCCCTGGTGGACGCCCTGCCCCGGCAAACGCTGCTGGGCATTACTATCCGGGATGGATCCGCATCCGCCAATGTGGGGCTGGGAGCCCTGTGCTCCGCCTTGGCGGCCACCGATTTGGGCGCACGTGCCCGCACGATGACCACGCAACCCGAACCCCCCCGCGATCCGCTGACGCGAATTTATACCACGGAGCGTGCGGTGGCCTTCACCTTTGCCGGTCTGGGCAACGAAGCGGAGCTGACCGGCGTGCTGGCCGCGCTGGATAGCACCGGCGGCAAAGGTACGTTTTTCGTGACCCGGGAGGAGATGGACTCGCAGGCAGCCGCCATCAAGCGCATCCTGTCGCGTGGGCACGCACTGGGCATTGCGGTGAACACCGCGCGCTTTGCGGATGCGTCCGCCATCCTGGAGGAACTGCTCAAGGCACAGGAAACGCTCCTGACCGCCTTTGCCTACACCGATGTGTTGCCCGTGCGCCCCGCCTACGGCACCGCTACCGAGCCACTCAAGCTGGCGTGTGCATCCGGGGGGTTCACGCTGCTTTCTGCCATGGTCAATGCTGTGCGCACAGAGGATATACGCCAGACAGCGGCGGAGCCCATTGTGGCCGCCTTGCTTCCGGAGGCGCAGGGCAAATTGCAGCGCGGGGCGATCATCCATTTTCAAATGGGGCACTACCAGCGCAGCAATGACCTGCTGGGTCAGCTGGTGCGCCTTATCGCCAGTGAGCGCAACATCTATGCCATCAAACCGGTAATGGCGCTGGCGGGCAATCAGTCCCTGACCTACGCCTACCCCCTGACGCAGGAGCTTATCCTGCCCACCGTATGGGGCAAGATTTATCCGGGGCAGCTCAGCGGCAGTCCCATCACGGCAATCTCCACCCGATACATCGGGATTGACTGGGTGGCAAGCGGATCCTTCCTGCCCGGCTTTACCAACTCCGAAATCAAGCGTCTGGACAAAACCGGCATTTTGCCCAACAAAAATAATTATGTGTTTCTCACCTTTGATGATTGGGGCACGGATCAGACCATCACGGAGCTGTTGGATGTGCTGCGCGCCCACAACGCCAAAGCCACCTTCTTTGTGCGCACCCAAAACGTAGTGTACAACCCCAATTTGCTGCGCGCCATCGCCGCCGAGGGGCACACCCTGGGCAGCCACACCCACACGCACCTGCCCCTGGCCAATGACGAGGGCAACGGCCGCAAGTTTTCCGAGCTGACGGAGCCGCAGATGGCTCAGCTCAAGGAAGATCTGGTCACCAGCTACGGCGTGCTGGAATCCATCGCAGGCGATCTGAAGCAGGGCAACAAACCCTCGGTATCCCGCCTGTTTAGGCCCCCTACGCTGGCTGTGAGTAAAAATGGGCTGGCCGCGGTGCTGGATTGCGGCTTTACCTACGCCGTATCCGGCAGCTACACCACGCAGGACTACAAAACCAGCAGCGCCGCGAAACTGGCGGGTGAACTGCAAAAAAACACCAAGAGTGGCGCAGTGCTCATCATGCATATGTCTGATACCAGCATCTATACCGCCGCTGCGCTGGACATGTACCTGAGCGAGATGGAGCGGAAGTACGCCGATCATCCCTACCGCTTTGTGAGCCTGAGCGAAGTGCTGGAGTAACGTGCAGCGTACGCCAGCGAAACGCCGCCTGTAACGCTAGCAGCCGCGTATTGTAAATACTCCCCGCACAAGAACGCAATGCAAAGGAACCCTCCCAAGGCTGTTCGCCGCAGCGCTGCGATGCATTTCTATGAAACGGCTCCCTTTCCCTTTTCACCGTTTGCCTGCCTGATTCGGGTGCCCGGCGTCCAGCCTTGCAAGAGCCTTCCGGTTCGGTTTGATCGGAATGTGGAGTAGTCTCATGCAGCAGCCCGTGCGCTTGCCATATCGTTTATAGCCAGATGGGCTCTTGCGCTCGCCGCCAATGCCTGAGCCCCGCAGGGGTTTTCGCCTCAGGTTGCTTTCCGCTTCGGCGGTGGTTCCATAAACGAAAGCACCGTTTGCACGGTGCTTTCTTTCATAGGTGCGCACGGCCGTCTGCAGCCAGCGCTGTTTGCATGGTAGCCTTTGCGCCCGAGCCGTACCCAGCGTGCGAAGGGCTTGCCATCGTCATGCGGCCAAACTGACCCGTGCCCCCGCGCAGTGCCGAATGGCAGGCAAGGTCAGCCTTCAGGCGAACACCTGCGCGCTGAAAAACGCCGCACCAACCATAACCGCGTCCCCGCCATAGACGGCTGGCCGCAACGTGAGCGGCTCTGCCCCAGGGTTGTCGCGCTCCGCAGCCATCACCAGCTGCCGCGCGAGGGGCTCCATGATGGTTTCGCCATGCGCGGCCAGCATGCCGCCCACCGCCGCGGCAGGCACCCGGCATGCGGCCATAACCTCCCGCAACTCGCTGGCGAAAGTCTTTGCGGCCGCATCGATCAGGGCAATCCAAGGCGCATCGCCTGCCTCGGCATGCGCCAGCACATCCCGTATGGATGGTTTCCCCGCTGCAAAGGCTTCGGGGAAGCGCTCCACAGCCAGCCGTGTGAGGGCGTGGGTGCTCAGGGTCTGTACTGCAGTTTGGCGCAGCGCATTCAAAGCCGCATCGGTTGCAGCGGCTGTCTCATCCAGCGCAATTTTGCCCTGCCGCACCACCGCCACGGCGCTGTGCCTGCCCAGCGTGATACACAGAAAATCCGGCGCGCCGGCACCAAAGCGCAGCTCTGCATTGGCAGCGGCGCAGGCTTCGCCCATCACCAGCGGCGTAACCCCGATGCGCCCTTCGATCAGGCTTGCCAGCGCCACGGGCGCTGTGCCAAAAACATCCGGCGCGTGGATCACCTGCGCCAGCGACCGATCCACCTGCCCGGCCACCGCTACGCCGATGTGGCGCACCTCCGCAGGCATCATGCCGCGCTTGAGCAGCATATCCTCCAAATGATCGCACAGGGTATCGGCAAAGCGCTCAGGGCTTGGCGTGCTGGCCGCGCTGAACAGCCTGCGGCATTGCACGCCGCCTTGCGCATCCACCATGCACATGCTTGCCCTGTCCCGGCCAATTTCCATCCCAACCCGAAATGCCGCCATGCCCATCCCTGCCTTTGACGTGTTTTGCTGTGCCGCGTCATGCTCCCTGCGTGGTGTTTGATACAGTTTCAATAGCCCCATGCGCTGCCCTATACCTGCGAGGCGGCGCTACCGCCCATCCCAGCGCAGGCTGCAACTGTAGCAAAAGCGCTTGCCGCACTGGCTTGAGCACGCCATTTGCCCATGCACAAGGCTGTTTCCAAGCCCACCGAGCAGCGTTAGCTTGGCGGGATCACATATCCGAAAAATGGCGATCGTACGCCGCATCCACCGCTTGATTTACCTCTGCTTCAAAGGCACGGAAGCGCGCCAGCAGATCCTCCGCGGCCACCGTGAGGGTCGCGCCGCCACCCTGCTTGCCCCCCACCGCGTTATGCAGCAGGGCAAAGCCCAGCCCCTGCTCCGCCGCCTTGATCACTTTCCAAGCCTTGGAGTAGGCCATGTCCATGCGCATCGCCGCGGAGCGCAGGCTGTGTGTGGCCGCGATGGTTTCCAGCAGCTCGGCCACGCCGGGGCCAAAGACTTTCTCCTCCCGGTACAGGCGCAGGGTGATGCCGTAATGCAGCCGTTTTTTGGGCATACGCGATCCCTCCTGTTGGCAGCGTTGGATGCCGTGCAGGCGCGCGGCTGAAAATGAGGGGTCAAGCCTTTCGGTAGGCGGTATCCTCCAGGGGCAACTTGGTGCGCAGTTTACCATCCACCCGCATGCAGGCATGCGCTGCCGCCGGGGCTGTCGGGATGGTGGTGATTTCCCCCACACCCTTTGCGCCAAAGGCATTCTGATCCGGCGTTCCTTTTTCGATCAGGTGCACTTCGATGGGCGGCACATCCGTGGCACGCCACAGCCCCAACTTGCCATAGGTGGCCGTGGGGTAGCCGTTTTGCATGGGAAAATCCTCCGTGAAGGCGAACCCCAGCCCCATGACCACGCCGCCCTCGATTTGCCCTTCGCAGCTGCGGGGATTGACCACGCGCCCCACATCATGGGCGGCAACCACGCGGGTCACGCGTTTGGTTTCATCCACGATGACCACCTGCGCTGCATAGCCGTACGCCAAGTGGCTGATGGGGTTTGGCTTGTCGCTGCCCATGGGATCGGTAGGCTCGCCAAACTCGGCATAGTAGTGTGCGCCCTCCAGCGCGGTCAGGCTGCCAGCCTGTGCCAGCGCTTCCTTGAGCTGCAGCGCGGCGCGGCGCGCAGCCTCGCCTGTGAACAGCGTCTGGCGGCTGGCGGTAGATGTACCGCTGTTGGGGGTGATGGCCGTATCCGGCGCGGCGTGGATTACCATGCTGGGCGCAAGGCCGGTAGTCTGGCACACCATTTGCACACACACCGTCGCCACGCCCTGCCCCATGCAGGCCGCCGAGGTGAGCACATAGGCTTTGCCCCCGCGTACGTCAATGGCCACACGGCCAAAATCCGGCACGCCCACACCCAAGCCGCTGTTTTTCAGGCAGCCCGCAATGCCTGCATAGGGGCTGCTTTCATAGGCTTCCCGCACGGCAAGCAGGCACTCCGCAAAGGCGGTATCCTCACTGGCGACCTGCCCGTTGGGCAGCACCTCGCCGGGGCGGATGGCGTTGCGGTAGCGAATTTCCCACGGGGAAATGCCCACAAGCTCTGCCAGCAGGTTCAGGTTCTGCTCGGCGGCAAAACAGCTCTGGGTCACGCCAAAGCCGCGGAATGCGCCGCCCGGCACGTTATTGGTATAGACGCACAGCCCGGTGATATCCACATTCTGAAAATGATAGGGGCCGCCCGCATGCGTGCAGGCACGCTGGAGCACAGGGCCGCCCAGCGAGGCATAGGCGCCGCAATCGCTCACCAGCACGGCGCGCATGGCGGTCAGGTTCCCCTGCCGATCGCACGCCGTGGTCAAGTCCATTTCCATGGCGTGGCGCTTGGTGTGAATATTCAGGCTCTCCTGCCGGGTAAAGCGCACCTTGACAGGCAGGCCGGTCGCCCAAGCCATGAGCGCCGCATGGTGCTGCACGCTCATATCCTCCTTGCCGCCAAAGCCCCCGCCCACCAGCGCGCTGATGGAGCGCACCTTTTCCTTGGGCAGGCACAGCATGCGGGCAATTTCCCGCTGCTCATCATAGACGGACTGGCTGCCGGTGCGCAGCACGATGCCGCCTTCCCCATCCGGCGCGGCGATGGCACACTCCGGTTCCATAAAGGCATGGTCGGTCTGCGGGGTGGAGTAGTGCCGCGTGACCACAAAGGCAGCCTCAGCGATAGCCTGATCCACATTGCCGCGCGTCAGCTGCTGGCGGCTGAGCAAATTGCCCTTCTCATGCAGCAAGGGCGCATCGGCCTGCAAGCCCTCGGCAGGGGTAAGCACGGGGGTCAACTCTTCGTAGGTCACGTCTATCAGCGCCAGCGCCTCGTCCAGCGTTTCCGGCGAGCGGGTCGCCACCAGCGCGATGGCATCCCCGATGTAGCGGGTGATATCGCCCTGCGCGATCATTACATCCCAATCCGGCACCAGATGCCCAGTCTTGTTGAAAGGGACATCCGCCGCGGTGAGCACGCGCACCACATCCGGGTGCGCCTGAGCGCGGCTGGTGTCGATGCGCAGCACCCGCGCACGCGGGTAGCGGCTGCGCAGCGCCTTGGCATAGATCATGCCGTCCAGCACGATGTCATCCACAAACTCACCGGTGCCCAGCACCTTGGCCACGGCATCCACACGTTTCATGTCCCGCCCTAAAAGCCCATCATCGGCGGCCATGGGCACAGGCGTGTTCTCACGGAAGTACGCCGCAGCCATGAGAATGGCATCCTCGATTTTTACATAGCCGGTGCAGCGGCATATGTTGCCGCGGATGGCCTGCTTGACCTGCGCACGCGTTGGCGCAGGCGTCACATCCAGCAGCGCCTTGGCGGAGATGACCATGCCCGGGATGCAAAAACCGCACTGCACCGCGCCTGCCTGCGCAAAGCAGTGGGCGTAAACATCCTTCTCGCGCGGGGAAAGCCCCTCCACGGTAATCACGTGCTTGCCATCCGCCTTGCCGGTGGTCAGGATGCACGCGCGCAGTTTCTTGCCATCCACCAAAATGGTGCATGCGCCGCATGCGCCCTCGCCGCACCCGTTTTTCACGGAGGTCAGGCGGAGCACATCACGCAGGTAGTCAATCAGCGGCATATCCTTTTCCGTTTGATGGGCCAGGCCGTTGACGGTGATGGTTGCCATGGCATTCTCCCCTTTGACTGCACACAAGGTGCAGATGTAGGCTGCCGTTGTGCTGGATCGGTAGTCGGTAGGTGAGCAGAGCTGGGGGCGCAGCTTGGCGCTTGCCCCCGCAATGTGCGCTGGCAGGCTTCCGCTCGCATGCCGCACAGCCCGCCGCTGATGTTTGTTTACAGGTCACTGCCGTTATGGATACTATCCAAATCCTGAATGTTTCATAGATCGCAAGCGCTTTTGTTCTGTGGCGAGGAGCGGAAGCGAAGGCGCAGCGGGGCTGCACCAACCTTTCGCGGCGAAGCCATAGGGGAAAGCGTTTGCGAGATGAAAGCGTTACGCTTATGAAACAGTATGAGCCGTCGCGGCCAGCCAAGGCATGGCGACCAGCGTTTGCCGCATGAGCGCGGCCACCTGCGGCGGCAGGGCAGGATCATCCTGCGTGGCGGTGAACACGCGGCCGTCCAGCCGCACCTTCAGGGTGCCGTCCGCAAGGCGCGTCCAGCCGGGGTTATGGCTGTCCAGCAGCGCGGCTTCATCCACAAACCAGGTGAGCTTGTCCAGATAGGGCGCGCTGTCATAGGGGCAGAAGGTGGCGCAGTTGCCGCACTCATTACAGCGCCCGTCGATGTGCACGATCTGCGGCGCGCCGTCCACCCAGACTGTTTCATTGGCGCGGTTGGGGCACACATCCACGCACGCCAGGCACACTGTATCACAGCCCATGCAGCGCGCAAATTCCTGCTGGGTTTCCCCTGCATCCTGCATGGTGCCGCGCCGGGTGAGCAGTTCCGCCGCCGGGGTGGCGCAGTGGCAGGCCGTGGGCACGGTGCCCAGAATATCTTCCGTGACAGCCTGCGCATCGGCAATGGCCTCCACCACGGTGGCCGGGCCGCGCAGGGCATCGCCTGCGACAAAGATTTGCCCGCCCTGCATGCGGGATGTGGGTCGCCCGCCCTTGCCCAGCGCGACCCCTTCGGCCTCCAGCGCCGCGGCATCGGGTTTTTCGCCGATGGCGGCAATGAGCGTATCGCAGGGCATGGTCAGGGTTTCGCCGGTCGGCTCCGGGCTGCGGCGACCGCTTGCATCCGGCTCGCCCAGGCGCATCTGCTGGCACAAAAGTGCGCCGTCGGCCCAGGTCGCCGGCGCGAGCAGCTCCCGGAACACCACGCCATCGGCGATGGCAAGGCGGTACTCCTCCTCATCGGCCGGCATTTCAAACTTGGTGCGGCGGTACACGATGGTTACGGTGTCCACACCCGGCAGGCGCGTGGCGGCGCGCGCCGCGTCCATGGCCGTGTTGCCTGCACCGCACACCACCACATGTTTGCCCACGGCCAGCGTTTCCGGGTGTTTCTTGGCCGCCGTCAGGAAGTGCAGCGCGTTCATCTCCCCCGCGATGCCCAGCTTTCCGGCCACCTGAGCACCCAGGCACAGCACCACGTGCGTGAAACCTTCGCGGAGCAGCGCCTGCGCGGAGGGCGCGCGGGTGTTGAGCTTGACCGTCACATTCAGCTGGGTGAGCAACGCGGCATCCTTGTCAATGTGCGCGTCCGGGATGCGGAAGGCGGGCAGAACATCCCGCACCACGCCACCCAGCGCGTCTTTTTCATCAAACAGGGTCACCTGTGCGCCTTCGCGCGCCAGAAAATAGGCACTCGCCATGCCGGCAGGGCCGCCGCCGACAACCGCCACACGCTCGGCACGTGTTGCACGCGGCGCCAGTGTGGGCAAAAACGCATCAAACCCGCGCTCCGCCGCCAGCAGTTTTACATCGCGGATGTGCAGCGGCTCCTCATACTGGTTGCGCACACAGCTGCCCATGCAGCGGTGGTTGCAGATGGCGCCGGTCATGAAGGGCAGGGCGTTTTTTTCGCAGATGACGGCAAGCGCCTCGCCGTAGCGCCCCTGCGATACCAACTCCATATAGGCCGGAATATCCTGATGGATGGGGCACCCGTCCGCGCAGGGCGCCATGGAACAGTCGATCAGCGGCACCTTGCGCGCCCCCTTGTGCGGCGGCTCCGGCTTTAAGGGACGGCGGTAGCGCGGATCGCTCAGGCTTTGCGCAGCCAAAGCAGCCAGTTTGTCCATATCCACCCCGGCAAAAGGGCGATACGCCTTGGCGGCCAGCAGGCGCGCCATGGGCTGCAGGCGGTTGTAGCCGCCGGGCTTGAGCAGCGTGGTCGCCAGCGTGATCGGCCAGATGCCCGCATCATACAATTCGCCAATGTTGCGCTCATCCGCGCCGCCGGAGTAGCTCACCCACATCTTGCCGGCAAACGCCGTTTCCAGCTTTTGCGCCAGGTGGATGGTCAGCGGCCAGAGCGCCTTGCCGCTCATGTACATCTCCTCGCCCGGCAGTTCTCCGCGGGTGATGCCCACGGGGAATGTGTTGCTAAGCTTGAGCCCAAACTGCAGGCCGCGCGCCTGCGCCCGCGCGAGCAGCCGCCCGAACATCGGCACTGCGTCGGCCATTTGCAGGTCGCTGTTGAAGTGATGGTCGTCAAAAGCCACGGCCTCGTAGCCCAGCGCATCCATGGTGTTGCGCGCAAATGTGTAGCCCAGCAGCGTTGGGTTGCATTTGACGAAGGTATGGAGCCCTTTTTCCTCAATGAGGTAGGTGGCGATGCGCTCGATCTCCTCCGGGGGGCAGCCGTGCAGGGTGGAAAGCGTAATGCTCTTGCACACTTTGGCGTCAAAGGCATCCACATCGGCGGCGCTCAGCCCTGCAAAACGATGCAGGTTATGCTCAGTCCATGCGGCGCAGGCCTGCCACACGGCGCTTTGGCGCGCATCCTTGAGCCCTTCGATAAAACGATCCATCTTGGGCAGTTGGATGCCCGCCAGATCATACCCTACGCTCATGTTGAACACAAAGCCATCCCGCGCGCCCAGCCCAAACGTCTGGCTCACCAGTTTTAAGGCAAACCAAGCCTTTACATACTCGTCAAAGGCATCCGGCACGGTCAGTTCTGTGCTCCACTCCACATTGTAGCCTTCCGCGCCGGCCAGGATGCAGGGCTTGCTCACCGGCAGATCCTCGCCATCCAGCTTTTGCACGGTTTTCAGCTCAAAGAAGCGCGCGCCGCCCGCATAGGCTGCAATCAGATTTTGCGCCAATTGCGTATGGGGGCCTGCCGCAGGGCCGAACGGCGTTTCCGGCGCTTCACCGAAGATGGACAGGCGCTTGCCGCCCTCATGGCGGTAGGGTGCGCGCACGTCAAACAGGGAACCGTCCGCGGCAAACTCGGTCAAAACCTGCTCCATAAGCTCCGGGAAAGGAATGGGGCGCATACGGTCGCTCATGCGAAATCGCTCCTTTGTATTGGTTTGCAAGGGCTTATGCAGATCCAGCTTCGGTTTGGGCTTCCAGCGCAAGGGCAGCAAAAGGGATCATGCCGCACGGGGCATGCAGGGCAGGGCACAGCGGTGCTGAGCCAAGCCTGACGCACAGCCGCAGGGCAAGCGCCGCCTACGCTGCCGGCGTGTATTCCCATCACGCGTTGATGCGCTGCCACAGCCCTCGGGCGGCCTCCCGGCAGTGTGCCAGTACAGCCTGTTTGTCCACGCCGATCAGTTCACGCTCGCGCATTCTCACCTTGCCGTCGATCACGGTATGGATCACGTTACGGCCACTCATGCCAAAGAGCACATGCCCGCCGAGGTTGGTTTCGTCCATCGGGGTCAGGGGCGTGTAGTCCAGGGCGATCACATCCGCCGCAGCGCCCACCTTGAGCACGCCCAGCTCCCGCCCAAAATACTGTGTGGCGAGCTTGGCGTTGTTGTCAAAGAGCATCTGGGGTGCTTCCGCCCAGGCCGTAGTCGCATCATGCAGGTGGTGTTGGTGCAGCAGTTTGGCCACCTTCAGGCTCTCCAGCATGTCGTTGGTGTACCCGTCCGTGCCCAGCCCCACACACACGCCTTTGTGCAGCATGGCGATGGTCGGCGGGCAGCCGATGGCGTT
>LVAR01000101.1 GCA_001604115.1 Clostridiales bacterium Firm_12 | reverse complement strand
GCTTACATTCCTGTAAGGTGCATGATACCATGGTGCTTCTGCCCTTGCAACAGGCAGCCCCACCGCTTCGTGCATGCCACAAGCGCCGCTGCCGCTCACCTCACAGTTTTGTCATGTTGCCAAAACCACCTTTACAACCCCGGCCAAAGCTGGTATGCTTTGCACGAAATTCAGGCTTGGAGGCAATTTCTGTGCGCGCGTATATCGAACCCATCATGACTGCGGTATGGTTTTTTCCCTTTATCGCCGCGATGATCACCCTTCCCTATATGGTGTTCCAATACTGGCGCTATGGGTCGATTCCCCTGCTGCGCACGGCTGTGCTGTATTCCTTTATCCTTTACCTGATGCGCGCCTATTTTTTGACCATGCTGCCACTGCCCAGCCGCGAGGTGGTCGCAGGGCTTACCACGCCTTACCTGCAGCTGATGCCCTTCACGGACTGGGTGTTGTGGATCCGGGACTCCGGCTTTGTGCTGGGGGATCCTTCCACCTGGCGCGGCCTGATCGTGAACCGGGATCTGTTTGTGCTGCTGGCCAATATTCTCATGACCATTCCCTTTGGCATTTACCTGCGCTATTACTTTGGTTGCAGCCTGAAAAAGACCATTCTGCTCTCCCTGATACTCAGCCTGGTGTTTGAGCTCACGCAGCTCAGCGCGCTGTTTGGCATCTATCCGCGCCCTTATCGCCTGGCGGAGACAGATGATCTGATTACCAATACCTTGGGCGGTTTTCTGGGCTATCTGCTGGCCAAACCCCTGATGCGCCTCCTGCCTTCCCGGGAACGCCTCAACGAGGTGGCCTACCGGCGTGGCATGCATGTGAGCGTGACGCGCCGCATCACAGCCTCCTTTGTGGATTGGTTCATCATCGGGGT
The DNA here is from genome assembly GCA_001604115.1 of Clostridiales bacterium Firm_12. Lineage (GTDB taxonomy): Bacteria > Bacillota > Clostridia > Christensenellales > Aristaeellaceae > CAXXOK01. The sequence continues at coordinate 16,525 of LVAR01000101.1, read as the reverse complement.
GGGCATGCTGTTTCTGGTGCCCAGCATCCGGCCGGTGTGGGCTTTGCTGCAGCAAAATACTGCCCGCAGCTGGTTGCTTGCTTTTGTGATCCTGTACGTGGGCGCGGTGCTGCTGTATTTTGTGTTTGGCGAATGGCTGCAAAAGGGCAAAACTGTTGGCAAACGGCTGACCAGCCTGCGCATGATCGATGATCGGGACAATAGCCGCCCCAAGCTGTGGCAGTTGTTTGTCCGTTATGCCATTCTGTATTTCGCCTTTCTTCCTTTGCCGGTCATTTCATTGGTGTCGCTGATGTTCGCCTTGGAAGGGGATTCCCCTGATCTGCTGCTGCTGGCGCTTTTTGCCGTGCTGATGCTTGCGTTTGTCGCCGGGCTTATCTGGGTGTTCATCGGCGTCATCAACCGTAACAATCAGCTTCCCCACGGTGCCTTCAGCCACACGCGCAACATCAGCACCCTGCCCATCAATGAGGAGATGCTGGACAAAGTTGGTCAGCCCTTCCCCCAAGGGTCTGACCCGCTGCCCCCCGCCCCCGGACAGGGGCCTATGCTCAACGCCTGAGCCCAATCGATCCGTTGCTGCATTGACTCTGCCCGGAGTCCGGCCTGAAAAGTAGTGCTTGCGCTATCGTGGCTTGGCGCTGCCAGCAACTTCCCCTTGGTGCCAGGCAGGCGCAGGAGCAGCCGCGTCGCATTGCGCGCTGCTCAGGTTTCCAACGCCGGCAGGCGGCGCTCGTTCACAAACATACCGGTGTGCTGCGGCACCTGAAAACGCCGCACAAAATATTCACACTTGCACAGAAATAAATAGTAGATATTATAGCCGCAGCCATGGAGCGTTTCAAAGTTGGCCTGCCCTTTGGCGATGATCACATCCGCTTCCCGCAGTACCGTCTGCGCCCCAACGCTGCATGCCGCCAGCACCGTGCCCGCCAATGCATTGCCGTTGCCCATCGTATGCACCAGTTCCGTTAACCCCACTGCAGCCGCATCCTCCAGCGTGGCATCATTCAGCGTCGGCGCACCACGAACCATTACCGTAAAGTTTGCCTGCGGAAAACGCGCCATCAGCACTTCGATCAGCAGCTTATCCAATACGATCTCCCCGGCATTGTCCGTAAGATAGACGATCCTTTCAGCCAAAGGCAATTGCTCGCAAAACAATGCATATTCTGCGGCATCCAGCGCCTCCTGATCCGCTTCTTGAAGCAGCGCATCCAGTAAATGATCCTGCACCTCATGCCCGGCGGCAAAATCGATATAGTTCCCAGCTCTGGCCAGCTGGATGGCATAACGCAGCGGATCCTGCGCACGGCAAACTAGCGCGCGAAGTGCCGGCTCCAGCGCCAGCATGCGGCTGTTGTATTGCGCTTTGAGCGCAGCAAAATCCAGTGTTTTGCGCTCGCCAAAATACTGGCGGTAAATCGCATCCACCCGCGCAGAGATCTGCGCGGTGCAAAAATCAGGATCACAGCCCGCTATCATGCCTAGCACCTCCCGCTGGTAGCGGGCTTTCAGTTCCATGCCGGCTGTTTTCGGCACGGCTTTTATATCGCGCTGCAAAAGGCAAAGGATACATTCGGCGCACGTTCTCACGGCTCACCCTCCCAAAGGTAAAACTTCATCGCATGATACCATAAAGAAAGGGAAAACGCGAACCGGCAAGGAATAACACAAGGGGCGACCGATGAGGGAGGGCTTGGCATGACCATACGCGAGCAGTGGGAAAAGCATGAGGAGCTGTGGCTGAGCAAGTATGCCATGCGCAGCGTTGCTACACGCGGACGGGAGCACCCCATCCGCCCATGTGATGTGCGTGCTGAGTTCCAGCGGGATCGGGACCGGATCATTCATTGCAAGAGCTTCCGCCGCCTCAAATTCAAGACGCAGGTTTTTCTTGCCCCCAAGGGCGATCACTACCGCACGCGCCTCACCCATACGCTGGAGGTATCCCAGGTAGCACGCACGCTTGCGCGCGCGCTGCGCCTGAATGAGGATTTGACCGAGGCCATCGCGCTGGGTCATGATCTGGGGCACACGCCTTTTGGCCACATCGGGGAGAAAACGCTGGATCGGCTTGTGCCAGGGGGCTTCCAACACAACGCGCAAAGTCTGCGTATGGTGGAGGTGTTGGAAAAGGAAGGGCAGGGGCTCAACCTGACCTGGGAGGTGCGCGACGGCATCCGCAACCATAGCGGCACAAATGATCCCGCCACGCTGGAAGGGTGGTGCGTGCGCCGCGCTGACCGTATTGCCTATATCAACCATGATATTGATGACGCCATCCGCGGCGGCATACTCAAACCCTTTGAGCTGCCGCGCCAGTGCCTTGAAGTACTGGGGGATACGCACAGCAAACGCATCAATACCATGATTATGGATATCGTAGCCAACAGTGAGGGGCAACCTTTTGTGCGCATGAGCCCCGAGGTGAGCCAGGCCAGCGACGCGCTGCGCGCCTTTCTCTTTGAAAGGGTGTATAACGACAGCTGGCGCGCACAGGAAGAAAAGCGCTGCGATTTTGTGCTGGACGCGCTCTACACCCACTACTGCCAAAACCCTACCTCCATGCCGGATGAGTATGTGCAGATCGTGTACCGGGAAGGGGTGGAACGCGCCGTGTGCGATTACCTCGCCTGCATGACTGACCGCTACGCGACCGATGATTTTACGGCGCTTTTTGTGCCCAACGATTTCGCCATCCGTTGATTCCCAAAGTGTGCGCGCCCTTTACAGAAAATGTTCCAGCCCATTGCAGGAAAGCCCCTGCAAGCGGCGAATCAGTTAGAAGGTGAAACAAGCATGGCAGGTAGGTTCCCATCGACATGGCTGGACGCACTTCGCGCCCGCGCGGATATCGTACAGATCGTGTCGCAATATGTACCGCTGAAGAAAAACGGGCATAGATACGTAGGTCTGTGCCCGTTTCACAACGAAAAGACGCCCTCCTTCTCGGTGGATGCACAAAAGCAGGTATATTACTGCTTTGGGTGCAAAGCCGGGGGCAGTGTGATCCAGTTTGTGATGGATATTGAGCGGTTGGAGTTTCAGGAGGCGGTGCAACACCTGGCGGAGCAATTGCACCTGCCGCTGCCGGAATTGCAAAACGATCCGGACTATGAGCGCAGGCGGACGCTCAAGGAGCGCATCTACCTGGCCAATCAGGCGGCGGCGCGGCTCTACCATCAAGCGCTGTGGGAACCGCAGGGCGAAAGCGTCTTGACCTATGTGCAAAAGCGTGGGCTCAGTGATGCGGTCATCCGGCGCTTCGGCATCGGCGCAGCCACGGGTGCGAGCATCCTCAAGCCGCTAATGGATCAAGGTTTTACGCAGGAAGAGCTGATCGCCGCAGGCCTTTTGTACCAACGGGAAGGCCGCACAGGCGATATGTTCCGCAATCGTGCCGTGTTTCCCATCATTGATGCGTATGGCAATGTGCTCGGCTTCGGCGGGCGCGCCATGGGCGATGTGCAGCCAAAATACCTCAACACCAGTGACACCCCGGCCTTTAACAAACGTTATAACGTGTTTGCAGCAAACCTGCTGCGCAAGGCAAAAGGGCTCGCGCGGGTCATTCTGGTGGAGGGGTATATGGATGTGGTGGCGCTCACCCAGTTTGGGGTGGAAGGTGTTGCCGCAACGCTTGGTACGGCGCTCACGCCCGAACAGGCGCGCCTGCTTTCGCGCTTTGCGCCGGAAGTATGGCTGGCCTATGATGGCGATGCAGCCGGCCAGCATGCCATCCTGCGCGGGCTTTCCGTGCTGGAGGAGGTGCACATACCCTGCCGCGTGCTTGATTTTCCCGGTGGGCTGGATCCGGATGAGTTCATCCGGCAGGAAGGGGTGGATGCATTCCTTTCGCTCAAGCCTATCAGCGCCACTACCTACCGCCTGCGGCGGGAAAAGGAAACGCACGACCTTTCCAGCGAGGATGGCCGCACCGCCTACGCCAAAGCAGGCGCGGCCATTCTGAGAACCGTGCGCGAACCGGTGGAACTGGAAAACTACGTCAAGCAGCTTGCCTTTGAAACCGGCTTTACCCGTGAGGTGTTGCTGGATCAAATCGGCATTGCCCCCAAGGCGCCCGCGCAGGTTCCCGCCCCACGCCGGGATGCGCTTCGCGCACAGGCACGGGAGGCGCGCGCCACAGACATGACCGCCCTCACCCTGATGGCTGCCCTGGCAACCGGCAGGTTGCCCCAGGGCGCCGTGAGCGCGGAAGAATTCCAGGATGCGCAGCTGCGCGCCATGGCGGAAGCGCTGCTGCAAGGCCAAAGCATTGCGGAGGTCATGGAAAGCCAGCCGGATGAGCAGGGACGCGCGCTCATCGCCACCATGCTGGAGATTCAGACTGAGGCGGATGACGCGGGGCTGCGCCGCATGGCGCAGGACTGTATCCGGCGCATGCGCAGCGCAAGGCTCGGCGCGGAATTAGAGGAAATTGCCCGCGCCATGCCGAATGTACCTGAAGGCGAACGCGCCGCCCTCACCCTGCAATCCATGCGCATCATGGAGCAGCTCAAAGAGCTGGAATGATTTTCCCTACGGTTTCAATGCATCTCATTTACGGACACATGCTCTTTGAGGCCTTTCTGCGCCGCAAAGCGCGACGACCGCTGACCCCCACCCGCAAAGACACGGCCTTTTCACATTGAAGGAGTGATGAAGTTGAGCAACCATTCGCCCGAGGCGATCAAGTTGAAACTCAACGAGCTATACGAGGACGCCAAGACCAAAGGCACGATCACCCGCGACGAAATCGCAAACCAGGCCATGGATCTGGAGATCGACGCCGATCAGATGAGCAAGATCTACGAAACGCTTGAAAGCATGGGCGTGGATGTGGTCACTGAATTTGATCCCGTACCCCCAGACGAGCTGATCGAGCCGGACAAAATAGACCTGAGCGTCCCCGACGGCGTGAGCATCGACGATCCTGTGCGCATGTACCTCAAGGAGATCGGCAAGGTTCCCCTGTTGACTGCCGATGAGGAAATCGACATTGCCAAGCGCATGGAAGAAGGCGACGATGTCGCCAAACAAAAACTGACCGAAGCCAACCTGCGCCTTGTGGTGTCCATTGCCAAGCGTTATGTGGGGCGGGGCATGTTGTTTCTGGATCTCATCCAGGAGGGAAACCTCGGCCTTATCAAGGCTGTGGATAAGTTTGACTACCGCAAAGGCTATAAGTTTTCCACCTATGCCACATGGTGGATCCGCCAGGCCATCACCCGTGCGATCGCCGATCAGGCGCGCACCATCCGTATCCCCGTGCATATGGTTGAAACCATCAACAAGCTCATCCGCGTTTCCCGCCAGCTTTTGCAGGATTATGGGCGCGAGCCCACCCCGGATGAGATTGCCAAAGTGATGAACATCAGCGAGGGCAAGGTGCGTGAAATCATTAAGATCGCGCAGGAGCCCGTGTCGCTGGAAACGCCCATCGGTGAAGAAGAGGACAGCCATCTGGGCGATTTTATCCCCGATGAGGATGCGCCCGCCCCGGCCGAAGCCGCCAGCTTCACCCTCATGAAGGAGCAGCTCCTGGACGTGCTGGACACCCTCACCCCCCGTGAGGAAAAGGTTCTTCGCCTGCGTTTTGGCCTGGATGATGGCCATCAACGCACTTTGGAGGAGGTAGGCCGCGTGTTCAAGGTAACGCGCGAGCGCATCCGCCAGATCGAAGCCAAGGCGCTGCGCAAGCTGCGCCACCCCAGCCGCAGCAAAAAACTGAAAGACTACCTTGACTGATATGCCCGCATCCATCAACGCCCGGCAGCCAGAGGCCTTCGCAGGCGCACAGGCGATGGCTGCCGAAGCACAATTGCACACCCCTGCTTTGAAAAGCGGGCAGGCGCAACGGCCAGGCAGTGATGCCACAGGACATTGGCCCGCCTGCAAGCCACCGCGAAACCCGCGGCCTCCCATGCTGGATGCGCGGCTGCGCACCGCCGCGGATTGGGTTACTCCCTGCGGTGTGTGTGCCGATATCGGATGCGATCACGGCCGGCTGGGCACAGCGCTTTTGCTGGAGCACCGCTGCCAACACCTGTTGGCGGCGGATGTCAGCGCAAAGGCGCTGGACAAGGCCAGGGCACGTGTCCGTGCGCAAAACCTTGCGGAGTGCACCACGTTTGTCCACGCGGACGGACTTTCTGCGCTGGATGCCCTGCCCGATGGCAAGGCGGACACGGTTTGCATCCTCGGCATGGGCGGCGACACGCTGTCCGGGATCCTGCGCCGCGGGCAAAGCCGTTTGCAGGGCGCCAAGCTCATCCTGGGCGCACAAACGGAGCTGCCCACCGTGCGGGAGGCAATCCAGCGCATCGGCTACCGCCTGCAGCAAGAGCGTGTGGTGGCGGTGGATCAACACTTGTACCTGCTGATGCTCGCCCTGCCCGCGCAAGGCGACGAGCCCCCCTATACCGCGGCAGAGCTGGCTCTGGGGCCCTGCCTGCTGCACGACATGCCAGCGCAATGGCGACCATGGCTTGAGCGACGGGAACGCTTGCTCAGCGGAGCAGTCGCTGCCATGCAAGCATCCGGCGTCCCTGCCACGGAAACCCGCCATGCCGCATCTGCCTGGGAATTGGCCATCACGCGGGACGCACTTGCCAAATTAGCTGATCCGTAATAAGGTAAAGGAGGGCTGATGATGACCGTACGGCATCTGCTGGACTGGATCGATCATTTTGCGCCCTTTGCCACGCAGGAAGGTTTCGATAACGCAGGCCTGGTGATCGGCGATCCTGCCGCCGATGTACACCGCATCTTGTTTGCAGTGGACGCCACCTTGCCGGTCGTGCAGGAAGCCGAACGCTGGGGCGCTGAGCTTATCATCACCCACCACCCGCTGCTGTTTGGCGGCGCTAAGTGCATCCGCTATGACCAACCGGAAGGCGCGGTGCTGGCTTCCCTGATGGCAGCGCAAATCAATCTGATTGCGGCGCACACCAATCTGGACAGCGCGCCGGGCGGCACAGGCTTTGCGCTAGCCGCAGCGCTGAATCTTACCGCCATCCGCAAAATCGGTGATGACCCTTATCTACGCTTGGGTCGTCTGCCCCGCGCCATCCCTGCAGGCGAACTGCTTCCTCACATCGATGAGCTCCTGCATGCACATACGCGCATGTATGGCGATACCACCGCTCCCCTGCGCCGCATTGCCGTGGCGCCCGGTGCTTACGGCGAGGGTTATACCGCTGCCGCACAGGCAGGCGCGCAGGCATTTGTGGTTGGCGAAATCAAGCACCACGAAATCTTGGCTGCACTGGCGCTTGGCTTGGTGGTTTTTGAAACCGGCCACCATGAAACCGAGCAGCCCGGCATGGCAGCCCTTTATCAACGTTTTCTATCAGATGCGCAAGCCGGCTGGCCGGTGGAAGCGCGCCTGACCACTATACCGCCGTACGTATGCACCGCCCGCTAAAGGCGCGTGAAACGGGCGCGGATCATCGCTCCCAGTGGAGCTTCGCACACGAAGGAGGTCGCTATGGAACAGATCGAAATGCTGTGGGAATTCCAACAGGCCGACATGGAGGCGGATGCGTTCGAAAGCGAAATCAAGCGCTCGCCAAACCGCCTGGCGCTGAAGAAGAACCGTGACTTTTTGCTTGAACAGCAAAACGCGGTCAAGCAGATGGAAGAGCAGATCGCCGAAATGCTGGATCGCGTGGATGTGATCAAGGACGCGATCGAGCGGCAGATGGAGCAGCTCAAAGCGCTGCAGACCCGCCTGACCGAGACCCCGCCCGATAGCCTGGAGGAGGCGCGTGCCTTCGCGCAGGATGCCGGCAAGCTAGTCGGCAACATCCAAAGCTATGAGGCGGAAATGAAACGTATTCAGCAGGATGCCGGCGACCACGAACGCCAGCAGAAGGAAATCGGCGTCAAGTACGCCAAAGTCAAGGCTGAGTATGAAAAGCAAAAAGTAGAATATGAGGAAGAGTATAAGGAGCAGGTGAAGGCGCTGGAAGATAAGCGCGCAGCCGCTCAGGAAAAGGGCAAGGATATCGAGCCCGCCCTCATGGAGCGCTACCAGACCATCAAAAAGCACTGCATCCCGCCGGTTGCCAAGCTGGTCAATGGTCAGTGCGGCGGTTGCTACATGGGTCTGCCGCAGGTCACACTGCGCAATCTCAAATCCGGCGCAAAAATCATCGAGTGTGAATCCTGCGGGCGTATGATTGTCCCGCTCTAACCACAAATAAAAAAGGCGGGCGTCAACATGGCGCCCGCTTGCGCTTTCAGGGAGGTTGGACCATGATACCCGACATCATATCCATCATCGAAAAAAAGAAACTGGGGCATGCCCTCACTCAGGAGGAAATCGCTTTTTTCGCGGACGGCGCGGCGCACGGCACCATCCGGGATTATCAAATCGCTGCGCTGCTCATGGCCATCCGCCTGAACGGCATGAACCGGGAGGAAACCGTGAACCTGACGCTGGCCATGGCGCGTTCCGGTGATATGGTGGATCTTTCCGCCATCCCCGGTGTCCCAACGGACAAACATTCTACCGGTGGCGTTGGCGATACCACGACATTGATCCTGGCGCCGCTGGTGGCAGCTTGCGGCGTACCCGTAGCCAAGATGAGCGGCCGCGGCCTTGGCCATACCGGCGGCACCTTGGACAAACTGGAAAGCATCCGCGGTTTTCGCATCGGGCTGTCCATGGCAGAGTTCATCGCGCAGGTGCAGCGCATCGGCGTGTCCGTCATTGGGCAAACAGGGAACCTCGCCCCTGCCGATAAAGAGCTTTATGCCCTGCGGGATGTGACCTCCACGGTAGATAGCCTGCCGCTGATTGCCTCCAGCATCATGAGCAAGAAGCTTGCCAGCGGCGCGCAGGGCATCGTGCTGGACGTGAAAACCGGGTCCGGCGCCATCATGCATACCCTCCGGGAAAGCATCGATCTGGCGCAGGCTATGGTGCACATCGGTGCGGATGCGGGGCGGCGCATGGTCGCGCTGGTCACAGATATGGGCGAACCGCTGGGCAGCCATGTGGGCAATGCGCTGGAGGTCAAGGAGGCCATCGATGTGTTGAGTGGTCGCGTGCAGGGACCGCTGCTCACAGTATCTTTGGCGTTGGGTTCCTATATGCTCATGGCCGGCGGCGCGGCGCAAACGCCGCAGCAAGGCGAAGCCCTGCTGCGCTCTGCCCTGGAAAACGGCAGCGGCCTGGCTAAGCTGCGGGACATGATCGCCGCACAGGGTGGCGATGCGCGCGTGTGCGACGATGTTTCCCTGCTGCCTCAGGCCAAGGTGCGCAGGGATGTGCCTGCCCTGGCGCCAGGTTATCTGCACAGGATGGATACCACTGCGCTGGGCAATACGGCGCAGCGCATCGGCGCAGGCCGGCGGGAGAAAACCGACATCATTGATTACAGCGTCGGGTTTGTGCTGAACAAACGCATCGGCGATGCCGTGCAACCTGGCGATGCGCTTGCAACTGTCTACTGCAAAAACGAAGAGGACGCTGCCTTTGCCATCCATGAGATTCAAAGCGCCATAGCCATCCGGCCGGAGCAAGCCCTGCCGCTCAAGCTCATCCACGCCATTGTGGAGGTGGATCGCATCACCGAATGCTAAGCATTGCGGGCGCTTGCCGGGGCAGCAGGCCTTCCATGCAGCATGCAACGCCGCTTAGGCACAGCCTGGTTCGATACCTTGTTGCACCGGGCATGGCGCACGCTTGCCGCCATGCAATCGCTGCGACATCCTGATTCGGCATCCGGCGCACGCACGCCCACCGGATTCCGCTCGACACCTACCCGCATACCCACCCGGTTTCCCGTTGCACTGCACCCCTGTTGTATGGAAGGAGTTGACCCCATGCCTTCGGCTAAACGTTTCCTGCCCTGTCTGCTGTGCGCCCTGGTGATGATCGCCGCCGTACCCGCCCTCGCTGCCGAAATCTTTACCTACGCCGATCTGAATGTAAACGGCGTGCCTGCAGGCACGTCCGTGCAGGAAGCCATTGCCCTGCTGGGTGAACCGCTCGTGCAGGATGCGCCAAGGGAAGTGCCGGCCAGCGGCGAAGTGCAACAGCTGCTGCACTATGCCGGGCTAACCCTGACCTTTACCGACGACCGGCTCAGCGATGCGGATCTCGTCACCGATGCCTACACCACCGTGCGCGGCTTGAAGCTCGGCGATCCGGAGTCCTTGCTGCAAAGCCTTTTCCCCTATGATGCCGCCACTGCTGCATCCGAAGGCATCCTGTATTCAGCAGGATGGGTCGAGGCGCTGGGTCTGCCTTTGCCCCCCAGCGGCACTGTGAAGGCCGAAGAGACCAACCGCCTTGCCTATGCTTACCTTGCGCCTGTGACCCCCTATGCGGATGCCGCGCTTGAATCCGATGAGAATTTTGTATATGAGCCGACAGCCATGTTTGTGGCGCAGGTCGATCCTTCCAGCCATGTCATCACCCGCATGCAGTGGTCAGTGCACCCCTTGGCGGAGTGATATGACCAAACCATACGCTGTACGCGCCAAACAGTACAGATGGCGAATTGACAGCCCGCATGGCGAGTGATAGAATCAATGCAATTGCATAGCCATGAGGGAGTAATTCGCGCCTGCGGGCGCGGTCTGGCCAACAGCCCCGCGGGCACCTATGCCCACTGGCCAGCCTTAATGAGTGAGACTCATGTACAGCAACGCCTGTATGTGGGTCTTTCTGCATCAGGTCAAGATGGAAAGGAGCAATCCCCTTGGACTTTTACACACAGGAAAGCGCCGCAGTGCTGCAAGCGCTGCAAGCAGACCGGCAGGGGCTGAGCGCTGCCGAGGCGGAGGCGCGCCTTGCGCGGCATGGTAAAAACAAACTGGTGGAGGGCAAGCGCAAATCTCTGTTTTCCCGATTCATGGCACAACTGGCCGACCCAATGATCATCGTGCTGTTGGTGGCGGCTGCCCTGAGCGGCGTGACGTCCGCCTATGCAGGCGAATCCTTTGCGGATGTGTTCATCATCCTGTTTGTAGTGGTGCTCAACGCCGTGTTGGGCGTAGTGCAGGAAAGCAAGGCAGAGGAAGCCATTGCAGCGCTCAAGGAAATGACCGCCTCCACCTCCAAGGTGTGGCGCAGCGGGCAGCTCACGCACATCAAAAGCGAAGATCTGGTCACCGGCGATGTGATCATGCTGGAGGCAGGCGATGCCGTGCCCGCTGATGCGCGCATCCTGGAATGTGCCAGCATGAAGGTGGAAGAAGCCGCCCTTACGGGTGAAAGCGTGCCCGTACTCAAAACCAGCGATGCACTGGGCACTTCCGGCAGCTTATCCCTGGGGGATCGCAAGAACATGGTCTACATGGGCAGCACGGTGGTGTATGGCCGCGGCGTGGCCGTGGTATGCGGCACCGGCATGCAAACGGAGATGGGCAAGATCGCGCTGGCACTTTCCAATGCCCAGGAGGAAGCGACTCCCCTTCAAAAGAAGCTCACTGCGCTCAGCCGCGTGCTCACCTGGCTTGTGCTGGGCATCAGCGTGGTCATCTTTGCGGCTGGCGTGATCCGCGCCGGTGCGCTCAATGCGGATGTGCTTATCGATACCTTCATGCTGGCCGTGAGCCTGGCGGTGGCGGCTATTCCGGAAGGGCTTGCGGCAGTGGTGACCATCGTGCTCTCCATCGGCGTAACACGCATGAGCCGCCGCAACGCGGTGATCCGCCGCCTGACCGCAGTGGAAACCCTCGGCTGCGCGCAAGTCATCTGCTCGGACAAGACCGGTACCCTGACCCAAAACCGCATGACCGTAGTGGAAGCCTCCACCCAGGACGATGCCTTGCTGGCCCGCGCCATGGCCCTCTGCTCTGATGCCGAGCTGGACAAGAGCGGCGCCGCCGTGGGCGAGCCTACCGAGTGCGCGCTGGTGTCCTACGCCGCCAAGCAGGGGTATCCCAAGCCGGAGCTCAAAGCGCTTTATCCCCGTGTTGGCGAGGCGCCCTTTGACAGCATGCGTAAAATGATGAGCACCGTGCATCAGGAAAACGGTGCGTTCGTGCAATTTACCAAGGGCGCGCCGGATGAGGTGCTGGCTCGCTGCACCCATATCCTCACCGATGCAGGTGAAATTCCCCTGACGGATGCGCTGCGCCAAAACGTGATGCAGCGCAACAAGTATATGGCCGACCGCGCCTTGCGCGTGCTGGCTGCCGCCTACCGCCGCACCGTGCTGATCCCTGAAAGCTACGAGCCGGAGTCGCTGGAAAAGGACATGGTGTTCATCGGTTTGACCGGAATGATCGACCCTGTGCGCCCGGAGGTGCAGGATGCCGTTCAGGAGTGCCGCAACGCGGGTATTCGCGTGGTCATGATCACCGGCGACCATATTGATACGGCCATTGCCATCGCCCGGGAGCTGGACATCCTGCAAAAGCCCGATCAGGCCCTTTTGGGGCAGGCGCTCAATACCATGAGCGATGCACAGCTGGACGAAGCCATTGAGCACCTGAGCGTATTTGCCCGTGTGCAGCCTGAGCACAAGGTGCGCATTGTGGATGCCTGGAAACGCAAAGGCAGGATCGTTGCCATGACAGGCGACGGTGTGAACGATGCGCCCAGCATCAAGGCGGCGGATATCGGCGTGGGTATGGGCATTACCGGAACTGACGTGACCAAGAATGTGGCCGATATGATCCTGGCGGATGATAACTTTGCCACCATCGTCCATGCCGTGGAGGAAGGCCGAAAAATTTACGCCAACATCCGCAAGGCCATTCAGTTCCTGCTCAGCTCCAACCTCAGCGAGGTGGTTGGCATTTTCATTGCCACCATGCTGGGCTTTACGCTGCTGGAACCGGCACACATCCTATGGATCAACCTGATTACGGACAGCCTTCCCGCCTTGGCACTGGGTATGGAAAGCGGCGAGAGCGATGCGATGCGCAAACCTCCGCGCGACAGCCGTGAGGGGATTTTCTCCGGCGGTGTTGGGGTGGATATCGCCTACCAGGGCGTGCTGGTGGCATTGCTTACCCTGGCTGCCTACCTGATCGGCCACCGGATCGAATCTGGACTGTGGGAATTGGTCAACAGCCATGATGGCGTGACCATGGCATTTTTGACCCTATCCATGGCAGAAGTGTTTCAAGCCTTCAACATGCGCTCCCGCAGGGGTTCCCTGTTCAAACTCAAGAAGCAGAACCTGTATCTGTGGGGGGCGGGTGTGGCTGCGCTGCTGTTGACCGCCGCAGTCATCTATGTGCCCTTCCTGCGGGATGCGTTCGGCTTCACCGGCATTTCCCTGCTGGAGTATGGCATTGCGCTTGGCTTGGCATTCCTCATCCTGCCGCTGGTAGAGCTGATCAAGCTGCTGCAGCGTGCGCGTAGCCGCGCCAAACACAAAGTCAAACCCTGAGCCCCCTGCCGCTTCGGGCCCAGATCCCTCCGCACCCGTACGGAACGGCCGTCAGTGCCCCTTGAAGCCGAATATAAGGGCGCTCCGCCGCTCGCCCATCTATGCGCACCCGCATTTTTGCAGGCGCTCCAGACTTTGAGAAAACCTCCGCCACAGCACTGTAGGATCAAAGTCACGGCCCCTTCCCTACCACGCGCTGTGGGCGTCAGCACGCAGCGCGTGGTAGGGAAACTGTGAGCGGAACCTAGGCAGCGCATAGATCCTTTGATAACCGAAAGCGCCTGCATTTGCAGGCGCTTTCTTTGTTTTGTTTTTTTATTGGGAAGTTGCCATCAAGCTTTGCGCAGGATTTCCGCTACGGGAATCGCCAGGAAAATCATCCAGCCGGGATGCCACAAATTGAAGAAGAACCCCAGCACCAGATAAATCAGCGTGATCATCACCGGATTCAGCCAGCGATCCGCTTCCGTCTTTGGCTTCATGTAATACAGCGGTATGGTCAAAAACAGCAGCCAGCCTGGATGCCACAGCTGAAACAGGAAACCGAGAACTAAATACAGAATTGTGATAAAAACAGGATAAATTCCGTCCCATTTGCGCTCCAACGCACGCGCTTCCTCAAGCGCCTTCGCGTCAAAATAGCTGCCTTCAGGCCCCAAGGGATTGTTCTGTTCCGACATTATCAGTAATTCCTCCTCTTGCATCAATCCAGGGGGATGGCTTGCGCCACCCCCCTGCGTTATGTTCATCACGCATTGGCGTGGGGTGCGCCCCTTTAGGCTTCCGGCTCCAACAGACCCAGATCGCCGTCCTTACGCAGATAGAGGACATTGGTCGTGCCCGAATCCGCGTTCACAAAAACGAAGAAGCTATGCCCCAGCAACTCCATTTGGAGCACCGCGTCGTCCACGCTCATGGGGCGCACCGGGAAGGTCTTGGTGCGCACGATCTTGCGCTTGCCCTCATCGGCTACGTCCAGCTCCTCCACAAACTCAAAATCGTTATTCTGGAAGGCATCATCGCGCACGCGCTTGCCCAGCTTGGTGCGGTGCTTGTGAATCTGTTTTTCCAGTTTGGCCAGTGCCTGATCGATGCACACATAGAGGTTATCATCATTGCTGGCTTCCGCACGCAACAGCACGCCCTCAAAGGGAACGGTGATCTCGCAGGTGCGGCGGTTGTTCTTTTCACGGGTCAGGCGCACCTGCATCTCCGTGTCCTGATGCAAATAACGCTCCATCTTGCCGGTTTTTTTCAGCACCCGTTCGGTGATCCCCGTGGAAACACTCATATTCTTGCCGGTGATGATCGTCTTCATACTGTTGGCTCCTTTGCGAACAAATTCGGGTTGCGGACGATGGCTGACGCACGGGGTGATGTACCCTTGGCCAAGGGAATCACACTCCTTCCGAATCAGAAGCGGGGTACCTGATATATCCATCATTTCGACAGAGGGACTTGGGTATCCTGCTGTATGCCGCATTCGGCGGGTGGGTCGGCGCTGTGTGCCGCTCGCCCGTCCACATTCGCCGGTGGCTGATTCGCTGCCACTGCGTTTGCTTGGTAACATCATACCCCAAACGGGGCAGTTGTAAACGCATGTTGTGCAAGCGGTTCATATTTCGTACTGAAAACCGCGCTTTGGCCGTCCAGCGCATGGCCAGGCCTGGCCTTGGCAGGAATACCATGCCAGCATGGAGAAGAGAGCACATACGATCGTTTCCATTGTCTTGCCAAAGGAGGGCTTTCATGCCAACGACCCGACGCGTGTATGTGAAAATAGCCCCTGCGCTGCCAAGGTTTGTGAGCGCTGTGCTGCTCCTGCTGATTGGATTTCTCCTTTTTTCACACCTGGGCGATATGTTCATTGTGGACTATGATGAAGCGCGCCACGGCGTCAGTGCTTATGAAATGCTTCGCAGTGGGGATTATGTCGTAAGCACCTACCAGGGTGAGCCGGATTTGTGGAATCTCAAGCCGCCGCTGAGCTTCTGGCTGATATCGTTGGGGTATCGTTTATTGGGTTACAACGCGCTGGGTCTGCGGTTTTTCAGTGCATTGGCAGCGCTGGCGGCCGCCCTGCTGCTGTGGCATTGGACAACCCACAGCGTGGGGCATTGGGCTGGGGTGTTTGTGCTGCTGTGCATCGCAGCCAATGCCACGGTCTATGGCTTGCATTTTGCTCGCTTTGGCGATGCCGATTCTCAATATCAATTTTTCTTTACGGTGGCGATGCTTTGCCTGCTCCGCAGTGATGCGGATGTCCGCTGGCTATACGGCAGTGCTTTTGCCTTTGGGTTCGCCTTTCTGGAGAAGGGTGCCCATGCCTTCACCATTGCGGCGGTGTGCCTGCTGGCGCTGCTGGCAACGGGGCGTTTTGGCCTGCTTGGGCTCAAGCGGCTTGTGCTGCTTGTGTTGGCCGGGCTGACTCCCATCCTTCCCTGGGCGATATCGCGCTACCTGCGGGATGGTTTTACTTTTTTTCGCGCGATGGTCACAACCGATGTTGTGGCGCGCAGCGGCGCGGCTTCGGACATCACCGGCGTGGGGGTCGGCGCCCTTGCCTACTACCTTCAGGATATGGCAGCCAATCCTGTGATGCTGGCGTTGCTGGGGATCAGTGGACTGTGCGCTTTGGTGCTGTGCGTGACCCAGACACGCCTTACCCGCCCGCAGCGCAATGCCGCCATCACAGCCGCACTTTGGCTGGCGGTGCCCCTGCTTCTCTACACCTTGGCCAATGCCAAGTTCAGGTGGTACCAATACTCCTACCTCTATGCCGCGCCTGTGCTCACGGCCGTCCTGCTGAGCCGCGCCAGCGGCGTTCGCGGTTGGCACAAGCCGCTGGCTGTGGTCATGACGGCTGCTGTGCTTGGCTTTGGGGTGCTTACAGTGCGCAATGTACAAAAGGTGACTCACCCCGAAACGACTCATACCGTGCAAGCCTTTTTGCGCGACCAGCTGGACCGCGATATGGACGCCGGCCGCCATGCCTATATCCAGTACAATGAAAACCAGCAAACCACATGGATGCAAGGCGGTTTGCTGACCGCCCTGCTCTACGGCGATGTGTTGCCCCTGGACGGCGGAGTAGACGCCTATTTAGCCGATGAGGAAAGCGCCGTTTTGTTTGTTGCGCGTGCAGAAAACCAACCGGTCAT
>LVAR01000100.1 GCA_001604115.1 Clostridiales bacterium Firm_12 | reverse complement strand
CTACACTGATGCGGAAAGGAGCGCCGTTTGCACCCAAACGGCGAAGTGATAGAATGTACGATATCGCCATTATCGGCAACGGCCCCGCCGGCCTAAGCTGCGCCATCACCGCCCGCATGCGCGGGCTTTCCACCCTGGTAGTCGGCCCTGTGAACAGCACCAGCTGGCTGGCGCGCGCCGAGCGCATCGATAACTACCCCGGCATGGCGCAGGTGCCCGGCGCCACACTGCTGCAAACCTTTGCCGCCCAGGCGCGCGCATTGGGCGCGGAGGAAAAACCCGGTCTGGTGCGCCAGATCCTGGCCAACGACGGCACCTTTATGCTGCTGGTGGAAAGCGAAGTGCTGCAGGCCAAAACCATTCTGCTGGCCATGGGCGCCGCGCGCCCCAGCCTGCTGGCCGGGGAGGAAGCGCTTGTAGGCATGGGCGTGAGCTACTGTGCCACTTGTGACGGGCATTTTTACCGCGGCAAACGCATCGCCGTGCTGTCCGCCTCCGCCGACGGCGCGGAGGAAACGCATTTCCTGGCCGGGCTGGCCAGCGCGGTGGACTATTACCCCCTCAAGCGCCACCAGGCGGAAGGCCTGCCAGGCAACGTGACCCTGGTGGCCGAGCAGCCTACGGCGCTGGCGCGCACGCCCGAGGGCGTGGCGGTGACCACCAAGGCGCAAACCCGTACCTATGACGGGGTGTTTGTTTTCCGCACGGCGGTATCGCTGTCCATGCTGCTCAGCGAGCTAAGCACCGAGGGCAGCTTTATCCCGGTGGATCGGGGCATGCGCACCAACGTGCCCGGTGTGTATGCCGCAGGGGACTGCACCGGCAAACCCTTACAGGTAGCCAAGGCAGTGGGCGAAGGCAACATTGCGGCCATCTCCGCGGCGGATTATCTGGCCGCGCGCGGATAAAAACCATCCCTTCAAACGTCCTATGGGCAACCGGATGATTCCGTGGCGGCACACGCCGCCGACAAAATGGGAGGCATACCATGAAAAAGCTCTTGACCCGTAAACTGCTTGCCTTTGCGATGTCGCTGTGCCTGCTCGTGGGCGCGGTAAACGTTGCCGGCGCCACGCAGGCGCAAGTATCCGACTTTGACGCTCTCACCCCGCTGCTGGATCTGGTGGCTGCCTCCGCGTACCGCGCCGGTGATGAGCCGGAGATCGTCGGCAATGAGGAAACCACCCTCACGCCGATGTTCATCTCCTCCCTGTTTAATGCCGGGCTCACGGCGGATGCCTCCCTGGGCTTCACGGAGGATCTGCTCACAAACGCGGAGCAGCAGGCCATAGTGCTGGGCAAGCTGTTCACCGCCAAGCTGCCCGCGCTGGAGCCGATCGCCAAAACCGAGCCCATCAGCGGCTACATCGGCTTTCAGCCGGTCACGGTCAATGCCACCGCCGAAGGGGATGTGCAGATCATCGGCGAGGTATACCACGGCGCCAAGCCCGCCAGTCAAATGACGGACGCGGAGTACCGGGATGTGACCTGGCTTGACCGCGCGGTCTATACCCTTCGCGCCTCGGCCGATGGCATCGGCGGCTACAAGGTGGCCGGTTTTTCCGTGGGCGCGGAGCTGAACATGGAAGAGGCCATGCAAAACTATACGGAAAGCATCCTGGTGGAGTATATCAACACCACGCTGGGCTTTTCCATCCTCTACCCCAGCGTGTTCACGGACGATATGCTCATCGAGGATGGAGACGGTGTTTCCGCACAGCTGGAGGACGGCAGCCTGCGCTTCTTTGTGAACCGGGTGGAAAACAGCGGCGCTGCCAACCTGGCGGATTACACCGGCGTCATCGCGCAGGGCATCCCGGGCGCCAAATATGTGCTCAACGAAACCTTCAGCTACGCCACCCTCACCTATGACACGCAGGAGGGCTATACGGTGTTTGATATGTACATCATCACCGATAAGTACATTTATCAGGCGGAGCTGAGCTACAAGCAGGAGCTTGCCCGCACTTACCAGCTCTACACCGCGTACATGGAAAACTCCTTCTCCGTGGATGAGCTGAGCGTAGGCTGATGCAAGCCGCGAAAGGAGGCAGCCGCATGCAACGTCTGTTGTCCTGTGTGCTTGCGCTGTGCCTGTGCGCGGCGGTTGCGCTGCCTGCGCTGGCCCAAGCCGCGCCTGTGGAAACCGAGCCGCTCGTTGGCACGGTGCCCTACCCTGCCGGCAGCGATGCAGCCACAGCGCCCTTTGTGCTCACGTACCGCTACCCGCAGTTTGCAGGGGATACGCCCGCCCTGCAGGCCATCAACGCTTACTTTGGCACGTTGGCGGCGGATGCGCCCTCCATGGCGGCGGGCGCCGCGGCCGCCGCAGGCGAACTGCCCGTTGCGGGCGCGCCCGCCTATTACGTGGCGCTGGATTACCGCATTGCCTATGCAGGGACGGATTACCTCAGCGTGCTGCAAACCGCAAGCCAGTTTTTGGGCGTGAGCGAGACGGAGCGCTGGTCGGCCGATGTGTTTGCGCTGGATGGCGTATATGCCGGGCAACCCGTGACCCTGACCCAAGCGCTTGGGCTGGAACAGCAAAATGCCGATGCCGCGCAGGCGAGTTTCGCTGCCGACTTGCTCTACCGGCTGGTGTGGGAGATCATCCAGCAGGAAGCCGCCATGCAGACCCGCGCGTATTTCCCCGATGCCACGGAGGCGGATTTGCGCGCCGCCTTTGATCCGGAGCAGGATTTTTACCTGGATGGGGACGGGAATTTCGTGTTCTTTGTGCAGCCCGGTGTGGTTGCGCCGGAGCTGGAAGGGGTGCTCTCATACCCCTTCAGCCTGGCGGAGCTGCTCAGCGCAGCGCGTTGAGCCCTGATGGCGGATGGATCCGCCGCCTGCCGCACCCCCGCAAAGCGCCTGCGGCGGAGGGTTTTCCTGCAATACAGGTAAAATTTGCGATTCACCTATTGCCAAACCGGGCAAAGGATGATAGAATAGTCAAGCTGTAAGTAAACAAATCTCCCGTTAGGAGGTGTAGCAAATGGGCAAGTTCTGTGAGGTGTGCGAGAAGGGCACGTTGAACGGCAATAGCGTGAGCCACTCCAACCGCAAGACGCATCGTCTGTGGGCGCCGAATGTGCAGCGCGTCCGCGTGGAGGTAGCCGGTCAGGTAAGGCATATGAATGTGTGCACCCGTTGCCTGCGTAGCGGCAATGTGAAGCGCGCGCTGCCGACCAATTCCCACGAGGTCGCGGCGGAGGCCTGATTCCTGCTATACGCCGGAACGGTCATCACACCACCAAATCAGGACGCACCATCAGGGGTACGTCCTTTTTTGTATGCTTTTCTGCATGTCGGGGATGGTAGTGAAACCCCCGCCGCAGCGGTGAGGGGTCAAGGGCGAAAGCCCTTGCGGGGTTTGGGGCAGCGCCCCAAAGCCTGATGCCGCAGCATGTTTCGAAAGCGAGCGAACAGCCCGAAGGGCTATGAGGCGAGCGATGGACGCACGTTGTGGCACTTTTTTTGTACTATTAAAGAGAGCACCGGTATTGCAATGCCGGTGCTCTGCTGTTGCATGGAATGATTGACAAACCGCTACTGCCGCTCGCCTCATAGCCGCTCTGCGGCTGTTCGCTCGCTTTGGCTTGCATGCTGCGGCACCGGGACGCTTGGGGCGCTGCCCCAAACCCCGCAAGGGGCATCGCCCCTTGACCCATTGCCGCTGCGGCGGGGCGCAGAGGGGCGCAGTTTCACGCATGTGCTACTGCCGCTCGCCTGCTGCGGCACCGGGATGCTTGGGGCGCTGCCCCAAACCCCGCAAGGGGCATCGCCCTTTGACCCATTGCCGCTGCGGCGGGGGCAGGGTTTATCCCTTACTTACCATCCTGCCCTATGCCATATAAGCGCTCCACATTCACTGTGGTCTGCATCGCAATATCCTCCACAGTCACACCCTTCAGCTCCGCCACCTTCTCCGCCACATAGCGCACATACGCCGGCTCGTTGCGCTGGCCGCGCATGGGCACAGGCGCAAGATACGGGCTGTCGGTTTCCACCAACAGCCTGTCCAGCGGCACATAGCGCGCCACCTCGTGCAGATTGTGCGCGTTTTTGAAGGTGACCGGCCCCGCCAGCGAGATATAAAACCCCATGGCAAGATACTCCCGCGCGCTTTCCACACTGCCCGCATAGCAGTGCAGCACACCGCTGGGCAGGCGGTTCTTGTGCGCCCGGAAAATATCCGTCACATCCCCGTGCGCGTCACGCACATGGAACACCGCAGGCACATTTTGCGTATAGGCAAAATCCAGCTGCGCGGCAAAAACGTCCCGCTGCACCGCCCGCGGGGAATGATCATAATAATAATCCAGCCCGATTTCCCCCACGCCGACGATGCGCGGCTGCGTAAGCAGCGCGCTGAGCGCGGGCAGGGTGTCCGGATCAAAATACTGCGCCTCGTGGGGGTGGATGCCCACCACGCCATACACATTGGCATGCAGCGCTGCCAGCGCCGCAATGCGCTTGCTGGTAGCAAGATCGCTACCCGCCAGCACACATCGGCTCACGCCTGCCGCCTGCATGCGGGCGAGTGTCGCTTCCACCTCGCCCGCAAAGCGGTCATCCTCCAGGTGGCAGTGTGCGTCAAAGAGCGGCGCGCTCATCGGATGGTCGCCCCATCCTCCATACCTTCGCCCACCGAAACCAGCGTGAGCTTGCTATCCGCCGCATCGCTGGCACAGAGGATCATCCCCTGGCTCAGGATGCCGCGCAGCTTGGCAGGTTTGAGGTTGGCCACCAGCGCCACCTGCCGCCCCACCACGGACTCCGGCGTATAGAACTTGGCAATGCCGCTGACCACCGTGCGTTCCGGCTCATCCGCGCCCAGGCGCAGCGTCAGCTTGAGCAGCTTGTCGCTGCCCTCGACTTTTTCGGCGGTCAGCACGCGCGCCACGCGCAGCTGCACCTTGAAAAAATCATCAATGGAAATCACCCCATCGCCTGCGGGTACGTCCTTGACCTCCGCCTTGGGGGCGGGCTTGGCTTGCGGGGCAGGCTCGGCCTTGGGCGTGGGCAGGATATCCGCCAACTCCTTGGCAATATCGATGCGCGGGAACAGTGCATCGCCTTTGCACACATGCGTGCCAGCCGGCAGCCGGCCAAACTGCGCCAGCGAATCCAGCGTCATCATGGCCGCATCGGTCAGCCCAAGTTGGCCAAAGAGCAGCGCGGGCGTTTGCGGCATGGTGGGGGCAATGAGCACGCCCACGTAACGGATGCACTCGCACAGCACATACATCACGGTTTTCAGGCGGTGCGCGCCTTCCTCGCTTTTGCAAAGCACCCAGGGGGCGGTCACGTCAATGTAGCGGTTGCACTCGCCGATCAGTGCCCAAATTTCACTCAGGGCGCTGGAAAACTGCAATTCGTCCATCTGTGCGCGCACTTTGGCGGGCGTGGCTTCCGCCAGAGAGATGAGCGCGGCATCCACATCCGTATAGCTTTCAGGCGCGGGCACATCTCCGCCAAAGTATTTTTCCACCATGGCGACGGTGCGGCTGACCAGGTTGCCCAGGTCGTTGGCCAGATCGGCATTCAGGCGCTTGAGCAGCGCCTCGTAGCTGAACTGCCCATCGCTGCCGAACGGCATTTCCCGCATGAGGAAATACCGGATGGCATCGCTGCCATAGCGGCCGGCCAGCGCCACAGGATCCACCACGTTGCCCAGGGATTTGCTCATCTTCATGCCGTCCAGCACCAGCCAGCCATGCCCAAACACCTGCTTGGGCAGCGGCTCGCCCAGCGCGTGCAGGATGATCGGCCAAATGATGGTGTGAAACCGGATGATCTCCTTGCCCACCAGGTGTACATCCGCCGGCCAGTATTTGCGGTACAGCGAATCATCGGAGGAGCCGTAGCCCAGCACGCTGATGTAGTTGGTGAGCGCGTCCAGCCAGACGTACACGGTGTGCGCCGCGTCAAAATCCACCGGGATGCCCCATTTGATGGAGGTACGGCTCACGCACAGGTCATTGAGGCCGGGGCGCAGGAAGTTGTTGAGCATCTCGTTTTTGCGGGATGCAGGCTGGATAAAATCCGGGTTCTGCTCGATGTAGTCGATCAGCCATTGCTGATACTTGCCCAGTTTGAAAAAATAGGCTTCTTCCCGGGTTTTTTCCACAGGGCGGCCGCAGTCCGGACAGCGGCCATCCTTGAGCTGCAGCTCGGTAAAAAAGCTCTCGCACGGGGTGCAGTACCAACCCTCGTAGTGATCCTTATAGATATCCCCCTGTTCAAAGAGCTTGCGGAAGATTCCCTGCACGCACCGCACATGACGCTCGTCCGTCGTTCGGATAAAATCGTCATAATCCACATCCATGAGCTGCCACAGCTTTTTGATGCCCGCTACGATCTCATCCACATAGGCCTGGGGCGTCACGCCCTTGTCCTTGGCCTTGCGCTCGATCTTCTGGCCGTGCTCATCGGTGCCGGTCACAAAATATACGTCATACCCTTCCTGCTTTTTGAAGCGGGCCACGGTGTCCGCCGCTACGCTGCAGTAGGCATGGCCGATGTGCAGGTTATCGCTGGGGTAGTAGATGGGGGTAGTCAGGTAAAATGTTTTCTGGTCAGGCATGGGGGTACCTCCTTCATAGGTGTGCTGCATTGTGGATCGATGAACGGGCT
>LVAR01000099.1 GCA_001604115.1 Clostridiales bacterium Firm_12 | reverse complement strand
TATCATGATTATGGGCACAACCCCACCGAGATGCGCAATGTGCTTTCCGTGGCCAAACTGCAGCCGCACAACCGCCTGTGGGCAGTCATGCAACCGCATACATACAGCCGGGTCAAGCGCCTGTTCCCGGATTACCTTACATGCACCCGGGATGCGGACATCACCCTGGTGACGGACATCTATGCCGCGCGCGAAAAGGATCCAGGCGACATCAAGGCAGCGCAGATCGTGGAAGGGATGCTGCGCAACGGCATCCAGGCCATCCACACCCCCAGCTTTGACGATACCGAGCAGTATCTGCGCGCGCATTGGCAGCCCGGCGATCTGGTGCTCACCATGGGTTGCGGCAACATTGACCAGCTGAATGAGCAAATGCACGCCCACGAGGCGGAAAATGCGGCTGTACAGCAGGAATGACCGCCCGCACAGGCCGCCTGTGCTCCGGTAAGCCGGAAGCGCGGGCGGCTTTCGCATGCATGCGCGCGCAAGGCGTTTTACGTATTCTTTTTTTGCCAAACGTTGCTTGCCCAGCAACGTTTGGCAAAAAACTCGATGCGCACGTCGTGAAATCAGGGTGTTCAAACAGCAAGGGATACGGTATAATCAGGAACGGCATTGATGCGTGCGGCGGAGCTTGCCGCGCGAAGGAGGGCACAGCATGCGCAATGGGGCGAAACGGCTGCTCTGCATTTTGGCACTGGCCATTTTCACGCCATTTCAGGCGCTGGCCGCTACAGTGAGCCTGGCAGGGTTCGATGGCGAAAACAGCAATCATGATTGGAACACGAACGCCTTTTTCACGCGCATGCAAGCGCGTACCGGCGTCACTTTTGCCTTTGAGCAGTACAATACCTATGCAGAGTGGCAAACCGCCAAGGCGCGCATGTTTTCCGGCGGCGTGCTGCCGGAAGTGCTCTTTAAGGCAGAGCTGACGACGCGGGAGCAGATCGACTATGCCGCGCAGGGGAAATTGCTGAATCTGCTGCCCCTCCTGCCGGACAATGCGCCCAACCTGTGGACGCTGCTGGAGGCACACCCGGACTGGCTGGCCGCCATCACCCTGCCGGATGGCAAGGTGGTCGCGCTGCCAACCCTGAACACGCAGCCGACGCAAAATGCGATGTGGATCAACACCCAATGGCTCAAGCAGCTTGGGCTGCCCATGCCGACGGATTTGCCCAGCCTGAGCGAGGTGCTGCGCGCCTTCCGCGATGGCGACCCCAACCAGAACGGCAAGCGGGATGAGATACCGCTGGCCTATCTGGGGCCTTGGGAGCTCAAGTTTCTGGCACACGCGGTAGGCCTGGTCGCCAATGACTACAACCTCTATCTGGACGGCGCAGGCATGGTGTGCTTCATGCCCCAGGAGGACGCCTATTTCAGCCTGCTGACCTGGCTGACCGACGCCTATGCCGAAGGGCTGCTGGATCCCCACGGTTTTACGACTGCCGATACGCTGCGCACCGTGACGGATGACACCGCCCCCATGACCTACGGCATGTTTTTTGGCCCCAGCCCTATGAACCTGCTGCCCGGAAAGGCCGGCGCGCAGTATAGCCTACTCCCGCCGCTGGCCTGGCAGGGCAAGCAGGTTTACAGGGATCTCTATGGAGGGGTCACACGCGGCACCTTTGCCCTTACATCGGCCTGCTTGGATCCTGCCGCCATGTTGCGCTGGGTGGATGTGCTCTACTCCGAGCATGGCGCCATCGAAGCCATGGCGGGGTTGGCCGGGCAGGATCACCTGCTGTCGGCGGACGGCAGCTGGACCTATGCGGGCGATATGCAGACCCAGTCCAATTACATCCTCTATGGTCTGAGCCTTTACGATACAGGCAACATGCCATGGCTTTTCCCAACGGATTTCTACAGCCGCTACCAAAATGAGGACATCCGGCGCTGGCAGGCGGAGTATCAATCGCTGGCCGCGTTCACCGTCGTACCGTTTCCCATCGTATCGCTGACGCCTGCGCAGGAGGACGCGATCGCGCCCCTGCAGGCGGCGCTTGGGCGGTATGTGGATGAAAGCCTGGCACGCTTTGTGCTGGGGGAATGGGATGTGCGCGACCCTGCCGCAGTGGCCGCCTACCGGCAAGGGTTGGCAGAGCGAGGGTTGGACGCATTTTTGGCGCAATGGCAGAGCATTGCCGATGCACACTAGCAGGCCGCTGGCGTGCATGCTCCCGATATTTTATGGATGAAGGACGGCTGAGAGTATATGAATCAATACGCGCAAATGATCCGCCTGCTGAAGACTCCGGAAGTGATGAAACGCCTCAACCATCTGTACGGGCAACGGGATGGGATGCTGGTGCAGCAGACCGCCCGTTATACTCGCATGCTCAAGCGCCATGAGGAAGTGTTTGCAGTCGGCGGCAATGTGCTGCTCATCAGCGCTCCCGGCCGTACCGAAATCGGCGGCAACCATACGGATCATAACCGTGGCAAGGTGCTGGCGGCCGCGATCAACCTGGATACGTTGGCAGCTGTGAGCAAGCGGGAGGATTTGCGGGTGCGCATCCATAGCGAGGGGTATGAGCCCTTGGAGATGGATCTGCGCGACTTGGGCATGGTGGCGGAGGAAGCCGGCACCACCAAGGCGCTGGTGCGCGGCGTGGCCAACCGCTTGCAGGAGGAAGGGTTCCGGATCGGCGGGTTTGATGCGGTGGTCAGTTCCACCGTGCGTGCCGGCAGCGGGCTCAGTTCCTCGGCGGCCTTCGAGGTGCTGGTGTGCGCAATGTTTGATGCGCTGTTCAATGGCTGGCGCATGGATGCCACCAAGCGTGCGCAGTATGCCCAGTATGCGGAGAACGTCTATTTCGGCAAGCCCAGCGGGCTGATGGATCAGATGGCATCCAGCACGGGCGGGCTCACCTTCATTGATTTTAAGAATGACGAGCCGCATATTGAGGCGATCGGGTATGATTTTGCCGCCAAGGGTTATGCCCTGGTGGTCGTGAACACAGGCGGCAGCCATGATGACCTTACGCCGCATTACGCGGCCATCCCGGAGGAAATGCGCGCAGTGGCCGCCTGCTTTGGGGAGCCTTGCCTGCGCCGGGTGCGCCCGGAACAGATGCTGGGGGGCATCCCCATGATCCGGGAAAAACTCGGCCATGCCAAGGCGGATCGCGCTATTTTGCGCGCAGCGCATTATTTTGCGGAAAACCAGCGCGTCAGCGACATGGTGGATGCGCTTCGCAAGGACGATCTGCAAGCGTTTTTGCGCCATGTGATCGAATCCGGCACGAGCAGCGCCATGTATTTGCAAAACATTTACGCGGCCAGCGATGCGCAGGAGATGGCCTTGGCCTTGATGCTGGCGGATACCAAGCTGCACGGCAAGGGCGCATGGCGCGTGCATGGCGGCGGCTTTGCGGGCACCACACTCAACTTTGTGCCCCTCAAAGAGCTGGATGCCTTTGTTAAGGAGCTGGAGTCCGTGTTTGGCAGGCACAGCTGTCAGGTGCTGGACATCCGGCCTGAGGGCGCGGCGGTGATCGATCTCTCCCACATGTAGGCGTTGCATGGGTTAAATTCGGGACACCGCATTGACAAGGTTTGCTGCGCGTGATATTATGCACACGTACATCCCATAGATGGCTTCTTCGGGGAAGGGTGAAAATCCCTATCGGCGGTATAGCCCGCGAACCATGAAGGGTTTCCTTTCATGGCCGACTCGGTGAGATTCCGAGGCCGACGGTGAGCGGCTTTTGCCGTAAGTCCGGATGAGAGAAGAGCAGCCCTTTGACGTAAAGCGGTTGCCCCTGATGTTGAAACCATCGGGGGCATTTTACGTATCGGAAGGGGAAACAAATCATGTCTACCATTCGTAAACGGACCCTGAACACCCGGGAAATCACGACCATCGCCTGTCTGGCGGCCGTAGCCAGCATCCTGTTCATGCTGGAGATCCCGGTGGTGCTCTTTTACAAGCTGGACTTCAGCAACCTGCCGCCGCTGCTGGCGATGTTTTCCATGGGTCCGCTGGCGGGTACGCTCACCTTGGCCATCAAGAGTCTGGTAGGGCTTTTGCACAGCTCATCCCAAGGGGTGGGCGAGCTGGCGGATTTTTTGATGGGGTTGGCGATGATCCTGCCGGCCGGCATTCTCTACCAGCGCAGCAAGACCCGCCGCGGCGCGCTCACGGGCATGGTGGTGGGTGGCCTTTTCGCAACGCTTGTTGGGGTGCTGTCCAACCTGTACATTCTGATCCCGTTTTATGCACTGGTGTATGGCATGCCGGTGGAGCAGATCATCGCCATGGGTCAGGCTATCATCCCCAGCATCCACTCCGCTTGGGAGTTTGTGCTGCTGATCACCGCGCCCTTCAACCTGCTCAAGTGGACGGCCATCTGCGTGGTGGGTTGGGTGCTGTATAAGCCCCTGTCGCCGCTTTTGCACGGCAGGCGGCGCAGTGAGAACCGCTGAGAGGGATACCGCCATAGCAAGCAAAAGGGAGGTGCCTTGATGGAGCTGACAACCGGCAATCCCGCACAAACCAGGGCACTTGGCGAACGGCTGGCCGCGCAGTTGGTGGCCGGGGATGTGCTGCTGCTGGAGGGCACGCTGGGCGCGGGAAAAAGTGAGTTCACGCGCGGCATTGCCCGCGGGCTGGGCATCACGGGGTATGTGACCAGCCCCAGTTTTACCATCCTGCAGGTGCATCCCGGCGGGAGGCTCCCGCTATATCATTTTGACTGGTATCGCCTGCACAGCGCCGAAGAGCTGTACGAGCTGTCCATGGAGGAATATCTCTATGCCGATGGCGTGGCAGTAGTCGAATGGCCGGGCATGGCGCGGGAAGCGGTACCGCCCTGCCACCTGCGGATAGAGATCGAGCTATGCGGAGAGGACGAACGCAGGTTTCACTTTTACCCGGAGGGCGGCTTTCGGCCACTGGATCGGAACGCGTTGGAGGGAAAAGCATGAACATTCTGGCGCTGGATACTTCGGGGCCGGTATGCGGCGTTGCCATTGCGGATGCGCAGGCTGTGCGCTACGAAGCCGCCGCTGTGAACCGCTTTACCCACTCCGTGAGCCTGATGGCTATGGTGGATGAGGCTTTTACGCATACTGGGCTTTCTTTGGCGGATATCGATCTGTTCGCGGCGGTGGTCGGCCCCGGATCCTTTACGGGGGTGCGCATTGGCGTGAGTACCCTCAAGGGCTTGGCGCATGGGGCAAACAAACCCTGCGTGGCAGTAAACGCGCTGGAAGCGCTGGCTGTGGGCATTTCAGATACACCCGCGCTGCTGTGCCCCATCCAGGACGCGCGCGCCGGGCAAGTCTACGGCGCAGCGTTTGGCGCCGGTTTGCCGCCGGTGCGTGTGCTGGCGGATATGGCGGAAAAATTGGATGTGTACCTGGAGCGCATCCTGGCATGCGCCGGGGATTCACAAACCCTGTATTTTTTGGGGGATGGCGTGCAAACCTACCGCGAACAGATTGTGGAGCGCCTGGGTGCGCGCGCGCAATTCGCGCCGCCGCACCTGGCCGCGCTACGGCCGGCCTGCGTCGCCGTGCTGGCGCGGGCGCATGCCGCGC
>LVAR01000098.1 GCA_001604115.1 Clostridiales bacterium Firm_12 | reverse complement strand
TAAACATCCTTGTCCAGCTCGCGCTGGTCGGGGCCTTCGATCATCACGCGCACCAGCGGCTCCGTGCCGCTGGCACGGATCACCAACCGGCCGATGTCCCGGTACTTGGTTTCCAATTCCTCGATTTTGGCTTTCACTTTGGGGTTTTGCTCATAATCATACTTGCGGCTGTCCTCCACGCGCGCGCCAAAGAGGCTTTGGGGCATGGTCTGCATTACCCCGGCCAGGCGGGAAAGCGGCGTATGGCTGCGCACCATGGCGGATATCACCTGCACGGCAGTCAGGATGCCATCCCCCGTGGTGTTGTGATCCAGCATGATCACATGCCCGCTTTGCTCGCCGCCCAGCACGTGCCCGTCAGCCAGCATCTTTTCCAGCACATAGCGGTCGCCGACCTTTGTTTTTTCCAGCCGGATGCCGTGTTTTTTCATGGCCAGATCCAGCCCCATATTGCTCATGACGGTGGCGACCAGCGTGTTGCCGCGCAGCTTGCCCTGCTCCTTCATGTGCACGGCCAGCAGCGCCATCACCTGATCCCCGTTGATGATTTGCCCCCGCTCGTCGCTGGCGATCAGGCGGTCGGCATCGCCGTCAAAGGCAAAGCCCACATCCGCGCCCAGCTCCCGCACCAGCTCGCACAGGCGCTGGGGGTGGGTAGAGCCGCAGTTGTCGTTGATGTTGGTGCCGTCCGGCTCATGGTAGTAGCAGCTCACATGCGCGCCCAGCTCCTTAAAGGCCATGGGGGCGACCTCAAAGCTCGCGCCCTGCGCGCAGTCCAGCACCACGTGCAGGCCGTCCAGCCGTACGTCGGTCGTCTCTTTGATAAAATCCACATAACGGCGGATGGCGTTGCGCTGGCGCACAGGGCGGCCGACCCGCTCGCCGATGGGCATGTCAAACTCCGCCGGGAGGCCGTTTTGCACGATCTCCTCGATTTTATCCTCCAGGGCGTCGGGCAGCTTATAGCCGTTTTTGTCAAAGAACTTGATGCCGTTGTACTCCACGGTGTTGTGGCTGGCGCTGATCACCGCGCCCGCATCCGCCTCAAAGTAGCGGGTCAGGTAAGCGATGGCGGGGGTGGGCATCACTTCCACGAGCACGGCGCGCGCACCAACGCTGCAAATGCCCGCCACCAGCGCGCTTTCCAGCATTTCACCGCTGATGCGGGTATCCCGCCCGACCAGAATCGTGGGGCGGCGCACATCGCTGGCGAGCACCGCCGCGCTGGCCTGCCCCAGGCGGAAAGCCAGCTCGCAGGTGAGCTCCGTATTGGCAATGCCACGCACGCCGTCGGTACCGAACAATCGAGCCATGTAAGCATCTCTCCCTTGGTGTTTTAGGCATGCGCGGGGCGGCCGCTGCATCGCGGCGCGGCGCATGCCGGTTGCATTGCAATGACCGCACGGGGCGGCATTTCTTCACATCGATTCTATCGGGATTCAACCCTGCACAGTATAGCCCGAAACGCCGGGCTTGGCAAGCCGCGAGCCGTGATCCGGCTGCCTGCGGCTAGCGGGCGCGCCTTTGCTGCTGCACTTCCTCGATCATGCGCAGCACGGCGTCCGTGCCGTCTTTGAGGGGGTATGCCTCCATGGTGGCGCGTAGGGCGTCCTTTTGCGCCAGCAGGTTGTCGATGGCGGCCGTCAGGGTGTCCGGGGTCATGGATTCCTGCAACAGCACATGCGCCAGCCCCTGGCGGGCGTAGCTTTCGGCATTGCGGATCTGATCGCCCCGGCTGGCGCTCAGGGGGTAGGGCACCAGCAGCATGGGCTTGGCCAGCGCCAGCAGTTCGCTGAGGGTGTTGCTGCCCGCGCGGCTGAGCACGATGTCCGCGGCAGCCAGCGCATCGGCCATGTCATCGCCCAAAAATTCCAACTGGCAATAGCCTGCCAGCCCTTCCAGCTCCGGCGCAAGGTTGCCCTTGCCGCACAGGTGCAGCACGTCCATCCGGGGCAGCAAGGACGGAAGGCAGGCGCGCAGGCATTGGTTCACGCTCTGCGCGCCAAGACTCCCGCCGGTCATCAGCAGCACAGGCTTTTCCCCGGTGAAACCCGCCATGGCCAGCCCCTTTTGCCGCTGCCCCACAAAGAGCTGCGGGCGCAGCGGCGTGCCGGTGGTCTCGGCCTTGCTGCCCAGCGCCTTGGCACATTCGGGGAAGGTGGTGGCAACCCGATCCACAAATTTGGCACTGATACGGTTGGCCAGCCCGGGGGTGATGTCGCTTTCGTGGCACACGGTGGGCACATGCGCCAGCCATGCGCCAATGACCACCGGCACGCTCACAAAGCCGCCCTTGGAAAAGCACACGTCCGGCTTGAGCTTTCGCATCAGGCGCACGGAGGTAAACGCCCCGTGCAGCACCCGAAACGGGTCGGTAAAGTTTTGCAGGCTAAAGTAGCGGCGCAGTTTGCCGCTCTGCACCACGTGGTAGGTCACCCCGGGGATCTGCGAGATGAGCGTATGCTCGATGCCGCGCTCGGTGCCGATGTAGTGCAGCTCATACCCCGCCGCGATCAGGCGCGGGATCAGGCTCATATGGGGGGTCACATGGCCGGCGGTGCCGCCGCCTGTGAGTACGATGCGTTTCATGCTGTGTGAACGCGCTCCTTTGCTGTGGCTTACCGGGACAGTATACACGATGCAGGCCACCCTTGCCAAGCGGGCGGGCGCGGATTGTACTTTTGCGGCACCTTGCTTGCCACGCGGCGCGGCACGGGGTATACTTTTGCTACTATGCGCCGTAAGGGAGGCAGACCCGTGAAATATGTACTGGTGATCGGCGATGGCATGGCGGATACGGCGCTGGAAGCGCTGGGCGGCAAGACCCCGCTGGAAAGCCTTGATCTTGATGCGTTTGACCGCGTGGCAGGCGGCATGCTCGGCCGGGTGCAGACTGTGCCGCATGGCCTTGCGCCCGGGAGCGATACGGCCATCCTGAGCATTTTCGGCAATGACCCGCGCACCTGCTATACGGGGCGCAGCGTGCTGGAGGCCGCCGGAATGGGCATCCTGCTTGCACCGGGCAGCCTGAGCCTGCGCGTGAACCTGTGCGCCGTGCTGCCGCAGGGGGATGGGCTGACCATCCATAGCCACAATGGCGGAAACATCCACGGGGAGCAGGCGCTTAGCCTGATGCGGAGCCTTACGGAGCACCCCGCCTTTGCGGAGGCGATGGCGGCTGCGGGGCTGCACATCCACATCACGGACACCTTCCGGCACATCGGCGTCATGCACAGCGCGGCGTGCGATCTGGCCGCCCTGCGGCTCACCGAGCCGCACAACGTGCTGGGGGAGGACATCGCCGCGCACCTGCCCCAGATGGTGCGCGCCACCGATGATGCGGCCACCCTTCGGCTGTGCGAGGACATCCGCGCGCTGATGCGCCTGAGCTACGATGTGCTGCGCGACCACCCCGTGAACCGCAGCCGCGTGGCGGATGGGCTGCTCCCGGCCAACATGATCTGGCCGTGGGGCGCGGCCACCGCCATGAAGCTGGAGAACTTTGAGCATAAGTACCACCGGCGCGGCGCGGTGGTGAGCGCGGTGCCGCTGGTGTGGGGCATCGCCGCGCTGAGCGGGCTTTACACCCCCAAAGTGGCCGGCGCAAACGGCGATCTGGACACGAATTACGAGGGCAAGGCGGCCTGCGCGCTGGATGCGCTGCTTTCGCAGGGGTATGATTTTGCCGCTGTGCATGTGGAGGCGCCCGATGAGATGGCGCATGCCGGGAGCCTGGAGAAAAAGCTGCTGGCGATCCGCCATGTGAACGACCGCGTGCTCCGGCCGCTGATGGCGGGGCTGGACCGGCAGGGAGAACCCTACCGCCTGCTGCTGCTCAGCGACCACCCCACGCTGCTGACCACCCGCACCCATGACGGCGCGCCCGTGCCCTACGCGCTGTATGACAGCCGCAGCGGCGCAGCCGCGCGGGCAGGCGACGCGGCGCCCCGGCGCAAGTTTAGCGAAAGCGAAGCCATGGGCACGCCGTTGCTCGCGGACGGCACACGCTTGATGGCTATGCTCTTTGAGCAGGCGTGAGCCCGGCCGGCGGTGTACCCGCCGCCTTGCCACGCACGGCGTTTTCCTGTATAATCCCCCTAGGCATATGCCACAGGAGGAGACCCGCCATGACCAAGCTGCGCCGGTTTATCTGGTACCTGGCGAGCAGGCTGCTGCTCATCATAGTGCTGTTGGGGCTTTTTACCGTCACGTTTTATTACGCGATGAACGCCACCAACGTCTATGTGGTGCTCAAGGACGGTATGGCCAAGCGCGCGCAGGTCATCATGATGGGCGAGGAACCAACCGAGCTGAACAAGTTTTTCCAAAGCAGTTATTTGCAGCGGGATGAAAATCTGATCCAGGCCATTGACGGGCAAAGCCCGTACCTTTGCTACACCGTACGCGGCATCGACCATCGGCTCGAGCTCACATGGATGTGGTGCTGGCCGTGGGAGAGCACTGCGCGAGCGGAGTTTGTGGAACGTATCCCGCGCATCGACGGGCGGCTGAACCGCGCCTATGCGGACACGGCGCGCCAGCTTTTTGGCGAAACGTATGAGACTCCGCCCAAATGGCAGGCAGGGCGTTATTCCGCCACGCTGGTCAAGGAGAATAACCAGTGGCACATCAAAGGCATTACCCTGCGGGAGGCACTGGCGGAGTAGTGCCGCACGGCCTGCTGGCCGGGGTATAGTGCGCTGCATGCCGGACGGCTGCCAGGCGCGGCGGCGTGCCTGCGGCCGCAGAGCCCGCCATGACTGGCAGCGGCTGGGTAAACCAACCCGCGTGGCCATACCGCTTTCAGATACCATGCTGAACATAACGCCCAGATGCGGCTGCAAAAACCCCCGCCATGCCCGAGCGGCAACGGCGGGGGTTTACTTGTGGTTCGGCACAACACAGTAACGGCGGGGCAGGCTTGCTTGCAACACCGCACGGCGCATCCGGCTTTTTGCCGCAGGTCGCGGAGCCTGGGTGCAGGCAGGATGTCAGACAAATGCGTAGGTTACGCCGGTTCGGCTGCATTG
>LVAR01000097.1 GCA_001604115.1 Clostridiales bacterium Firm_12 | reverse complement strand
ATCCTCGGGGGGCGCGCCCTCGGCGGCGCGCCAGCACCGCACGCGGCTGCCCAGCACGGCCTCCATCTGCTGGGGCATGTGCTCACAGGCGGGCACGGCCATCTCGCAGCGGTTGTAAAAGCGGCAGCCCCGGATGCCCTGGTACTGCTCCGGCACGGTGCCGCCGATGGAATCCAGCCTGCGCTCCGCCCCATCGCGGATGTTGGGCACGGACTTGAGCAGCGCGCGCGTGTACGGGTGGCGCGGCGTGGCAAAGAGGGTGGCTACATCCGCCTCCTCCACCACCTGACCGGCATACATCACCAGCACGCGGTCAGCCATTTCCGCCACCAGCCCCATATCATGGGTGATGAGCAGCAGCGCCATACGGTATTCTTTTTTGAGGTCCTTGAGCAGGCGCATGATCTGCGCCTGAATGGTCACATCCAGCGCGGTGGTGGGCTCATCGGCAATCAGCAGGCGCGGTTCGCAGGCCAGCGCGATGGCGATCATTACCCGTTGGCGCATGCCGCCGGAAAGGGTGTGCGGGTATTTGCGCATCACACGCTCCGGATCGCTCAGCCCTGCGCGGCGCAAAAGCCCGATGGCGCGCGCCTGCGCCTCCTGCTTGCCTAGCGGCAGGTGGGCGCGGATCGCTTCCGTGATTTGATTGCCAATGGTAAACACCGGGTTGAGCGCGCTGGTGGCATCCTGAAAAATCATCGTCAGGCGGTTGCCGCGCACCTGATCCAGCTCTTTTTCCGAAAGGGTGAGCAGCTCCTGCCCCTCAAAGCGCACGCTGCCCTGCGTCACCCGGCCGCCATCGCCCAAAAGCCCCATCATGGACAGCACGGTCACGCTCTTGCCGCAGCCGGATTCGCCTACGATGCACACCGTCTCGCCTTCATCCACATGAAAGGCTACCTGATCCACATAAGTCGCCTCGCCGCCCTCGCCCGCAAAGGCGACGCTGAGCCCTTCCACGGTTAGCAAACCTTTCATTCCCTACCCCCAGATAAAGGGGAGGCCGTTCATGTCCGCACAAACGGCCTCCCTACGGTATGCGGTTATTATACCACAGATCGGTTACGGCGCCACATCCCACAGCTCCACATTGTTAAAGGAGCCGTACACATGGGGCTCTGCGTTCACCAGGCGGTTGTTCACCGCGCCCAGCGGCGCCACCACGTAGGCGTTGAACAGCGGCACATCCGCCTGGGTGATGCGGTTGATCTGGCTGTAGATGCTGCGGGTCTCCTCGTCCGTCTTGGCGCTGCCGATCTGGCCAAGCAGGGTGAGTACCTCGGCGTTCTCATAGCCCAGGAAGTTGCCGGCGCCCAGCAGCCAGTTCACATCCGGGAACGGATCAATGGGCGTAAGGGTGTACTGCACGGAGAACAGGTCAAAATCCCCCGCGAAAATGTAGTTCCAGATGGAGGCAAAATCCACCGTGCGGATCTCAGCCTGCACACCCACTTCGGCCAACTGCGCCACGATCACGCTTGCGCCCTGCACAAACGTATTATCGCCCGAGTCGATGATGAAGGTGAGCTTCTGGCTGCCATCCCAGCCTGCCTCGGCCAAGAGCGCCTTAGCCTTTTCGGGGTCATAGGGCGTAGGCACGATGGTATCGTCATGGAAAGGCGAAAGGCTGGAAAGGAACCCATCCACCACTTCGCCGCGGCCTTCCAGCAGGCCTTCCAGCAGGAGGTTACGGTCGATGGCGTAGAGGATGGCCTGGCGCACACGCACATCGCTCACCTTGGCGGTGTTGAAGAACGTGAGCTGGCTGGTGAGGGGCTTTTCCCGCACGCTGGTCACATTGGTCAGCGCCTCGACACTGGCCTGATCCTCCTGGGGGATGGCGCCGGTGGTCTGCTGTACAAAATCGATCTCGCCGGACTGGAGCCCGGCATACAGCTGGCTGCCCTCCACGATCTTGATGTTCAGCTTGCCGACCTTGGGCGCGCCGCGCCAGTAGTTCTGGTTGGCGGTATAGCTGATGTAATGGTTGGCGTCAAAATCCGTGACGATATAGGGGCCGCTGACCACTTCGGGATGGCCGAACCAATCGGTGGTGGCCAGCTCGGCGGTGGGCACGCTCCCCAGCTTGTGCTTGGGGATGGTGAGCAAATAGCGCGCAAAGGAGTTGACGAACGTCGCCTGCGACGTGGGCGCCTTGAACACGAAGTTCACGGTCTTGTCATCCACCTTGGCGACGCCTTCGATTTCGGTGGCCTCGTCCGGGGAGTTGCCGTTTTCGTCAAACCCGGCGAGTGCGGCGTAGCCCACCATGGTCAGGTTGCCCACGGCCTTGCTGGTGAGCTTGAGGGCGGTAAACACCACATCGTCCGCGGTGATGGGCACGCCGTCGCTCCAGGTGGCGTTTTCGTCGATCTTGACGGTGTAGGTCAGGTTATCTTCAGTGGAGAAGGACTTGCCGATGAGCCCGACATAGTTGAGCTCCGCGTCCAGGTCAAACAGGGGCAGAAACTGGAAGCCCTGCGCATATTTATTGAGCTCGCCCGCATCCATCAGCAGGGGGTTCAGGCTGCCCAGCGTGCTGGTCACGCCAATGTTCACGACCTTTTCGGCGCCTTCCGCGCCGGCCAGGGACACGCCGCCCAGCAGCAACAGTACGGACAAAAGCAGGCTCAGCAGCCGCTTGGAGTGGTTCACAATCATCATGGTGGTACCATCCTTTCAATCGGTGGGGTTGGTTACAGCTTCATTTTTGACAGACCGCACGGCGAAGGCATACATCGGATCCCCTTGGTTGCCACCGGCAGCGTGAAGAAGGTACTTGACATCGCCATCGCCTCCCATTAACATAGTAATTGCGTATGAATAGTGTAATTATTTTGCCGCCCTTTGTCAAGGGTTATGGCATGTAAGGAATACACCTTTCTGGCTTGTTTGAAACAGGCGTGTACCCGCAACGCAAACAGTATACGGCATAGCGGCGGGGCGCGCAAGGCGGGAGCCCCAGAAAACCTGCCGCCGCCGGCCCTGCCGCGCAGAAAACGGTTGACGCGCGCGGCGTGCTGCCCTATAATCATTCTATTTTCAAGGCAAGACCCATCAAGGCCGGCGGAGGCATGCGCATGAAAAACCCCCTGAGTTACCAAATTACTGAATACGACTGTGGCCCCACCACCCTGTGCAATGCCTTGAGTTTTCTGTATGACCGGGAGGACATCCGCCCGGAGGTCATCAAGTTTATCAACCTTTACTGCATGGACTGTTTTGACGCGACCGGGGAGCCGTGCAAGAACGGCACCAGCCCCTTTGCCATGACCTTCCTGGCAAACTGGCTGAACCACTTCAGCCAGATGAAAAAATGGCCGGTGCGCTGCGAGGTGCTGACTGCGGACGAGGTATATCTGGGGCAGAGCAGCCGCATCATCGCAGCGCTGCAGCAGGGCGGGGCGGCGGTGGTACGCCTGCACCTGGACTGCGAGCACTATGTGCTGCTGACCGGGGCGGGCGAGGATACCGTGGATGTGTTTGACCCGTATTATTGGCCGGACGCCTGCCATGACCCACGCGTGCAGCCGGTGCACGACCAGCCCACGCGGATGAATCGCCGCATACACTGGGACGTATTCAACACCGAAGGTATGGGGCACTACAACATGGGCGTCAAGGCCAAGCGGGAGTGCGTGCTGCTGTTCAACACCGCCACGCGGCAGGATGGGGAAACTTTGGAGTACAGCATTTGAGCGACCCGGGCAGCCTTGTGCCGCCCCGCGAAGGAGATTGCGCATGGACATACGCCAACTGGCCGCCGGGCAGCGGGACTACATCCTTCACACCAGACGCCACCTGCACAGCCACCCGGAGCTGAGCTGGCAGGAGGTGGCGACCACGGCGTTCATCACCCGGGAGCTGACGGCGCTGGGCATCCCCGTCATGCCCATCCTAGGCAGCACGGGCTTGGTAGGGGTGCTCCGGGGCGAGGCGCCCGTGCAGCGCGGCCGCACCCTGATGCTGCGCGCGGATATTGACGCCCTGCCCATCCAGGAGCGCACAGGGCTGCCTTACGCCAGCGAGAACCCCGGCGTGATGCATGCCTGCGGGCATGATACGCACACGGCGATGCTGCTGGGTGCGGCGCGCATCCTGCACAGTTTGCGGGCGGAGCTGGCCGGCGAGGTGCGTTTCCTTTTTCAGCCGGCGGAGGAAGTAAACGCAGGGGCGGAGCACTGCATCCGTCAGGGTGTGCTGGACGGGGTGGACGCGATCTTTGGCATGCACATCTGGGGCGATCTGGACTCACCCTATTTCAGCATTGAGCAAGGCAGCCGCATGGCAAGCTGCGATAATTTCACGCTCACAGTGCACGGCACGGCGGCGCACGGCAGCGCGCCGCACCAAGGGGTGGATGCCATCGTGGCGGCGGCAGCGGTGGTCACGGCGGCGCAGACGATCGTTTCCCGCGCGGTGGATCCGCATGTGCCGCTGGTGCTGACGTTTGGGGAGATCCATGGGGGCAAGCGCTTCAACATCATCGCGGATGAAGTGACGCTGGTGGGCACGGTGCGCACGCACGACCGGGCTGTGCGCAGGCAGGTGGAGCCGCTGCTGCGCCGCGCGGCGGAGCATGCCGCCGCAGTGCATGGGGCGAGCATCACGCTGGACTATCAGTACCTGGCGCCTGCGGTGCAAAACGTAACCCCTGCGCTCACGGCGCTGGCGCGGGATGCGGCCACCCGGCTGTACGGAGCGGACGCCCTGCGGGAGATGCCCCCGCTGATGAGCAGCGAGGATTTTGCACAGTACATGGAGCGGATCCCGGCGCTGTTTTGTTTTATTGGCGCACGCAACGCGGCGCTGGGGCTCACGGCTGCCAACCATAATGATACCTTTACTGTGGATGAGGCGGCGCTGGAGCGCGGCGCTGCCCTGTATGCGCAGTTTGCACACGACTATTTGCAGGCGGATGAACTGCCCCGCAGCAGCGGTGCCGGACAGGGGGCGTAGCCCTTTGCCGACGCCGGAGGGAAGCGGGCTGACCCCGCGGCCATGGCCAGACGGGTTTCCCTTCCGTATGGCCGAGCCGGATCAAACCAAGGGCACAGCGGGTGTTTTGAACCGCGCCCTTCCGGCGAATGGACTGGCTGCGTATCCAGACGCATTGGCATTGAACAGGATGCATGCTGTATTGCATGCCCTGCTGCACGCAAACAAGCGATACCCTATGCCTGTGTTGCGCAAAGCAAACAACCTCTTGTTCGCTTTGGCCTGCAGCTGCAAGCTAAGCCTTTACTGCCAACAGCTCGGCGGGGGGATTGGTAACGTATAGCTGACATCAAAAACCCGCTGCCCAGATGGGGAGCGGGTTTTTTGATGCCGTGTAGCGTTATGCTGCATCAGTAGAAGGGCCGGTTTCCCCGGCGGGGGCGGCAGCATCGGCGGGCGTGGCTTCCGTCGTGAAGGCGGTCGCTTGGGCAGGGGCCGTGTCAGCGGCTGGCGCAGCTGCTTCGGCGGGGGCAGCTGCTTCGGCGACGGGGGCGGAAACTATGGCGGGGGTAACAACTGCGGTGGTTGCGGCTGCGTCAGTGGGCTCGGCCGGGATCACCGGGGCGGCTTGTGCCGGATCCTCCGCAGCATCCAACGCGACGGCCATTTCCATAGCAGCGGGAGCATCGCCAGCAGCCGGCACAGCCACCGCTTGCCATAAATCACTGGTCTGCATAGTATCCTGCAGCGCGTCCAAGGTTCCTTCACCGGCGAGCGCCGTCATGCCGTAGCTCACGCGGTTATCGTTGTAGGGATGTTTTTTGACATACTCCATCCACAGCCCGGTGGTTTCATCATAGACCATGTTGGTGGCCCACTGGTTGCCGGAGCGGTCGGCGTTCTGGGTGGCATACACCACGGGGGTGAAGTCGCTGGCCAGGCCGCTCATATACACCTGGGCAAAGAGCGTCTTGCCCTGCTGGTATTGGGTGGCATCCACCACTTCTTCCTCCACCGCTTCCCACATACCGCCCATATCGTTGAGCAGCTTGGTGCGGAAGGCATCGTTGCCCAGCGCGTAGTTGGGCGCTTCCAGCACTTCCTTCTTCGCGTTGGGGGTGGTGGCCGCATTGTACTGCGCAAGGAGCGTATAGGCGCGTTGCAGCAGGCGCTGCGCTGCGTTGGGGGCGGCCGTGGGCGCAGGTGCAGGCGCCAGCGTGGGCTCCGCAGTGGGTGCGGCGGTCGCGGAAGGTGTGGCGGATGGTGCGGCCGTGGCAGTCGGCGCAAGGGTAGCGGTCGGCGCGGCCGTTGCGGTCGGCGCGGCCGTTGCGGTAGGCATGGCCGTAGCGGTGGGCACAGCAGTTGCGGTCGGCACGGCTGTTGCAGCCGGCGCATGGGTCGCGGTCGGCGCGACGGTGGGCGCGGTTACATGGTTGCCGCCGGGGGCACCCTGCTGAGGGGATGCACTGCCGCTGATTTGCTGGGGACCCGCAAGCGGGACATCCGAATCTTCAATGGTGAGCAGTGACCCATCCTCCATCATGATGATCTCCTGGGGCTGTGCCAGATCGCTCGGCAATGCGGCGGGGTTCAGGGGGAGGCCAAACAGCAGAGCAATCGCCAGTGCCAGCAGACTATTAACAACCATGATGCAAACCCTCGTTTCTGTATGGTACGCTGCCAGTATAACGCAGGTCAGTTACCTGGGCAGTTACAACCGGCGTTAATTTGCCGTTTTCTCAAAAAACATAAAAAAGGGGGGCGGGTGCGCCGCAGGTTGCGCCCTTTGCCCTGCCGCAGCGCGCCTCCCCGAGCATCTGCACCCGCACGCAAAGGCTGCCTTGCCCTGCGCCAATGCCTTCGGCGGTTGACTTTCCCGCCGCCGGATGCTAGGATAAGCGCATGCGAACCCGCCTGTGAGCGGCGTTTTTCGGAAAGGGTGGGTGGCTTTGAAGGCACGGATGCAACAGGGCGCGGCCAGGGCGCGCGATTTTTGGGTGGGGCTCAGCTTCTCCCGGGCTACGCTGGCCAAGGTGCTGGCCGTGCTCACGATCCTCTCGCTGGTGCCGCTGGCAATCATTGCGCTGTACAACTACCCCGCCGATGATGATTTTGGCTTTACCCTGCCTGCTGCCACCGCGTGGGTGCAGACGCACTCCCTGCCCGCGGTGCTCAAGGCCATGGTGGCCACCACCCTGGACACCTACCGCACCTGGCAGGGATATTTTGTATCCACCTTTTTGTTTGCGCTCAACCCGCTCATCTTTGACATCCGGCTGTATTTCCTGAGCAACTGGGCGCAGCTGTTGCTGCTGTGCCTTTCCGTGGGGTATGCGCTCAAGGGCGTGACCCGGCACCAGCTTAAGGCGCCGCGCGCGGCGTTTTGGATCAGCTATGCCGCGGTGCTGCTGCTGTGCGTGCAGTTCATGCCGCACATCGGGTATGGGCTGTTTTGGCATAACGGCGGCAATTATGTGACGGCGGTGTGCACGCTGTTGCTCACACTGGGGCTGCTGCTGCGTTTGGGGGGTGCGGAGGGGCACCGCCGCCGTGCCCTGCGCAGCGTGCTGGCGCCCGTATGTGGTTTTTTATTGGGCGGCATGTTTTTTGGCCCCGCGCTGGCCGGGATGGTCATGCTGGGGCTGGTGGCCGTGGGCAGCTTTGCCACACGCTCCCGCATCCGCTGGCAAAGCCTGATGACGCTGCTCGCCTTTGGCGCCTCGTTTGCCATCAGCTTTCTTTCGCCGGGCAATGCCCTGCGTGTGGGGGCTGATTTTACCCCAACGGGCGTGCCCTATGCGGTGCTTGCCTCCGTGCAGGAGGCGCTCAAGCTCACCGGGCAGTGGCTCTCGCCCCAACTGCTGGCGGCGGGCATGCTCATCCTGCCTGCGCTGGCACAGCCGCTGCAGCAGAGCGCGCAGCGCTTCCGCCATCCGCTGCTGGTGGGGGTGCTGCTGTTTGGCACGTTTGCCGCATCGCTGACCACCGGCCTGTATACCGGGGTCGGCTACACCTTTGAGCGCTACCATAACGCCGTGTACCTTTACTTTGTGCTGATGGCCATCGGCTGCATGATCTACTGGGCAGGCGCGCTGATCCGCCTGGCCGAGCGCCGTGCACAGGCCGGGGTGCAGGCTGCCCAGGCGCTCCTTGAGGCCGGCAAGACCCTCGGGCAGCGCTTTGGCGCGCTGTACCTGAGCATTTGCCTGGCGCTGCTGTTCCTGGGCGGGCTCACCTTTCCCATCATGAACA
Organism: Clostridiales bacterium Firm_12; assembly: GCA_001604115.1. Lineage (GTDB taxonomy): Bacteria > Bacillota > Clostridia > Christensenellales > Aristaeellaceae > CAXXOK01. The sequence continues at coordinate 7,362 of LVAR01000097.1, read as the reverse complement.
CAGCCAGCATTAGCGCCACGCGCTCGCTGGTCAGCGGCGAGGCCGCCACCTTCCGCCAGGAGATGGCGCAGCGCGCCGAGTACATCCGCGTGACGGACAGCGACGCGGTGGCCATCCAGCCGCTTTCCGTGCAGGTAAATGTGTTCAAGTACGACCGCCTTCCCTTTCAGGGGACCTACGGGCGCGTGCGTTATATGAAATGGTACTACGAGCTGTTTCATTCGGCCGGGCAGTAACCAAGGCCGCACGGCTGGGCACATCGGATCGCGCCGGCGCAGCCAGCGTGCGGGCGCCCGTACAGCCGGCTGCAGGGCGTGCATGCGCAGACGCCGCACCGCAAGCTTACACCCCGCTGCGTGCCCTGGCGCATCCCGCCCGCCACCCCGCGCCGCATCCCGTTGCGTTCAAAGACCCATGGATGGACCTGAGCGTCCATCCATGGGTCTTTGATTATGGCTGGCATCATCACCGTGGTGCTGCCCAATGAGAAGCCTCGCAGGGCTCAACGCGGCGTTGCGCGGCGCATGCGCCGCCCGGATGCCCCTGCGCGGCACGGCCTTGTTCAGGCAAAGCGGGGGCAGCCCTCGGGATCCCACTGCACAACACGCAAACGGGCATGGCGGTTGGGATCGTCCAGCGGATCGCCCGGGGCGGCCTCCCCATCCCTGGCATGAAACACCAGGATGTCCCGCCCATCCGCGTCCTGGGTAAAGCAGTTGTGGCCGGGCCCATACAAATGCCGCCGCTCATCCGTAGCCAGCACGGGGAACCTCTCCTTGCGCCAGCTTTGGGGGTCCAGCAGATCGGCATCCTGGCGCGCGGTCAGCATGCCCATACAATAGCAGGCCCCGGTCTCGCTGGCCGAGTAGGTCAGGAAAACCCTGCCCCCGCGCTGGAGCACGGCGGGCCCCTCGTTGACCCAGAAACCCTGCCGCTCCCATGCGTAGTCCGGGGTGGTCAGCAGCACCTGCGCCGTTTTCAGACGTGTGGGCGTCGCCATCTCGGCGATGTACAGGTTGGATATTTTTTTGCCTACGTTCACTTTTTCCGCCCACACCGCGTAGCGGCGGCCTTGGGCTGTGAACACGGTCATATCCAGCGAAAAATCCTGAAACGAAAACGCATCGTCCGGGGCGGCCTGCACCATCCCGCACTCCGCCCAAGGATCGGCCAGCGGATCGTTTCCGGCGCACACCAGCGCATAGGGCCGGATTTTCCAAGGATCATCCTTTTCCCCCGCCGCAAAGTAAATGTACCATTGGCCGTCCAGCCAGTGCATTTCCGGCGCCCAGATGTGCCGGCTCATCGGGCCGTGCGCATGCCGCCGCCACACAACGGTTTCCGGCGCGCCGGGCAGCGCCTCCAGCGAGCGGGCACGGCGGATGGCGATACGGTCATACTCCGGCACCGTGGCTAAGAAATAGTACCAGCCCTCGGGCGTGCGCAACACATAGGGGTCGGCACGCTGCTGGATCCACGGGCTGCCATCCTCACACACTGGCATCGCTTTGCCCTCCTCCGTTGTGTAATGAAACCCGAAGCATGCAAAAGGAAAGCGGCGGCACATCCGCCTGGCAGGTATCCCCCGCCAGCCGCGCGCCCTGCCCCGCGCAGGGGCGGATCGCCTCGGGGTGGCTGCGGTTGGTCATGTTTTTGTCCGGCGCGCTGAGCACCGTAAACTCCTCGATCTTGACCGGGTGCAAATGCTCCAGCTGCCACTGCAGCGTCAGGGTCTCTGTTTGCGAGCGGTTCACGGCAAAGCAAACGGCCTCCACGCCATCCTCACGCAGGGTCTGCACATGGTCCAGCACGGGCACGCGGTCAAAGGCATCGCAGGCGTAGTGAGGCATCGCCACATCCACCGTGTGCAGCACCTGCCCCTGCGCATGCCTGGCGACCATCATAAACACATAATAAATCGGCTGCAGCCAGATGCCCCCGTCCGGCGTGGTCATGATGCACGCGCTGATGTTTGTGAGCAGTGCCTGGCAAGCGATTTTGACGATATCGGCATGCTTGAGCACAGCCAGCAGCATGCTGGCAAACAGCAGCGTATCTTCCATAGTATAGGCTTGCTCGTCAATCACCGGCGCGATGTTCCAGGGGGTGCGCTCAAAGGCGCGTCCGATGGAATGCTCCGCTTTGGACCACACGCCCCACTCGTCCAGGCTGATGTACATGGGCGCCTGGCTGCGGGTTTTCTTGCGCATGACTGTGATCGCGGCGCGGATGGTGTCAAAATACGCCTCCATGTCCAGCGACTGCGCCAGGAAGCTTGCCGTGCCCATCTCCTGGCCGCCGTAGTACTGGTGCAGTGCCAGATAGTCCGCAATGCCGTACACCTGCTCCAGCACTTCCAGATCCCACGCCGGGTGGGAAGCCATGTCCGACTTGGAGCTGCCGCAGGCCACCAGCTGGATGTCCGGATCCAGCCGCTTCATCGCCCGCCCGGTTTCGGCGGCCAGGCGCGCGTATTCCTGCGCCGTTTTATGGCCGATTTGCCAGTGCCCGTCCATTTCATTGCCCAGGCACCATGTTTGCACACGGTAGGGCTGCGCGATGCCGTGGCTGCGGCGCAGATCGCTGAAAAAGGTGCCCTGGTCGTGGTTACAATACTCCAGCAGCTCCAGAGCGTTTTCAATGCCCTGTGTGCCCAGGTTGACGGTCAAAATCGGCTGTGCGCCAGCCTTGGCTGCCCAGCGCATGAACTCGTTGAGGCCGAAGGCGTTGGTCTCCACGGAGCGCCATGCCAGCTCCACACGGCGTGGGCGCTGCGCCGCAGGGCCAACGCCATCCTGCCAATGATAGTTGGACACAAAATTGCCGCCCGGGTACCGCACCGCCGTCACGCCCATCTGGCGCACGGCCTGCAGCACATCCCCGCGAAAGCCCTGGTCATCCGCCGTGGGATGGCCGGGCTCGTAAATGCCGGTATAGATCACCCTTCCCATGTGTTCCAAAAAGGAGCTGAACAGCCGCCCATCGATCGTCCCCCGCAGGTAGGCCGCATTGCTAAGCAGTTTGATGACCATCGTTACACCTCATATCGTCAGGCTTTCAGTCCGGAACCGACCATGCCTTCCACAAAATACCGCTGGCCAAACAGGTACAACAGCAGCATGGGCAAGATCGAAATGAGCGCGCCGGCAAACGCCGCGCCGTACTGGATCGTGTGTTGCCCCACAAACAGCGCCAGCCCGTTGGCCAGGGTGCGCATTTTGGTGTCCGTGGCCACCAGCATGGGCCAGAGCAGATCGTTCCACGATCCGTTGATGCTCAGCACCACCATGCAGATGAGCGTGGATTTGACCTGTGGCAGCATGATCCGCGTGAAGATGCCAAACTCATGCAGGCCATCGATCCTGGCGGCATCTTCCAGCTCCTTGGGAATGCCCGAGAAGGCCGCGCGCATCATGAAGATGGAGGCCGCCACCGCCACCCGCGGGAGGATCAGCCCCAGATAGGTGTTGTACAGACCCATCTTGTACACCACCAGGAAGGATGGCACCATGATCACCTGAAATGGGATCATCATGGTCGCCAGCGTAAGCAGAAACAGAAAATTTTTGCCTTTGAACTGCATCCGGGCATAGGCATAGCCCGCAAGGCTGTTCACCACCACCGCAAGGGACGTGGTGCCGCAGGCAAAGATCACAGAGTTGAGCAGGTACCGCGTGATGTCGATGCGCTTATCCACCGTGGCAAAATGCTCCAGCGTAAAGGTGCGAAACCAGAACGTTGGCGGCCAGGAGACGATTTCCTTTTCCGGCTTGAAAGCGCTGAGCACCAGCCATAAAAGCGGCAGCAGCACCAACGCCGCCAGCACGATGAGCAGCGCCTGCGCCGGAATGGCAGCCCACAGGGGCTGTTTTTTTTGTCTGTCCATCGCCTAATCCTCCCTGATCATTCTGCGGTACAGCAGCACTGTTACCAGCATGATGAAGGCAAACAGCACCATGGACATGGCCGAGGCGTACCCCATATCCCCGCCCGAGGCAAACGCACGCGCATAGACATAGGCCACCGTGGATTCAGTCGTGAAATTGGGGCCGCCGCCGGTCGTCACATAAATAATATCGAAAATCTGCAGGGAGCCTGCAAATCGGGTCATCAGAATGAACCAGAACGTAGGGCGGATGGAGGGCGCCGTTACGTTGAGAAACTGGCGGATGCGCCCCGCGCCATCCAGTTGGGCGGCCTCGTACAGGGAAGGATTCACCTGCTGCACTGCCGTTACATAGATAATGGCCGACACGCCAAAGCTGCGCCACAGGGACAGGAAGGACACCACGAAGATGGTCGTTTGCGCGCTGTTGAGAAAATTGATCTTGCCCAGGCCCATCAGGCTGAGCGCGTAGGTCACAAAGCCTACGTTGGAATGGAGGATCATCCGCCACATGATGCCGATGACCGTAGCCGAGCAGATGATCGGCAGAAAATACACGGCGCGGAGCGTCTTGTTCCAAAAGCTGTTGTTGGCCACCATCGCGCCGATGACCATCGCGCCAAACGCCTGCAGGGGAACCTCCAGCAGCGTCAGGATCGCCGTGACTTTCAGGCTGTTTAGGAAACGCGCGTCCGAGAGGATGCGCACAAACTGCTCCAGACCCACAAAGGAGATCCGATCCAGCGTCATGGAGGCGCTGGAAAGGCTGAGCCCAAAGGAGGCGATCAGGGGCGTGAGGTTAAAGGCCAGCAGCAGCAGGATGGAGGGCGCCACAAAGAAATACGCGCTGCGCGACGGTGGGTTCAAATACGTGAGCAAACGCCTGACTGGAGTCATCCGCATTGCCTCCCTGTCTTGATACCAAAGCCGGACGGCACAAGGCGCGCCGTCCGGCCACGCACGGAGATTATTGGTTGAAGCCTGCCACGATGCCATCGGCCGTCTTTTGGGCGGCTTCCAGGGCGGCATTCACATCGGTGTTGTCAAACACGATGCTTTGCACCATGGGCGCAAGCACGTCCATGAGCATGGAGCCGGTGTCCGGGAAGCGGGAATCCACAAAGAAGTTAGTCGGAGCCTTGGGATCGGCGGAGGAGGTGATGCGCAGTTTTTCGCTGCTCTGGTAGCTTTCCTTGGCCTGCACGGAGTAGGTATAGGCGGGGAAACCGTTTTTCAGCGCCCACTCCAGCGCGGGGCTGCTGCCCTGTGCATCCTCGGTGTTCCACCACTGGATGAAGCGGTAGGCAGCCTGTTTTTCCGCATCGGTGGCGACGGTGGGCACGCCAAAGCCGAGCACTTCCACGGAGTTCATGACGCCGGCATCATCCTGCGGGAGCAGCGCGATGCCATAGTTGATCCCTGCGGTATCCAGCCCGCCGGTGATCCAGGGGCCGGACACCGTCATGGCGATCTGTCCGGCGGTCATCATCGGGTCGGTATCGGCTTCCAGCGGATTGGTGCCCTCATCCAGCATTTTTTTGAAGCTGGTCAGGAACTTGGCATAGCCTGCGTTGCCAGCCAGGTTTGCCTGCCACTTGCCATCCTGCTGGGTCACGGCCAGGCCGCCGAAGCGCTGGATCACATGGGCAAGCTGGTAGGCGTAGTTGTAGCAAAGGCCGGAGCCATATACATTTTTGCTGGCATCGGTCAGCTTGGCGGCAAAGGTTTCATATTCCGCCCAGGTGGCAGGCGCCTTTTCAGGATCCAGCCCGGCCGCGGTAAAGAGGTCCTTGTTCCAGAACAGGTAGAAGCCCACGATCTGGAAGGGTACCAGATACATCGCTTCGCCATCCTTGCAGTAGTCCAGATAGCTCTGGATAAAATCCGCCTGATCCAGACCCGTCTTGGCAAACACATCGGACACATCCTGCAGGTAGCCGTCAAACTGGTAGCGCATGGCGTTGGACATGAGCACCAGCGCGGGGCCTGTGCCGGCAGCCAGCGCGGAGGTCAGCTGATCGCTGAAGCTGGAGGAGATGTCCATCTCCACGGTGATGCCGTATGCATTGCTTTGGTTGAAACGATCCACCAGCTCGACCAGCTGGTCGCCATCGGCTCCGGTAAAGCTGTTCCAGAATTTGATGGTGATGGGCTCCTCCGCCCCGGCTGATGCGAACGCTCCGCCGCAGCAAGACAGCAGCAGCGCCGCGACCAACGCCCAGGTAATCGCTTTGCGAAGTGTACTGTGGATGGACAAGATCATAAGAGCACCCCTTTCAATCCTTTGGTTCCGTTATCTGCGTACACGTGTACGCACCATGTACAAACATCATACTCACATCCGCATGGCTTGTCAATACAGCGCTATAACATTGGTTGTTATTGGCAAATATATACTTTATTATATGTGAAAAACGTACAAAACGGCTTGCGTGTTCCGCGCGGATTCATGTAAGGTGTATTCGTGTACGCATACCATATCGCCTATTAAAGCGATGCCCGGTCAATGACCTGATAGTTCAGGTACATGCGCTGCGGGGGCAGGGATGCATCCTCGATCATGGCCATCAGGTGCGCCACGGCCACCTTTGCAATGCCCTCCACATTGGTGGAAACCGTGCTCAGCGGCGGGTCAATATAGTCCAGCACGCTGATGTTGTCAAAGCCCATCAAGCCAAAATCGCGGGGGATCTCCTTGCCGTGGCTTTTGGCCCAGCGCAGCACCGACAGGGCATAGATATCCCCGGAGCACAGCACCGCCGTGCGCTCCGATGAGGCCAGCAGCTGCTGGGACAGCGGCTGCAAAAACTCGGAATGGTCGATGATCTGCACCTCCCCAAACAGGGAACGCTCCAGCGCGACCCCGGCCAGGCGCTGCTCGTGGGAGTAAATATTCAGCTTCGCGGCATCCTCCAGCGGCGGGCACACGAAAATCAACCGGCGGTATCCCTTGCTGGCGGCCAGCCGCATGGCGTCCTGCGCGGCGTGCATTTCATCGACCATCACGGAGGAGAGCGCATCGGAAACCCAGTTGCCCAGGCAAACGATCGGCATGCCCAGCTTCTGCAAAAACGCTTCGTAGGCCGTGCCCTGGTTGACAGGCGTGATCAGGAGCCCTTCCACCTTACGGTCCGCCATTTCCTGGATGCAGTGGATCTCGCTTTCGGGGTCGCGCTGCTGCAGGGCAATGCTCAGCGAATAGCCGCGCTTTTGCGTTTCACGGTTGATGGCGTCCAGCGATTCCGCAAACACATAGTTGTTCACACTGTTGGCCACCACGCCGATGGACATGGTGCGCCCTTTGTTCAGGCTGCGCGCCAGCAGGTTGGGGCGGTAGCCCATATCATTGGCGACGGCAACAATCTGCTCCCTGGTTTGCTTGCTCACACGTCCCTGATCGTTTAGCGCGCGGAGCACGGTAGTCCTGGATACGCCGCAGATTTTTGCAATCTCGTTCACTGTGACCATGCAGGCAG
>LVAR01000096.1 GCA_001604115.1 Clostridiales bacterium Firm_12 | reverse complement strand
TGTATGGTGTGGATTTTATGAGCAAAATAGATTATGATAAACATGGAACAGATCAAATCGATCCGCAAGGATCAATCTGAAATGCGTTGTGATAGTATGAATTACGAACTGCTGAATGCGTATGTGCAGGCGCTGCGCCCTGAACGGGAGCGGTATCTGTATCAGCATGCGTTGAATAAGGTACGGGTGATCACCCGAAGCATGAAGCCTGCGGAGAAGGAAGCTTATCTGCAGAGCGAAGCATTTCTGAATACATTAAGACAACTCCAGCGACGGGACAGGATCTGGCAGGGCTTGCTCCGGGGTGAACTTGTGCTGGTCGGTGACCAGGCGGAATATGAGCGGCTGGCCGGGCTGATTGCCACGGAGCTGCAAGACGGACATAAAATAGACCTGGCATTCCTTCGTACAGTTGAAAAAAGCAAGGTATCACTGGAAAAAGCATATGAGGCGCTGCGGATTATCCGGGAGGGAGATCTGCGGCGCTGGTTTGACGATGGCATGGGACAGATGACCACCCGGGCGGAAAACCGGGTGGTATTGTGGCTGCGGACCGGGGATCACGGTGCACGGCTGAAGGAAGACGATGAGGAACGTTCCGTTGTCCGCCGGGTGATGGATAAGTATTTTCCCGGCGGCCTGACACCAAAGGCGGTGGACCGGGCTTTCCAGCCGGGATCGCTTGCGGGATACCTGCGGGCGGAAGCCGGAAAAGCATTTCCGGAGCTGAATGCCTGCCGGAACGTCCGGCTGCCCTCCGGGGAAACGGTGGCATCAGCCGTACGGCGGGAAGCGGACCGGGGCGCGAGGCTTCTGATCAACGCGCTGGATAAGAAGTTTACGAAAGACCGTCTCCGGCGTCTGCTGGAGAAGAATGCCGCATTGATCCGCCTGCAGAAGAAAGCGGACGCCGTCTATGAACGGGAAAAACGGATCCGGGCGGCACTGCTGGACGCCATTCCCGAGCACTACCGGGATCTGTATCCCCTGGCCCGGCAGATGCGCAGGCATTTCTTCCTGCACCTGGGACCTACCAATTCCGGGAAGACCTATGAAGGCATCCAGCGGCTGCAGGCCGCCAGCTGCGGCTTGTATCTCGGCCCGCTGAGACTGCTGGCCGCGGAACAGTTTGAGGCGCTGAACCTGGCGGACGTGCCCTGCTCGCTGGTGACAGGCGAGGAGCAGATCCGGGTGCCCTTCAGCAGGGTACAGTCTTCCACCGTGGAAATGGCGGATCTGCAGACGCATTATGACGTGGCGGTTATCGATGAGTGCCAGATGATTGCCGACAGGGACCGGGGCGGCGCCTGGACAGCGGCGATCCTGGGACTGTGCGCAGATGAAATCCACGCCTGTGCCTCCCCGGACGCGGAGGGGCTGCTGACCCGGATTATTGAAGACTGCGGGGATGAACTGACCATCATCCGCCATGAACGGATGACTCCGCTGGAAGTGGAGAAGGAAGGCTTCCAGTTCCCGGCTTCTGTCCGGCCGGGAGACGCACTGATTGTGTTCTCCAAGGCCCGGGTACACGCGGTGGCCGCGGAACTGAAGACACGGGGATACAAGGTATCCCTGATTTACGGCGCCCTGCCGCCGGATGTGCGGCGCAACCAGGCAGACCGGTTCCACCGGGGCGATACGGAGGT
>LVAR01000095.1 GCA_001604115.1 Clostridiales bacterium Firm_12 | reverse complement strand
CCCCAGCCTGCGGCCGGCGCGGAAGGCGTTTTGCAAAGCATGGAGTTTGTGGGGCAGATCATGAGCGACGCCCCCGCGGGAGAGCCCGCTGAGGTGCTGGTCAAAAACCGCTTCCATGTGGGGGATGCGCTAGAGGCGCTCACCCCTGCGGGCAGCCAGCCCTTTACTGTAATGGGGATGACCTCGCTGGTAACCGGCGAATCCCTGCAAACGGTAAGCATCGCCGGCACACGCCTGCAAATGAGCTTTCCCTTTACCGTGGAGGCTGGGGACATCCTGCGCGGTGAAAACCGCAACCACAAGCCCCTGTAGCAGCAAGCCAAACTGAAATTGCCGCCTAACCATACAGCCCACAGGAACAGTAAGGCCGGTGCTTGCCGCCCCTGTGGGCTGTGCGTTTGCCCACCACTTTATATGGCATAGTTTGCTGCATCAAAAAACCCTCCCCACCACAGCGGATGGGGAGGGTTTTGGCATGGGCGCGTTGGATCAGTGCGTGTCCATGTGCTTGAGCGCTGCGCCGACAAAATCCCGGAACAGCGGGTGCGGGCGGTTGGGGCGGCTCTTGAGCTCGGGGTGGAACTGCACCCCCACAAAGAACGGGTGGCCTGGAATTTCAATGATCTCCACCAGGTTGCGGTCGGGGTTGCGCCCGGCAATCACCATGCCGCCAGCCAGAAAACGCTCCAGATAGGCGTTGTTAAACTCATAGCGGTGGCGGTGGCGCTCCCAGATGTCGGTGGTGCCATAGGCTTTCTCGCTTACGGTACCAGGGGCGATCAGGCAGCGGTACTTGCCAAGGCGCATGGTGCCGCCCAGATTTTTGAGATCCTGGTCAGCCATCAGGTCGATCACGGGGTATGTGGTGTGCGGATCCACCTCAATGGTGTGTGCATCGCGCATCTCCAACACGTGACGGGCAAACTCGATCACAGCCATCTGCATGCCCAGGCACAGCCCCAGGAAGGGCAGGCTGTTTTCGCGGGCATACTGGATAGCCGTCATTTTTCCATCCAGGCCGCGCGCGCCAAACCCGCCGGGCACCACAATGCCGCTTACATCGGCCAAAACGGTCTCCACGTTTTCAGGGGTCACATCCTCGGCAGGGATCCACTTGATTTTCACTTTGGCCGCATGGTGGATGCCGCCGTGGGTCAAAGCCTCTACCACGCTCAAATACGCGTCGGGCAGCTCCACATACTTGCCAACCAGACCCACGGTCACAGTGGCGGTGCTTTCCATTTGGCGGTGCACCATGGCTGTCCATTCGGTCAGGTCGGCTTCCTTGTCCGGCAGGTTCAGCAGTTTGACAACCTGATGATCCAAGCCCTCGTTGTGCAGCATCAGCGGCACTTCATACAGGCTGTGGGCGTTCAGGTTCTGAAACACGCGCTCCACCGGCAGGTTGCAAAACATGCTGATCTTGGCGCGCACTTCATAGGGCAGCTCGTGATCCGCGCGGCACACCAGGATGTCCGGTGCAATGCCGATGCCGCTGAGATCTTTCACGCTGTGCTGGGTCGGCTTGGTTTTCAGCTCCCCGGCGGCGTTGAGGTAGGGCACCAGCGTCACGTGCAGGTAGAGGCAGTTGTCGCGGCCGACCTCTGCGCGCATTTGGCGGATGGCCTCCAAAAAAGGGAGGCTCTCAATATCGCCCACAGTGCCGCCAATTTCGGTAATCACTACATCCGGGGCGTTTTCCGTGCGGCTCACGGCCAGAATGTTGCGCTTGATTTCATTGGTGATGTGCGGAATCACCTGAATGGTCGCGCCTAAATATTCGCCGCGGCGCTCACGGTCGATCACGGTCTTGTACACACGGCCGCTGGTCACATTGCTGGCTTGCGTAAGGCTTTCGTCGATGAAGCGCTCATAGTGCCCCAGATCCAGATCGGTTTCCGCGCCGTCGTCGGTCACAAACACTTCCCCGTGTTGGTAGGGGTTCATCGTGCCCGGATCCACATTCAGGTAGGGGTCGAACTTTTGAATGGAGACGCGAAGCCCCCGGCACTTGAGCAACCTCCCCAGGGATGCCGCTGTGATGCCCTTGCCCAGCGAAGAAACCACACCGCCTGTTACAAAGATAAATTTTGTATCCATAACCGAAGTTCCGCCTCCTTCGTGAAATCAAACAAACTTAATTCTAACAAAGCATGACATGGTTAGTCAAGACGAAAAATTATTTTCGTCGCTGATGGCGGCGGTGAACGTTTTCTGGCTGCGGCGCAGGGCATTATGCCGGATGGCTGGCCGCGCTGCACCGTAAGGCTTGCACCCCTTGCTGCCATGCCCGCGGCGCGAGGCCTTTAGCTGCCTGCAGGCATAGTTACCCTTTGCTTTTTCTGCCATTCCATAGTATGATAACAGGGAAATCTTGCAAGCAAATGAGGTGCAACATGGACACGAGGTTCTTTTTGCACGGGCTGGAGCAGCTGGGCGTTGCCTTTTACACCGGGGTGCCGGATTCGCTCCTCAAGCCTTTGAATGATACCCTCTACGCCGATCACGGCCTGACGGGAGCGCATGTGGTGGCCGCGGACGAAGGCGGCGCCGTAGCGCTGGCGGCAGGCCATTACATTGCCACGGGCAAACCTGCCATGGTTTACCTGCAAAACAGCGGCATCGGCAATGCGGTCAATCCGCTTGCTTCGCTCACGCATGGCATGGTGTACGGCATCCCCTGCGTGCTGGTGGTGGGCTGGCGCGGGGAGCCAGGCGTGCATGACGAGCCGCAGCACGCCTATCAGGGCATCGTGTCGCGGCAGATGCTGGAATTGTGCGGCCTTACGGTGTTTGAGCTGGACAAGGCGACCTCCGAAGCGGACTTTGCCGCTATGATCACGGCATCTGCGCCCTTGCTCTCACGCGGGGAAAGCATTGCGTTTCTGGTGCGCAAGGGAGGCCTGACCGGCGGTGAGCCGGTGCGGCTGCCCCAGCGGGACGCCATGACGCGCGAGGCGGCCATCCGCCGCCTGGTGCAGGATGCAGCGGAAACTGATTATTTCGTTTCCACCACAGGCAAGGCATCCCGGGAGTTGTTTGAACTGCGCGAGGCCTTGGGGCAGGGGCATGGACGCGATTTTCTGACGGTGGGCTCCATGGGGCACGCCAACATGATCGCGTTGGGTATGGCCAAAGCGCGCCCTGACGCCGCCTTCTGGTGTGTGGACGGGGACGGCGCGGCCATGATGCATCTGGGCGGTCTGGCCATTGAGGCGCAGCAACGCGCCACCAATCTGATCCATGTGCTGCTGAACAACGGCGCGCATGAAAGCGTGGGCGGCATGCCCGTGGCGGGCGGCACGCTGCGCTTTGCCCCTATAGCACAGGCGGCGGGGTATGAGCTGGCATTGACAGCCGAAACGGACGGGGAGCTCACCGAGGCGTTGCAAACCCTGCGCGCTGCGCCCGGCAAGCTGCGCTTTTTGGAAATCATCGTCAGCTGCGGCGCACGGGACGATCTGGGCAGGCCGACCCAAACCCCGAAGGAAAATCTGCAAAGCCTGATGCAGGCGCTGGGAAAGTGAGGCGGCCTGCGATGAAGGCACTGATCCTGAATTCCGGGTTGGGCAGCCGCATGGGCGTGCATACCCAGGATAAACCCAAATGCATGGCGGACATCGGTGCGGGCTTCACCATTCTGAGCCGTCAGCTCACGCAGTTGGCCACGGCGGGGGTCACGGAGGTGGTCATTACCACCGGGCCATTTGCCAATGCGCTCATGGCCCATGTTGCAGGGCTGCACCTGCCCCTGCAGGTGACATTTGTGCCCTGCCCGGACTATGCTGCCACCAACTACATCGTGAGCATGCACCGTGCCGCGCCGGAGCTCCGCGGGCACGACGTGTTGCTGCTGCATGGCGATCTGGTGCTGGAGAGCAGCGTTTATGCCGATTTGCTGGCCAGCGACCAAAGCGTGATGACGGTAGATGCGACCCTGCCCTTGCCGGAAAAGGATTTTAAGGCACAGCTGGCCAATGGCCGCATTGTGGCGGTTGGTGTGCAGCTCTTTGGCGCGGACTGTGTGGCCTGCCAGCCGGCCTATCGCTGGCGTGCGGCGGATTTTGCCCTGTGGCTGGACGCGATTGCCGCGTTTGTTGAGCAGGGGGATGTGCGCGTCTATGCGGAAAACGCCTTCAACGCCGCGCAGGGAGCCATCCCGCTACAGCCGCTGGCGCTGGAAGGGCGCCTGTGCCATGAAATTGACAACCCCGAAGATCTGGCGGCCGTCTCCAGGCACTTCCTGCAAACATTGGCGCAGGAAGCCCTCTGAATCCCCGCCGCCGTCCATATAAGAAAGGAATCTGATTCGATGAAAACGGTGTATATGTGCTTCAGTACGGACATCCTGCATAGCGGACACATTGCCATCATCCAGCGCGCGGCAGCGCTGGGGGAGCTGGTGCTGGGCGCGTTGACCGATGAGGCCATCGCGACTTTCAAGCGCTACCCGCTCATCCCGCTGGAGGAGAGGGTCAAGCTTTACGGCAGCCTAAACGGCGTATCCCGCGTGGTGGTGCAAGACAGCCTGAGCTACCGGGCGGTGATCCAGGCCGAGAAGCCGGACATCATCGTTCACGGGGATGATTGGCGCACCGGCATCCAGAGCGGCGTGCGGGATGAAGTGATTCGTATGCTGGCTGCCTATGGCGGGGAGTTGGTGGAGTTTCCCTACACCCACAGCGCTACAGAGGATGTGCTCAGCTCGCTGGACAGCCGCCTGAGCATGCCGGAAACGCGGCGCGCGCGACTCAAGAAGTTGCTCACACTTAAGCCCTACATCAGCGTGATGGAGGCGCACAACGGCCTGACGGGGCTGATCGTCGAAAATGCGCGCACCGAGGTAGGCGGCGAGCTGCGGCAATTTGACGCCATGTGGGTCAGCAGCCTGTGTGATTCCACCGTCAAGGGAAAGCCCGATATTGAACTGGTCGATCTGACCAGCCGCATCCATACCTTGGAGGAGATCATGGAGGTCACCACCAAGCCCATCATTTTGGATGGGGATACGGGCGGGCTGACCGAGCATTTCGTGTATAACCTGCGCACGCTGGAGCGGCTGGGCATCAGCGCCATCATCATCGAGGACAAGACAGGGCTTAAGAAAAACTCCCTTTTCGGCACGGATGCACAGCAGGTGCAAGCCCCCATTGAGGAGTTTTGTGAGAAGATCCGTGCGGGCAAAAAGGCGCAGCGCAGCCGCGATTTTATGATCTTTGCCCGTTGTGAAAGCCTGATCCTGGATCAGGGGCAGGAGGATGCGCTCGCCCGCTGCGATGCGTATGTCCGCGCCGGTGCGGATGGCGTGATGATCCATAGCTGCAAGAAAACGCCCGATGAAGTGTACGCCTTTATGGCGGCGTTCCGCAAGCTGCACCCGGCCACGCCCATCGTGGTGGTGCCCACCACCTACAACGGCGCCTCCGAGGCGGAGCTGGCCGAGCACGGCGCCAATATTATCATCCACGCCAACCACCTGCTGCGCAGCGCTTTCCCTGCCATGCAAAAGACAGCCGAGCTCACCTTGCAGCATGGCCGCACGAAGGAAGCCGACCAGCTCTGCCTTTCCATCAAGGAGATCCTGACCCTGATCCCGACGGAGGACTGACCTTTCGATCCAGAGCCAAAGGAGGGAAAGCTCATGTTTTCACCTGTTTGTCCGGTGGATGTGCGCGTGCTTGCGCCGGAAGCGGCCAAGGCGGCCGTGCGCGGCTGGCTTCAGGAGCCTGCCAGGCTGCTGGTGCTTACCTCGCCCCGGCGCAGCGCAGCGTTGAACCTTGCCGCGTTTTTTGTGCAACTGCAAGGCGATGGCCATGCCGTGCAGCTTTATGGAGACATCCCGCCTAACCCTTCGGTAACGGATGTGGCGGCGCTCCTCACGCGCCTGCAGGCGCAGGCATTCCTGCCAACAGCCATATTGGCCATCGGTGGGGGCAGCTGCATTGATCTGGGCAAGGCGGTCGCCGCGCTGGCGCCCCTGTTGCCTGCACCCAGCACCGATGCGGTGCGCAGGGCCATTGAAAGCAAAGCCTTTGCACAGGGGGGGCAAGCTATTCCGCTGTTTGCCATGCCCACTACCTCCGGCACAGGCAGCGAGGTAACCCGTTGGGCGACCATCTGGGATCCTGAGCAGCGGCGCAAGCTCTCTGTGGATCACGCGGATGGATTTCCCAAAGCGGCGGCGGTGGTGCCCGAATGGACGCTGGGCATGGATGCAGGGCTGACGCTCTCCACAGGGCTGGACGCTCTTTCCCACGCCATGGAGGCTTTTTGGGCGGTGGCTCGCAATCCGCTGTCCCAAGAGCTGGCGCTGGCTGCAGTGCGCAAGGTGGTGCATGCCCTGCCTGTTGCCCTGCGGGAACCCAATGACCTGGCGGCACGACAGGCGCTATGCCTGGGCTCGGTGATGGCAGGGCTTGCATTTTCCCAGACGCGCACCACTGCCTGCCACAGCATGAGCTACCCGCTCACCATGCTCAGGGGCGTGCCCCATGGCTATGCCGCTGCGCTTACGCTGGGCTCTGTGATGCGCCGCAATGCCAAAGCCGTGCCGGACATGCATCGGCTGGAAGCACTGTTTGACGATGCCGAGGGCTTTGATGCCTGGATGGAGGATACCACACGCGGAGTGCAGGAGATGCGGCTTTCAGCCTTTGGCGTTACGCAGGCAGAGTTGCCCATCATTTGCCAGCTGGCCTTTACAGCCGGGCGCATGGACAACAACCCCATCGTTTTCACAGAAGATGAGGTAATGGCTATCCTGACGGAAAACCTGTAATGCACTGGCCAGGCAGGCCGGCAATCAAAAGGGGACGCGCGAATGCTTTCGCGCGTCCCCTTTTGATTGCCGGTCAAGGTTGGCGAAGCCTGCGCATACCGGGCATGAATGCGCCAGGAAACTAGTACACAGCGTTTGCCGCCTGCACCGCTGCGCCGATTCAATGCCATACGGTGCGGCGCGCAAGACGGCATTTTTCTGGACACCTGGGCAGTCTGGCCGGAACCGGACGGATGCCCTGCCTCAGCGGCGGATCATGACCACCGCCACATCGTTGATATTGGTATCGGTACGCCCGGTCATCAGCAAGCCGTCGCTGGCGTGCAGGGCATGGTAGCTATCGTTGTTCAGGAGGGCATTGTCCACGTCCAGCCCGGCCGCGCGCAGTTTGCCCATCGTACGCTGATCCGTATAGCCGCCTGCCGCGTCGGTAGGGCCGTCTGCGCCATCGCTGCCGAAGCTGAAAATAGCAGTATCCCGCATGTTTTCCAATCGAGGAGCGGCTGCCAGCACCAGCTCCTGGCAACGGCCGCCCATCCCCGTGCCTGTGACGCGCACCGTGGTCTCGCCCCCGGCCACAAAGGCGATGGAGCGGGTTTCCTGCTGGTGGGTCTGCGCCATGGCACTCAGGAAACGGCCTGCTTCGCGTGCTTCACAATCCAGCCTGTCGGTCAGGATGAGCGTTTCATACCCCAGGTGTTGCAGCGCATGTGCTGTGGCGCGGGTCAGCATGGCCACATTGCCCACGATGTGCGTCTGGGCATTGGGCAGCAGCTTGGGGGTTTCCCGGCGCATCAGGCGCACGAGCGGCTCCGGCGCATCGGGGAAAAGGCGGAGCAGGGTGCGTTCCGCCTGCGCGGCTGTGATCGGATCCGGTGATATGGGGCCGGAGGCAATGGTTTCCGCCGCATCACCCATCACATCGGACAAGAGCAGCCCAACCACACCCGCCGGTGCGCAAAGCTTGGCAAAGCGGCCGCCCTTGACGGCGGACAGGCGCTTGCGGATGATGTTCATCTCCGTGATATCTGCCCCGGAATGCCACAGGGCATGCAGGGTGGTTTCAAACATGGGCAAAGGGATCAGCGGTTTTTCGAACACAGCGGAGCCGCCGCCGGATATGAGCATGAGCACCGTATCATCCACATGGAGACCTTGCACCAGCGCGATAGCCGCATCGGCGGCGCGCACGCTGTTTTCATCCGGGATGGGATGGCCGGCCTCCAGGATGGTAAACCTGGGCAAGGGCCCCTGCCCGTAGCCGTATTTGGTGATGACGATTCCCTGATCGATCTGCGATCCGAATACCTGGCATGCAGCCGCAGCCATGCTCCACGCAGCCTTGCCCACGGCCACCACCCGAAGCCGCCCGCCATACAGGCGCACGTGCCGGAGCGCCTGCTGGATGGCGTTGCGCGGCTGTGTTTCCAGAAGCGCCGCCTTGATGACGCTTTGCGCATCCTCCCGTAGCGTGCTCAAAGGCGCCCCTCCCTTGGCGATCATTTTCCCTTGTTTTGGTTTGAAATATTCGCCGTGAATCCCGGATATCCTGTGTTGGGCAAAAACGTTTTTCAGCGAATGCATGATTCGTGAAAAGAAGCGGCGGGCAAGCCGGCTTGTGTGGGGGAGGTAATGAGATAGTACGGGAAAATGACGCGCCTGCGCCGCGGAGATTCGGCGCAGGCACAACGTAAAAGCCCGCCAGTTGCCTGGCGGGTTTGAAGCCTGTATTCAGTGAGGTTATTCCATGCCAGTGAAGGTGCACAGTGCCTCGGGGGGCATGTTGGCAATGTAGGTCTTGCCACGGGTAAACTGGAGCTCATTGCCCTGATCATCGTAGAACACGGTGGGGCCATCGATGGATTCGCGCACCCAGTAACCCGGGATGTAGCGGCCGCCGATGAAGATATCCGCATTGCCCTTGCCAACGCTCTGCATCACGGGCATGATCTTGCTGTTGTTGGTATATTCATACGCAACGCGCTGCAGGATCACGTTAGAGAAGCTCATCCAAGTCTGGTTTTCCGCGCTGCGGTCGGATGCGCTGGCGTAGGAGAGGTAGGGCGCGCCGCCGGAATAGCGGTAGTAGAGGTTCTCGGCTTCGTCATATGTGAAGCTGGAGATCCACTTTTCATGACCCCAATCCAGATTGATCTGATAGGCCATGTCATACCCTTCGGTGTAGGGGCTTGCATCGGCAAACAGGAAGGCATGGGGCGTTGCGGTGTAAGTGGTGGGGATCTGGTTACGCAGGCCGACCACATTCACATCCAGATTGTCCGGGTTTTTAAGCCCCGACACACGCTGGCGGTAATCGTTGAATTTGTTGGTCAGCAGATTGAAGAGCACGCCTTTGTCGCTGGCGCCCAGCTCCTCAAACATCTCGGCGATGTTGTTCTCTTCCCGGCGGGGGCCGCCGGCATAAATGAAGCCGCTCTGCCACTCTTCCCGCAGCAGCACATGCCCGATACGCGCCGAGCGGACGGGACCCACGGACGTAGGAATGTCCTCTGCGAGCGAATCGCTGAACAGGAAAGAAATACGCGTTTCACCGGTGCGGTAGAGGATGCCCTCATAGACGATATCGGCAAAAGAGCCGCCCCAGGGGGCGCGTTGGCCGATACCGGCCGCCTTGACATTTTTGCCGTTCACCTCTACGGTGCCTTCCGGATTGCTGATCTGCACCAGCATCGGCAGGTAGTAGCCTTCCCAGCTAAGCCCGGTGGTGGGGCTTTCCCCCGCAATGATCGGATGGCGCTCCGGCGCGGTCTTGGGGGTGATGTTCCGGTCGGCTACGTCCTGCAGGACAGTGCCTTCCTTTGGAATGCTGTATACGTTAGGCTTGACGGCCGCCATCGCGGGTACGGAGAGGCCAAGCACCATGACGGCTACCGCGAGCACGCTGATGATCTTTTTCACAAGATGAACCTCCTACTTTTTTCGTGATGGGTGTTTGCCTCACGCATGGATTGGGAAAGGCAACACGCTATTTTTCATTATACAATTGCTGGAATGGGGGTGTCAATTGCTTAATGCGTAATACTTGACACAATTGCGGCAGTGTGCGCCGCGTTAGCCCTGTGCGGTGGGGGCGACGCTGGGTGGCGCGGTGGGTTCCGGGCTGGGGGGTGCGGTAGGGGCGGGCGTCGCGGCCTGCGTGGCGCTGGGTGTGAAGGCCAGCGTTGGGGTGGGCACCGGCGTGGGTACTGCGGTAGCCGGATTCAGCACATCGGCATAAATCGCCTGCAGGGTTTTCTCACCCGCCTTGCCGTCCGGATAGATGCCATGGGCACGCTGGAAGGCCTTGACCGCGTTCGTGGTTCCCCCAAGGAAGGTGCCGGTGGCCGTTCCGGTGTAAAAGCCCAGATCCTGGAGCTTGCGCTGGAGCCAATACACATCCTCGCCAGTGCTGTTTTTCTTGAGCGTGCGGAAAGGCTGGGGCGGCATGCCTGTGCCGGTGTAGGCTGGCGGCGCTGTGGGCTCCGGGGTGCTGGAGGGGCCCATGATCTTTTTGTTGAGCGGTGGCGGCTTGATGGCGGCACGTAATTCCGGGTCGTGGGGGAGATCCTCCCGCACGGTTACGGTAACGCCTTCGCCGATGTTATCATAGATCCATTTTGCATCGGTTACCAACAAACGGATGCACCCGTGGGACGCGCGGGAACCGAGCATGTTGTAGCTTTTTACGCTGAGCGCGTTATAATCCACCCGGTTATAGATCACGGAATGGAACGCGATGTTGGAATTGATGCGCGTCCAATACTGGGCGTAACTGCCATAGAGGCTGAAGTAGCACCAGCGCGCCTTGCGCCCTGTGAGCACAAACTCGCCCACATCGCTGGCCGTGCCCACTTTGCCGGTGGAGCAAACCATGTGCCTGAGCGGGATGGTATATTCGCCCTTTTCATCCCGGCCATACACGATGGTCACCTGGTTTTGCACATCCACCGTGATGGCATAGGGGATCGGCGTAGGTTCGGGGGTGGGGCGCGGGGTCGCGTTCACATCCAAGGCCAGAGCGGTGTCAAAAAGCAGGTTCCATGTGCCCTCGCCCGTAACGCCATCCACCTTGAGGCCGTTGTTGGTCTGGAAGGCACGCACCGCATCCATGGTCTGGTTCATATAGTTGCCGCTGATGGGGCCGCTGAAGTAGCCAAGATCGGTCAGGCGCTGTTGCACCTGCTTGACCTGCTCCCCCTTGGCGCCGCGGGTCAGCTTCTTGCTGTAAGCCGTGTCATAGGTGGGGGCGCCGCCGTCCTTGCCGTCGTTAGCCATGACCACATCGTTGATGTCGCCCAGGTCGCTGTCCGGGGCGGCGGTGGTTTTGGGTGCATCTTTTGCCAGCGCTTTGCCGCTAAAGAGCAGGCGCTGGGTTTCAATATCGGCGGTGCCGGTAGCCGTGAGTCCGTTTTGCGTTTGGAACGTCTGGATGGCGCTGGTAGTGCCTTCCAGATAGTTGCCGCTGAGTTTGCCGTGATAGTACTGCAGGCTGGTGAGCATTTCCTGCACGCGCCGGACATCGTCCCCGCTGTCGCCGGTGCCGAGCACGCGGTATTCCGCGCTCATGAGCAGGGCTTCGGTCTCGCCATCGACGATGCCTGTCGCCTCCAGGCCGTAATCCTTTTGGAATTGGCGCACGGCTGCGCGCGTGCCGTCCAGGAAGTTACCGCTTACTTTGCCGCTGTAATAGCCCAACGCGCTAAGTTGCTCCTGTACGGCGGCAATGGTATCGCCGCTGTCGCCATACTGGAGCGGGCGGTAACCGGCCTCCTCCGCCAGTGCGGGCATAGCAAAGCAAGCTGTGCCGATCAGGAGCAGGATCATCAGCCACAAAGGCAATCGTTGTTTCATGCGCATAAACACCCCTAGCATCACTTCTCTGTTCCATTCGTG
>LVAR01000094.1 GCA_001604115.1 Clostridiales bacterium Firm_12 | reverse complement strand
GGCGGCAGATCCTGCTGGTGTTTTTCCTGCCCTTGCTGGTGGCGGTGTGCCATGTGGCCGGTGCGCTGCACATGATTTCACTCATGCTGGCGCTCTTTGGGTTGCTGGATCTGCCCTATATCGCCATGAACAGCCTGGGCGCGGCGGTGGGGGTTGCATTGTTGTACTGGCTGTTCTACCACAACACAGCCAAAACGTATTACAAGATGGTCAAGTTCTAAGGGATCTGACCCCCGCGGGGTAGGCGGCGCGCCACCCTGGCACACAGATGGTTTGCCCTGCCCGGTCAGGCACCCTGCCCAACCAGGGCGTCAGGGTGCTTGACTGGGCAATCTCTCTGCCATATTGCCATCACTGCTTGCGACATAGCCCTGCGGGCTGTTCGCCCGCTGTGGCATAAGCCTGGTATGCGGGCCGCTGGGGCTTGCCCCACACCCAACAAGGGTTTCACGTGCTGGAAACTGGAACCCACAGAGGATTCACCCTGATCCGGCCTGCTTGCATTGCCAAACACCCCTGCCGACCTTGGTCGGCAGGGGTGTTTGACGGTTGGCCCGCAAGCGGGAAAAAGCTTTTACAGCACAAAATTCGTGGTCAGCAAGTAGATCACATAATACACACCGGTGGCTACATGCCACAACAGCAACAGCGTGCCGACCGCCCACTTTACGGGCTCCAGCTTGGGGTGGCTTGTCAGGTAAGGTTGGCCTTCGGCAGCCGCCCTGCGGCGCTGCAGCCAGCGCACCAGTTTGTTGAGGAACACCGGCAGCGTGAGCGCCCACAGCATGAGCGCCGAGCCCATCATGGCCCAGCCCAGGTTGCCATCCGCCGCGCGGTGCCCCGTCTCGGAAAATATCAGCATTTCCAGGATGCTGACGATGTCCATCAGCAGTGCCAGCTGGTACAGGGGCTTTTGCAAGGCTTCCCGATCCAGCATCGTCAGCAGCACAAACAGCGGGAACAGCCGCGTCAGCAGCACGCTCAGGGCCACATCGCCTGTTTTTTCCCAGCTCAAGGCAATGGCCATGCCGCCCTGCGTGGGGATGATCTGCCCAAAATAGAACAGGTATTGCAGCCCCATCATTAAAATTGCGGGCGCGGCGGCCACCAGCATGCGCAGGAAAAATGGCGTGTTCTTGGGCTTGCGGATCCATAAAATCAGGCAGTACAGGCACGCCGCGGGGAAAAATGCCTGCATGAACGTGGGCTTGGCCAGCAGGCTTGTGGCCAGCAGCCCGCCCAGCAGGATCACTTTGCGCCAAGGGAGGGTGGCGGCTTCGCCCTCGGAGGGCAGCCTGCGCTGGTAGCCTTCCATCAGCTGCGCCATGTAGGGCAGGATGATCAGCATCAGCACCATGGCCATCAGCTGGGTGGGGCTGTGCCAGGTGTTGGGCGATCCGATACCCAGATAGATCTGCGTATTGATCACCGGCACCCAGACGGCCGTGACCACGCTGGCCAGTACACCGCTCACGACCGCGAGCCAGCCGCGCTTGCCGATGAGCGTTTCCGCCAGGGTGATGAGCAGCCATACCTCGCCCGCTTTGCACAGCGCCGTGAGCAGGGATGCGCTCACATCCAGCGGCAGCCCCACCCGCAGCAACAGCGCCACGATCACATGCCACAGCGGGTGCGCGGCGCGGTACACAAAGGTTTTGGGGTTGCTAAAGCTGCCCTGCTGCGCCCAGGCCGCGTGGATGCTGATATCGCTGGCCGGACGCTGCATCAGCGCCATGAATACGATATACCCCAGGATCAACGCGCCCAGCGCTGCTATGTACTTGCCCAAGGAACGTTCCTGCTTGAAAAAACTCATGTGCCTCAACCTGCTTTTCAGGGAGCGACGCGGCGGTACACGCTGCCGCTCCCGTTTTTGACCACCAGGGTATAGCCTTCCAACGGAATCTTGAGGTAATCAGTCAAGACCCACTCGCTTTTGCCCACGCTGTCCTCGGTGAACCAGCCGGTTTGGATGCCCAGACCGGGATGCAGCAGGCGTACGGTGTCCAGGGTGAACAGATCCGTGCGCACCGTGTTGCGGAAGGGATCCGCGGCGTCCGGCTCGTAGGGGATGGCCGAGGCCAGCTCCTGCATCTCAGCCGATGGCGCGGCGGGGGTGAAGCGCGCCGCATCGCTGAAGGCGCCCACTGGTGCTAAAGTAAACAGGAACACCAGCACTGCCGCGCTGCCTGCAAGGAACAGCGCCGGCAGCGCCTTGCGCCCGGCAGTCACGCAGGCGGCAAACACCAGCCACAAAAACGGAGCAAGCGTACGGTAATCAGCCCAATCGTTGGTTTCATAAAGACTCACCACGATCAGGAAGGGCAAAAACAGCATCAGGAACGCCATCGCGTTCACGCGGTTGAGCCCGGTCACCAACCGGGTACGGCCATCCACGCGCTGCACCCGCACCCAGGAGCCCAGCAGGGTCAGCGCCATCATGCCGCAATACAGCATGCGCTGCGCAGCCTCCATGGGGTTGCCCGGCGGCAGGATGAAGTAATCCATCAAATTGGCCTTGCCGTGGCTCAAAAACATCTGCAGGGACAGGCCAACATCGCCCGTGCGAAGCAGGTTGTACAGGAATCCGGCGGCAAAGGGGCTTGCCATGCGCGCTGTCCATACATACAGGCCGGCGGTCAAAAGCAGCATCAGCAGCAGGCTCATGAGTAGCCCCAAGGAAGGCTTGCCGTCAAAGGCGATCCACAGCAGCGGCAGCCACAGCACCACATAGGTGATGCGGTAGGCGCAGCACAGCAGCACGACCGCGGTGCACGCCAGCAGGGCGATGCCGCCTGCCAGGGAGCGGCGCTTGGCTGGCAGCTCCCGCGCGCGGTGCCGGGATTGGTACAGCCGCGCCAGCAGCGCCAGGTACATGAGCAGCAGGCCGTAATTGGCCAGCTCCGTCATGGAGGTCACGCAGTAGAGGATCACCGGGGCATAGATCATCAGCCCTGCGCCCAGCAACACAGCCGCCAGCGCCTTGGGGCGGCACAGCAGTACATAGGCCAGCGCGCCCAGCGAGATCCATGCGCTGTTGAGGATCACGATGCTGGCATAGCTCCAACCAAACAGGCTGGCGGGCAGCGCATAGAGCAAAATGGGGGCGATGCCGTGCACGCTCAGCGTGCCCAGGAGTGCCGTAAGCTCCCCGATGCCGGAGTAGCCTGCGCCAAACCCCACGTGGAGCCAGGAATATACGGCGCGCCAATAATCCAGCTCATCCGTCCATACGGGCACGCTGGCCAGTGCGCTGTGCCCCTTCAGCAGCGATGCCAGCAGGAGCAGCCAAAAGGGGGATGACACCAAAAACGCCCACGCGGCGATGGTGCGGGCGCGCGGCCGGATTGCGGACTTGGGCAATGATGCTTGCATACCTTGACCCCTTTGCATGGTCGCGCCACCGGCGCTGTCTGTGCATGAACGCTACCAGTATATCACGCAACGGGGTGCGGGGCAAGCCGAGACCTTGCGGCTGCCGGCAGGTGCGCTGCGGCGCGGCACACCTCCGCAGGCCTGTGCCGGATGGCGCGCCGGAGAGAATGGATACGCGAATTTTTGTTCCCCTAAATGCCTTGTTCCCCTTGTTTTCCCGAAAAAAAGTGTGCTATACTGCCATGGCTAAACATTTTGCCTGGAGAGGGAGCGGTATGATGGCTTACGGCGCGGAGAATATACAGGTGCTGGAGGGTCTTGACGCAGTGCGCATGCGCCCCGGCATGTATATCGGATCCACCGGCTCGCGCGGCCTGCACCACATGCTTTGGGAAATCGTCGATAACGCGGTGGATGAAGCCATGGCGGGCTATGCCCGCAGCATAACCGTCACGCTGCACAGGGATGGCTCCGCCAGCGTGATGGACGATGGGCGCGGCGTGCCGGTGGATATGCACCCCACGCTGGGCGTGAGCGGAGTGGAGGTCATCTACACCAAGCTGCACGCGGGCGGCAAATTCAATAATGACAGCTACAGCTATTCCGGCGGGCTGCATGGTGTTGGCGCAAGCGTGGTCAATGCCCTTTCAAGCTGGCTCACCGTCGATGTGTACCGGGATTTCAAACACTACGCCATGCGTTTTGAAAGCGTCTACGACCCAACGCTCAAAAAGATCGTGGCCGGGCGGCCGGTCGCGCCGCTCAAGGCGGCGGGCAACACGCGCCTGCGCGGCACGCTGGTGCGCTTTTTGCCGGATACGCGCGTGTTTGAGACCTCCGTGTTCAACGGCGAGGCTGTGGCGCGCCGCCTGCGGGAACTGGCCTACCTGAACCGCGGGCTGACCATCACCTTTGTGGATGAGCGGCAATCTGCCCCCGCCGAGGCCGTGCGCGACGCCTCCGATCAGCTGGATGAGGGGGAGGAGCAGCTCACGCTGGGCGATGCGCAGCCCGAGGCGGAAACGCACGCGGGCACGCAGGTGTTCCACTACGAGGGCGGCATCGTGGACTATGTCAAATACCTGAACGCGGACAAGACCGCGCTGTTTGAGGAGCCCATTTATCTGGAAGGCAATAAGGATGATACGGTTTTCCGTGTGGCCATCCAATATACGGACAGCTATACCGAGAACGTGTTCAGCTATGTAAACAACATTCCCACGGCGGAGGGCGGCAGCCACGAAACGGGTTTTCGCGCCGCCTACACCAAGGTCATGAACGATTTTGCCCGCAGGTTTGGCGCGCTCAAGGAAAAAGACGCAAACCTGTCCGGTGATGATTTCCGTGAGGGAATGACCGCCGTGATGATCGCCATGGTCAAAAGCCCCCAGTTTGAGGGGCAAACCAAGGGCAAGCTGGGCAATACCGAGGTGCGCCCGGCGGTGGAGGCCATCCTGACCCAAGGGCTAACCGCCTATTTTGACGATCTCAAGCACCAGGAGCTGGCCCAGCAGCTGGTGGAAAAAGCCGTGCGCGCCGCGCATGTGCGTGATGCCGCCCGCAAGGCGCGGGACATGGCGCGCACCAAATCCGCGCTGGAGGCCGCGCCGCTGGTGGGCAAGCTTTCCAGCTGCACTGGGCGCAAACCGGAGGTGAACGAGCTGTTCATCGTCGAAGGGGACAGCGCCGGCGGCAGCGCCAAGCAGGGGCGTGACAGGCGTTTTCAGGCCATTCTCCCACTGCGCGGCAAGCCCTTGAACGCAGAAAAGAAGAGGCTGGATCAGGTGCTGGCCAACGAGGAGTTCCGCAGCGTGATCACGGCGCTGGGCACCAACATTGACGAAAGCTTCAGCCTCAAAGGGCTCAAGTATCATAAGGTCATCATCCTCAGCGATGCCGACCAGGACGGCGCGCACATCCGTGCGATTCTGCTCACCTTCTTTTACCGCTACATGCGGGAACTGATCACCGAAGGGCATGTGTACATCGGCATGCCGCCCCTGTACCGCGTTGCGCGCGGCAATAAGGTGGAATATGCCTATGACGATGCACAACTGCGCGTGCTCACCAAAGGCGCCAAAAACTATACCATCCAGCGCTACAAGGGCCTGGGGGAAATGAATCCCGAGCAGCTCTGGTCCACCACGATGGATCCGCAAAGCCGCAAGCTGCTCCAGGTGACCATTGAGGACGCCGCGCAGGTGGAGCGCCGCGTGACCGTGCTCATGGGCGATAAAGTGGAGCCGCGGCGCGAGTACATCAGCCAATACGCCAATTTCAGCCGCCAGGATAGCTTCACCGAGATCAGCGATACGATGAAAGCGAGGGATGAGCGTGCCTGAACAGACCACGCTGGAAGGCGGCATCCTGCAAATGCCGATGGAGGAGGTCATGCACAACAGCATGATCCCCTATGCTGAGCACATCATCATGGAGCGCGCCATCCCCCGGGTGGAGGATGGGCTCAAGCCTGTGCAACGCCGCATCCTCTACACCATGATGGAGCTGAACCTGGCGCCCGAAAACCCACACCGCAAATGCGCCCGCATCGTGGGCGACTGCCTGGGTAAATACCACCCCCATGGCGACAGCAGCGTCTACGAAGCGCTGGTGCGCATGTCGCAGGATTTTTCCATGCGCGCTCAGCTGGTGGATGGCCACGGCAACTTTGGCTCCATCGATGGGGACAGCGCCGCCGCCATGCGCTATACCGAAGCGCGTATGGCGCCGCTGGCCATGCAGATGCTCCGCGATATCGAGAAAGATACCGTGCCCTTCCGCCTGAACTTTGATGACACCATGAAGGAGCCGGACATGCTCCCGGCGCGGTTTCCCAACCTGCTGGTGAACGGCGCCAGCGGTATCGCCATCGGGCTGGCCACAAACATCCCCCCGCACAACCTGCGGGAGGTGATCCAGGCTGTGGTTGCACAGATCGACAACCCTGATATTTCCATCGAGGAACTGATGAACATCCTGCCTGCGCCGGATTTTCCCACCGGCGGGGTACTGCTGGATACCGAGGAGCTCAAAAACGCCTACCTCACCGGGCGCGGCAAGCTGACCCTGCGCGCGCGCACCCACTTTGAGGATGGCGCGGCCGGGCGCAAGCTGCTGGTAATCACCGAAGTACCCTACCAAGTGAACAAGGCGGCCATGCTGGAGAAGATCCTCAAGCTGAGCGAGGAGAAAAAGGCCGCGCTGGGCGGTATTTACGACATTCGCGATGAGAGCGACCGCACCGGTATGCGTGCGGTGATCGAGCTGAAAAAAGACACCGATGCCGAGAAGGTGCTGGGCTACCTGCTCAAGTACAGCGACCTGCAGGTGACCTTTGGCGTGAACATGGTGGCCATTGCCGATGGCAAGCCGCGCCTGATGAGCCTCAAGCGGGTGCTGCGCTACTATATCAAGCACCAGAAAAACGTGGTCACCGCCCGCACGCAGTATGAGCTGGACAGGGCCAAGGCGCGTGCGCACATCCTGGAAGGCCTGATGATCGCGGTGGATAACCTGGACGAGGTGATCGCCCTTGTGCGCCGCAGCAAAACGCCTAAGGAAGCCAAGCTGGGGCTGATGGAGCGCTTTGCGCTGTCGGAGATTCAGGCGCAGGCCATCCTGGACATGCGCCTGCAACGCCTCACCGGGCTGGAGATCGAGTCCCTGCGCAAGGAATATGCCGATCTGCTCAAGCTCATCAGCAAACTGGAGGCCATTTTGGCGGATGAGCGCAAGCTGCTCAAGGTGATCAAGGAGGAACTGGCCGACATTGCCAAGCAGTATGGGGATGAGCGCCGCACCACGCTGGTGCACCCCACCCGCGTGGTGGAAGCTGTGGCGGTGGAGGCGGAGCACGTGGCGGAGCTGGCTACGGTCACCTACACGCGCGCCGGCTATCTGCGCCGGATGTACCCTAAATTTTACCAAAAGTTGCCGCCGGTGAGCCTGGAAAACGGCAACCTGGAGGATTATCCCCTCTGGCGGTTTGAAACGGACACGGATCGCACGCTGTACCTGTTTACCAATCTAGGCAACTGCTACCAGCTGCCCGTGGATGCGCTGGCGGAGAGCAACAAGCCTGCGCAGCGCGGCTCCCTGCTCACCGGCGTGATCGCAGGGCTTGAGGAAAACGAGACGCCTGTGCAGATGCTCTGCGGCACCTCCGAGGAGCTCAAGGCGATGCCGGATCTGCTGTTTGTGACGCGCGGCGGGCAGCTCAAGCGCTCGGCCGCTACGGAGTATGATGTGCGCCGGCAGAAGTTTGCCGCGCTCAACCTGCGCGAAGGGGACAGCCTGCTATCTGTGCTGCCGCTGGATGCAGCGCTGGATCTGCTGCTGATTTCCCGCAGCGGCATGAGCCTGCGCTGCCATACGGATGCGCTGCCGACGATGGGGCGCACCACGGCGGGCGTGAGGGGCATGACCCTGGAGGAAGGGGATGCGTTGCTGCTGGCGGCGCAGCCCGGCGCGGGGGATCATGTGCTGCTGGTGAGCGAGCGCGGGTTTGCCAAGCGTGTGCTGTACATGGATTTTGAGCCGCAGGCACGCGGCGGCAAGGGCGTGAAGGCCTTCTACTTTAATAAAAGCGGATCCAACGGCAGCTATGTGGCCGCGGCGCTGCCCCTGACCGACGCCGCCGGGGATGCGATCCTCCTGCAACACAAGAGCCCCCCCAGCCGGGTGATCCCCTCGGAGGTCATGCTGCAGGGCAAACAAGATAAGGGAACCGCCTATGTGATGGCCATTATGGATGATGTGGTCACCGGCCTGTTGGCAGCGCCTGCCGCGGCAGCGACATGCGCAGAAGGCGCTGAGGACACTGCCGAAAGCTGAACGGGGCATCCATCATACCGGGACATGGGCGGAGCAGCCAGACCACCATAAAAGTGGCATCAAGGGCGAAGTCCTCGGCGGGTTATCAAAAGCGCGCAACCCTTTGTGGGTTTCAGTGAAGCCCTGAGTGCCGGAGCGGCAAGTTTTCTACACGCAGGCCAATAGCCCACAGGTTGGTGAGGCGAGCGGCTGCGGCACATGGCGGATGTTTTTGCGGCCGAGGGCACGGGGATTTTCCCCGTGCCCTCTGCTATTGGTTTGGGTGCGGCCAAGAGGGCGGCCATCGCCCGTCAGGCAGCCTTTTCGCTTTTCAGCTCACCCCGGCGCTGCGCGGCTTTTGCCCAGCCCCGGCGCACCGAGGTGGGCAAGCCGGCGGGCTCCCTCTGCCGGGGATTACTCCCAGCGGAAAAACCGCAAAGCAACCCCGCCGCACACCAGCGCCAAAATCGCCATTACCGCAATGGGCAGCGCCACGCCCTCTGCCGGCAACCCAAGCGATGCGGCCTTGAGCAGCTTGATGCCCTGAGTCAGCGGCAGCGCATCGGCAATGCGCTGCATCAAAGGCGGCATGACCTCATAGGGCAAGGTGGCGCCGGAAAACACCAGCATCGGGAAATACAGGATGCTGGCCAAAGCTCCGGCCATTTTGCCATCCCGTGCCAGGCCGCCGACCAGGGCGCCGATGCTGAACATGGAAACCATGACCAACAGATACGCGCCCAGAAAAGCAATGGGGGAACCCGCCAGCCGCATGCCAAACAGCAGCGTGGCAGTCAAGGACACCAGTGCCAAGGAAGCAAATGCGTACAACGCGTAGATGGTCAACTGCACGGCGATCAGCATGGCGGGGCTGGTTGGCGTGACCCAGAAGCGTTTGAGGATTTTCTTGCCCCGGTAATCGGATAGCACCAGGGGCAAGCCCATCACGCCGCCGGCGCAGATGGCAATGGCCGATACCGCCCCAAAGGATTGCGCCAAAAACGTATGGGATGCGCCATCGTACGCAGGGCGGTCGCCAAACACCGCGCCGAGGATCAGCACCATGACAACCGGCATGCACAGCGCAAAAATGAGCATGTCCATCCCGCGCAGGGAAAGCTTCAGCTCTGTTTTCAGTAAAATGGGAAACGTTTTCATGCGTTATCCTCCCTTTCATCATCCGTCAGCCAGAGATAGGCATCCTCCAAGCGCTGGTGGGGCGTTGCGGCAACGGCTTGCTGCACGGTGCCCTCAAAGTGTGTTTGCCCGTGCCGCAGGATCAGCACACGGTCGCAAAGCGCCTCCACTTCATCCATAAAGTGGGAGGTGAGCACGATGGTAAGCCCTTGCGCCTTTTGCTGTTTCAAACACTGCCACACATCCCGGCGGGCGCGCGCATCCAGCCCTGTGGTCAGTTCATCCAGAAACACGAGCTGTGGCATCGGCAGCAGTGCCAGCACGATAAAGAGCTTCTGGCGCTCGCCGCCGGAAAGGTCGCTCACCTGCTGGCGCAGCTTTCCCGCCAGGCCAAACTGTGCCAGCAGCGGCGCGGCAGGGGTGGTCTGCGGGTATAGCGCCGCCGTCATCTGGCACAGCTCGCCCACACGGATGCGCTCCTGTACCGCGCTTTGCTGAAACTGCACCCCCACCTGCGCGAACAGGCGCTTGCGCTCACGCTCGGGATGCATGCCCAGCAGGCGGATCTCGCCTGCATCAGGTTTGCGCACGCCCAAAATGCACTCGATGAGCGTGCTCTTGCCCGCGCCGTTTGCGCCCAGCACGCCCACCACCTCCCCGCGCTGCACGCGAAGGCTCACGCCGCGCAGCGCCTGCACGGCGCCGTAGGTTTTGCGCAGCCCCTGCGCTTCCACGATATATTCCATGGTTTTTCCCTCCTGTTTTGCTTGGTTGCAGGGAAAAGCATAACACCAGCCCGAAGGCTGGTGTTATAATGGAGGGTTTGGTTTTGGAAAAAGATCATGGAGCTTGTGCACCAGCAGGAGCATTTGTTCCGCCTGCTGCTGTGCCTGGCGCAGGGAGGTGAGCAGCTGATCGCACACATACAGCATACCTTCCTCGGGGGCAGGCGCATCCAAAGCCCTGCGCAGATCGACCCCCGGATCCTGGTCATAGGCGTGCAGCATGCGCAGGATGGCCGCCAGCGAGTAGTTGGCGCAGCGCAATGCGCGGATCAGCCGCAGGCGCTGCATATCCTCCGGGGTGTAGATACGGTAACCGTTTTCCCGACGCTTGACGGAGAGCAGGCCGTTCATTTCCCAATTGCGCAGGCGGTCGATGCTCAGCTCCAGCACTTGGGCGGCCTGCGCGCGGCGCAGCGTACCCGCCTCAGGGGGCGGAGCCTGCGCCAGTGCGTTGCGCGCCGTAGCAATGGCGGTTTCGGCGTTGCGCAGCTCCCCCTGGATACGGGCGCGGTAGGTGTTCGTGCAGGCCAGCGCCCCGGTCCAATCCATGGCGGCGGCGTGCTGCAACGTGGCAATGGCCAGCTTGCGCAGTCCGTTTTGCAGCACCGGCACGCGCAAGGCAGCCTGCACCAGCCGCAGCTGCAGTATGTGCATTTCTGTAAAAACACGGTAGCCATTGGGCCTACGCGCCGGCGAGGTGATCCAACCGATGGTTTCGTATAGCCGCACTGTGTTTGGGTGAACGCCGACCCGGCGGGCAACGGCTGCGGTCGTGTAGGTTTGCATGCGGCGATCAATTCCCTTCTGGCAGGCGGCAGCCCCGCGGCGTGTAGGCTTGGTGAGCACGGAATACCGGATGCCGCTGGTGGCGAGGCATTCCGGCCGGCCAGCTAAGGCGTTGGGACAGGCGCTGTGGCTAGACTTGCCTTGTTTTTTTGCTGTGCTTGGGGTTTCAGCATCGCCGTCAGGGTGTATACTGGAAGCTAATCCCTTGCATTGGCAAAACCAACCCTATCATAACGCGGTTCAGGCACTTGCGCAATCCTGCGGCAGGGTCGGGCGTTTGGCAGAGGGAAGGGCATCACTGGACAGGTGTGCAGGCGTCCTGGCTTGCCGGCACAGGGGGAAGTACAGAATAAATACAATACAAAGGGAAGACCGTCGCAAGCAACCCTGCAGCGCAGATTATGCGGCAACGTTTCCAATCGCTCCCCACGCGGGGCGGTAAAATGCATAATCACAGGGCATTGCTTGCATAAGTGCTCGGCGGGATTGTGTTTGGCTTTATTGCATGCCGGAATAAAATGTGATATAGTTAGCCATACAACACCCAGGGACAAAAGCCGCCCGCAAGCGACCGTAGTGCTTGGAAACTAAGGAGTTGAGGGAATGGATACGGCCATCAAAACCGATAGGACACGGAAAATGGTGGCTACCCTGCTGTTGTTTGCAGCTGTGTTTGCGGTAGCCTTCATTTTTTTGCCTGTCCTGTCTGAAAAAATCTTGGTTGGGGTCATCCTACTGCTGTTGGCAGGCATGCTTTTCATGAACAACGACACGGGAAGGTATGTGTGCAAACGTGTTCTGCTTGCCATCTTAACGGTATTCATCATCGCCACCATCACATTCTTTGCCATGAACGCTATCCCGGGCGGGCCTTTTTCCAAGGAGAAGGCGCCGACCGCCGCCGTGAAAGCGGTGCTGGACCAGCGTTTCCACCTGGACAAGCCGCTGCTGGTGCAGTTCCAGCTGTACTTGGAAGGCCTCATGTCAGGCGATTTTGGCATTTCTACCAAAACCGGCCGTGATATTTCCGTGACCATTTTTGAGAAATTCTCCGTCTCCGCCACGCTGGGCGGCTGGGCGGTGCTCACCGCGCTGGTGTTCGGGCTGGTGCTGGGCTCCATTGCGGCGCTCAACCGCAACAAGATCCCGGATCGTGCCATTATTTTCTTTACGACGCTGTTTGTGGCTGTGCCAAGCTTTATTCTGGCAACGCTGCTTTTGATGGTATTCTGCCTGCAACTGGGCTGGTTTGGCGTTTGGAGCGTGAATGCGCCCAACTACGTGCTGCCTGTTATTTCCCTTGCGCTGTACCCTATGAGCTACATCACACGACTGACCAAGACCAGCATGCTGGATGTGCTCAGCCAGGACTATATCCGCACCGCACGCGCCAAAGGCGTGAAGGAGCGTTTGGTCATCTTCAAGCATGCGCTCAAAAACGCGCTGATCCCTGTAATTACCTACGTAGGTCCGCTTACCGCTTACATCCTCACGGGCAGCATGGTGGTGGAGAGCGTTTTCACCGTCGGTGGCCTTGGCGTGGAATTCGTCAAGAGCATCGGCAACCGCGACTACCCCATGATCATGGGCACGACCATCTTCCTGGCAACGCTGATGGTTTCCATGACGCTCATCAGCGACCTGATTTACAAGGTTGTTGACCCGAAGATTACATTTGATTGATTGAGGAGAGCCTATGAGTAATTACAGTGCCGATATGATCCCCAAAAAAAGGCTGCTGAGCCTGCAACTGGACGCCGCCAAGTTTGAGCGCGCCAGCGATGCGGAAAAAGAGCAGCATGATGTGATGCGCGAATCCACCACCTTCTTCAAGGATGGCATGCGCAAACTTTTCAAAAACCCCCTGGCGGTCATCAGCTTGGTGGTATTGCTCCTGATCATCGTGACCATCGTGATTGCCCCGATGATCGTACCCTATAAATACTCTGAAATGATCACCATTAATGGAAAACGCGACCGCAGTGCCAAAAACCTGCCGCCGTTCACCTACTCGCAAATGGAACTGAAAGCCATCGAGGAAGGGCAGGAGATTTTCCCGCACATCTTCGGCACGGATGAGCTGTCCCGCGATTATTTTATCCGCGTGGTATACGGCGCACGCGTGTCGCTGTCCGTCGGCTTTTTCGCCAGCCTGATCGTGCTGATCATTGGGCTGTTGTTCGGCAGTATTGCCGGCTATGCCGGCGGCAAGGTGGACTTGGTGCTCATGCGCATCGTGGATGTCATCTATTCCTTGCCGGATACGCTCATGGTCATATTGCTCTCGGTGGTGCTGGATCAGGTGCTGGGGCAATCGCTCCAGGGCACGGTGCTGGCTTCGCTGGGCACCAACATGATCAGCCTGTTTGTGGTGTTTGGGCTTTTGTACTGGGTGGGCATGGCGCGCCTGGTGCGCGGGCAGATCCTCTCCATCAAGACCAACGAGTACGTGCTGGCGGCACGCGCCATGGGCGCAAAGTCCGGGCGCATCATCCGCAAGCACATTTTGCCCAACTGCATGAGTGTGATCATCATCTCCACTGCGCTGCAGATTCCCTCGGCCATCTTCACGGAAAGCTTCCTGAGCTTCATCGGTCTGGGTGTGCAGGCGCCTATGCCCAGCCTTGGTTCGCTGGCCAACGCCTCCCGCCAGGCGCTGCAAGCCTACCCCTATAAGCTGGTGTTTCCGGCGCTGGGCATTTGCCTGATCGTGCTGTCGTTTAACCTGCTGGGGGATGGCCTCCGCGATGCATTTGACCCCAAGCTGAGGAGATGATCATATGAGCGAAACGACTTTGTTGCAGGTCAATGATCTGCGTACTTCTTTCTTTACAGATTCGGGCGAGGTGAAGGCCGTGAATGGCCTCTCCTTCAGCCTGGAGCGCGGCAAGGTGCTGGGCATCGTGGGGGAATCGGGCAGCGGTAAAAGCGTCACGGCCTATTCGCTGCTGCGCATCCTGACGGACAGCGGCCGCGTGACCGGTGGGCAGGTGCTCTTTAACGGTGAAAACATCCTGGAGTTTTCCCCCCAGAAGATGCACTCCTTCCGCGGCAGCCGTATCAGCATGATTTTTCAGGACCCGATGACCAGCCTTAACCCCGTTTATACTGTGGGCAACCAGCTGCGGGAAGCCATCCGCATCCACACTGACCGCACGCCGGAGCAGGTGCGCGAACGCGCGCTGGAAATGCTCCAGCTGGTGGGTGTGAACGAGCCGGAAAAACGCCTGACGCAATACCCGCACGAGCTTTCCGGCGGTATGCGCCAGCGTGTGATGATCGCCATGGCGTTGGCCTGTGAGCCGGACATCCTGATCGCGGACGAACCCACCACCGCGCTGGACGTGACCATTCAGGCGCAGATCCTGGAACTGATGCAGGAGCTGCAGCACAAGCTGGGTATGTCCATCATCATGATCACCCATGACCTGGGTGTGATTGCCGATATTTGCGACGAGATCATCGTAATGTACGCCGGCCGGGTTTGCGAGCGCGGCACTGCGGACGAAATTTTCTACAACCCCTGCCATGAATACACCAAGGGGCTCATCCGCTCCATTCCCACCATTGGCGCCAACCACGATAAGCTGATCCCCATTGCGGGCAACCCGGTCGATCTGCTGAACCTGCCCAAGGGCTGTGCCTTTGCCTCCCGTTGCGACCAGGCGATGAAAATCTGCCTGACCGATGCGCCGGAAGAGATCCGCATCAACGAAAACCACATCGCGGCCTGCTGGATGAATGTCAAAAAGGTGTACGATGAGGCGAAGGAGGAGGAAAGCAAATGAGCAACCATCCTTTGGTCGACGTACGCCATCTGAAGCAGTACTTCACCGTCAAATCAGACATGCTGACCAAGCTGCAGCTCAAAGCGGTGGATGATGTATCCTTCACCATCAACCAAGGGGAGACCCTCGGCCTGGTAGGCGAGTCCGGCTGCGGCAAGACCACGGTAGGCCGTACATTACTAAGACTTTACAAGCCCACGGCGGGTGAAGTATACTTTGACGGTAATCTCATCACGGATGACAACATCAACCATTACCGCAAGGATATGCAGATCGTGTTTCAGGATCCCTACTCCTCGCTGAACCCGCGCATGACCATGGCGGATATCGTCGGCGAGCCGCTGGACATCCACGGCCTGTACAAGACCAAGGCCGAGCGCCGCGACAAGATCGCTGAGCTGGTGCAGCTGGTTGGGCTTAACAGCGACCACATGCGCCGCTACGCGCACGAGTTTTCCGGCGGGCAGCGCCAGCGCATCGGCATCGCGCGCGCTTTGGCGGTGAATCCCCGTTTCATCGTCTGCGACGAGCCGGTTTCCGCGCTGGATGTTTCCATTCAGGCACAGATCATCAATACGTTTGAGGAGCTTCAGGCAAAGCTCGGTATCGCTTATCTGTTCATCGCGCACGATTTGCTGGTGGTGCAGCATATGAGCCAGCGCATCGCGGTGATGTACCTGGGCAAGATCGTGGAGATCGGCCCGGCGGATGAGATCATCGAGCATCCGGTGCACCCCTACACGCAGTCCCTGATTTCCGCCATTCCCCTGCCGGATCCCAATGCGGCGCGCAAGCGGCACCGGATCATCCTGCAGGGCGATGTGCCCAGCCCCCTGCACATGCCGGAAGGGTGCCCCTTCCGCTCCCGCTGCCGCTACGCGACGGAGGAGTGCGCCAAGGTGTGCCCCACGCTGGAGGAAGTGAGCAGCGGGCACCAGGTGGCATGCTACCATCCCCAGGGTTGATATCATTCGGCATCCCGCCGTTGATATAATAATTTCAAGGAGGAACAACCATGAAAAAGCTGCTTGCCCTGCTCTTGGCTCTGACCATGGTTCTGTCCTTCAGTGCTTTTGCCCTTGCGGACGAAGGCTCTGAGCCGGATTGGACCGAGTACAATGCGCTGATCAGCGAAGTCAAAACCACCACGGATTTCGCCGCCCGCGTCGAGATGATGCACAAAGCGGAAGATATCCTGATGGGGACCGGCGCTATCGTTCCGATCTATTATTACAACGATCTGTATATGGCCAAAGAAACCCTCTCTGGCTATTACTCCAACCCCTATGGCACCAAGTTCTTCCTGTACGCCAACAATGGCGACAACACCACCCTGCGCCTGTGCCTGGCCTCCGAGCCCGATAAGCTTGACCCGGCGCTGAACTCCTCCGTGGATGGCGCCACCCTGGCCACCGCCAGCTTCGGCGGCCTGTACACCTATGACGCAGAAGGCAATCCTGCCCCCAACTTCGCCACTGGCTATGAAGTCAGCGAAGATGGCCTCACCTACACCTTCACCATGCGTGATGGCCTGAAGTGGAGCGACGGCAGCGACCTGACCGCCAAGGACTTCGAGTACAGCTGGAAGCGCGCAGCATCCACCGCGACGGCTGCCGACTACAGCTATATGTACAGCTCCATCAAGGGCTTCCCGGACGAGCTGGCCGTGGCTGCCTCGGAAGATGGCAAGACCTTCACCGTCGAGCTGGTCGCGCCTTGCGCCTACATGCTTGACCTGGCTGCCTTCCCCACCTTCTTCGTTGTGAAGCAGAGCGTTGTGGAAGCTGCCCCCGACGTGGCTACCAACCCCGGCGCTTGGGCGCTTGAGGCTGGCTTCGTTTCCGCTGGTCCCTTCGTGCTGGAGAGCTGGACGCACAACCAGAGCATGGTGTACGTCAAGAACCCCAACTACTGGGATGCTGCCAATGTGAAGATCGAGCGTCTTGAGTTCATGCTCAGCGACGACGATACCGCCATTTTCAGCGCTTACCAGAATGGCGATCTGGACTTCATCGACACCGTGCCTACCGATCAAATCGCTTCCCTGATCGGCACCCCCGAGTTCCACGTTGTGGATGAGCTGGGCACCTACTACGTGATCTTCAACGTCAAGAGCAAGCTCTTTGATGGCAAGACCGTGGAGCAGGCTGCCGCGATGCGCAAAGGCCTGAGCATGCTGATCGACCGTCAATACATCATTGACAGCGTCGCCCAGACTGGCCAGCAGATCGCTACCTCCTTCATCCCCGCCGGTATGCTCAATGGTAATGGCGGCATCTTCAAGGATGCGGCTTCCCACGCATACCCCAACGGCTCGGATGGCTACTTCGCTCCCGAAGTGGATGTAGAAGGCGCCGTGGAGCTGCTCAAGACTGCCGGCTATGAGTTTGATGCCAACAACATGCTCAGCGCCAGCACTCCCATCAGCTTTGAGTACCTGACCAACAACACTTCCGGTCACATCGCGATCGCTGAGTGCGTGCAGCAGGATCTGGCTGCCATCGGCGTGAACATGACCATCAAGAGCATCGACTGGGCAGTGTTCCTGGACGAGCGCAAAGCCGGCAACTATGACGTGGCCCGTAACGGCTGGATCGCGGACTTCAATGACCCGATCAACATGCTGGAAATGTGGACCACCGATAGCGGCAATAACGACGCGCAGTTCGGCCGTTAAGGAAGCCCAGTTGGCGTAACACCAACAAAACGCCGCCAGGCCGTAAGGCCTGGCGGTTTTGATGTAGCGCCGGGTGGCATCTTGCGCCGTGCGAGCCCTGGCCCAACTGGCATCCGCTGCACGCTGTGCGGCTGGGTATGTGGCAGCTAGGCGGCAAAGGTGATAAAACTCAAAACCCATGCCGCCTCAGGTATGGGTTTTGGGTTTTCAAATTGACTCATAGGCGCGCAGTGCGACAACGCGAAAAAGTCAGGCTAGTTGAATTTAGCGGCCAGCACAGCATCGGTGATGGCTTCTTCAAAGGTTGGGTGCGCGCGGAGCGGCCGCAGCAGTTGAGCAGCGGTGAGCTTGCTTTGGATGGCGAGTGTCAACTCGCCCACCAAATCGGTAGCGCGCCCGCAAAACAACTGCGCACCCAACAATTGCTGGCTTTGTGCGTGGAATATCAGCTTGATGAATCCGCGGCCAAGCCCTTCGATCAAGGTGCGGGCATTGCCGGTGGTCAGTGCTTTGCCGACCACCACAGGTATTTCCTGCGCTTTGGCTTCCGCCTGCGTGATGCCAACGGAGGCGATCTCCGGCAGGGTATAAACACAGCTGGGTGTGAGGGTGGGATCCATGGGGGAGGGGATGCCCAACATGTGGCTCACCGCGGCGATTCCCTGCGCGTGCGCGGCGTGGGCAAGCTGCATTACGCCATTGACATCGCCAATGGCATACACCTTGGGGATGCTGGTTTGAAAATGATCATCCACCGCCAGAAAACGGCGGTTGTGATCAGGTTGCACGTCTTGTGCGAACAGGCCATCCGTGACGGGCACGCGGCCGGTAGCCAGCAACACACGCTCGGCCGTCAGCTCGCTCAGGGCATCGCCCTTCTGTACCCGGGCGGTAAAGCCCTGTGCGCCGGGCAGGATGGCGCTCAGCTTGGCACCGGTCAGGCTGGTCACACCCATGCCGCGCAGCAGTGCCTCCGCGCTGCGTCCCAGATCCATGTCCAGCATAGGGAGCAGGCGTGCTTCGGCTTCCACGATGGTCACGGCTA
>LVAR01000093.1 GCA_001604115.1 Clostridiales bacterium Firm_12 | reverse complement strand
TGCTCATAGAGCGCTTCATTATCCGCGGTTTCGCGCACATGGGCAATGCCCGCCACCAGCACGACCACATCAAATGGAGTCATGTCAAAATGCTTCCACGCCCCATCCCGCAGATCCAGCGTGGTACAGGCAAAGCGCTCCGGCGCACGGGAAAGCCAGCCAAGCAGGCTTTCCCCGATATAGCTGCCGCTGCCCGCGATCAGCACATGCTTCATGGCTCTTCCTCCGTCCTTTTGGCGGTATAATGCCGCCCTTCCTTGCCTTCGGCGACGCCCTCGCCGCGAAAGACTTTCACAATCGTCAGAAAGAAGCATTTGGCATCCAGCGCAAAGGTCACATTTTGCGCATATTCCCCATCCCGGAGCGCCTTTTTGTCGATGGCCAGCTCGTCCCGGCCGTTGACCTGCGCCCAGCCGCTCAGCCCGGGCAGCACATTGTTTGCGCCATAGAGATCGCGGCAGGCAATAAGATCATCCTGATTCCAGAGCGCGGGTCTGGGGCCGATGATGGACATTTGCCCCAGCAGAATGTTGATGAGCTGGGGTAGCTCGTCCATGCTGGTTTTGCGCAGCACGCGCCCCACGCGCGTGATATAGCTGACGGAGCGGCTCAACTGGTGGGTGGGCACATCGTGCGGGGTATCGGTACGCATGGTGCGGAATTTGAGAATCTCAAAGAGCACCTTATCCTTGCCCACGCGCTTTTGACGAAAAAACACCGGCCCGGGCGAATCCGCCTTGACCAGCAGCGCCACAGCCAGAAATACCGGCAGCAGCACCACCAGCCCCACCGCGGAGAGCACGATATCCAGCGCGCGCTTGCCGAACCTTTGATACATGCCAGGTCGCTCCTTTGATGCGCTCAGCCGCGCGTTACTATCCCTGCGGGCGCCGCCGCCCGGCGCGCTATGGCTGCGCGGAAAAGCGGAGCTGATCCCGAAACCCGGCCAGCGTTTTTTCCCCGATGCCCTTCACGCAGAGCAGATCCTCCGGGTAATAAAACGCGCCGTTGCGCTCGCGCTCCGCCAGAATGGCTTCGGCCAGCGCAGGCCCTATCCCCTGCAGCGCCAGCAGCGCCTGCGCGTCGGCGGTGTTCACATCCACCTGCCCTTGCGGCGCTAACGTAGGTATACGCACCGGCACGCGCCGGTGCACCCCTCCGCTTGTCAGGGTCGCCTGCACGGCAGGCGTAGGCGCATCACGGTAGCGAAGCAGCAGCAACGCGCTGCCGCCCAGTGCCAGCCCTGCGCACAGGACGGCCAGCGCCATCCGCGCGCGGCCGCTCATGCGCCCTTGCGCACTTTCTGCCCGGCAGCGGTATCCTCCAGAATATAGCCTGCTGCCTTGATGGCGTCGCGCAGTTCATCGCTTCGCTGCCAGTTTTTCTCCTTGCGTGCAGCGGCCCGCTCCTCCACCATGGCGCGGATTTCGGCGGGCAGCTCGTCCGCCTGTTTCATGAGCAGCCCCAGCACATCCGCCATGGCCTGCATGCGCATTTGCCCATGGGCGACGGCCTGGCGGCTCACCCCGCTCTGGGGCAGCTTGAACACCTCGCGCACCAGCTCAAACAGCGCGCCGATCGCATCGGCAGTGTTCAGATCATCATCCATGGCATCGTTGAACTTGGCCTGCGCCGCATCTGTTTCTTGCATGAAAGCCAGCTCCGCCTCGTTGGGTTCCCGATCCGCGGCGTTGCCCTGCAAAAAGGCAAGCTGATCGCGTGCGCCGTACAGGCGCTCCAGGCTGCTTGCCGCCTGCTGGATCAAATCGCGGCTGAAGTTCACCGGGCTGCGGTAGTGTGCCGAGAGCATGAACATGCGCACAGCCTCCAGATCGTATTCCTTGGCGATGTCCCGTACGGTAAAGAAGTTGCCCAGCGATTTGCTCATCTTCTCGTTATCCACGTTGATAAACCCGTTGTGCATCCAGTAGCGCACATACGGTTTGCCCGTGGCGCCTTCACTCTGGGCAATCTCGTTTTCGTGGTGCGGAAAAAGCAGGTCTTTGCCGCCAGCGTGGATATCGAATGTTTCACCCAGGTACGTCATGCTCATGGCAGAGCACTCGATGTGCCAGCCCGGCCTGCCCATGCCCCACGGGCTTTCCCATGCAGGTTCACCCGGCTTTTGCGCCTTCCACAGGGCAAAATCCAGCGGATCCTCCTTGCGCTCGTCCGCGCTCACGCGCGCGCCGCTCTCCAGATCCTCCAGGTTTTGGCCGCACAGGCACCCATAATGGGGAAAGGCATGCACACGGTAATACACATCGCCATCCACAGCATAGGCCAGCCCTTTTTCGATCAGCTTTTCGATGATGCCGATGATTTGCGGCATGTGCTCGGTTGCCAGCGGGTGCACCGTAGCCGGG
The DNA here is from genome assembly GCA_001604115.1 of Clostridiales bacterium Firm_12. Classification (GTDB taxonomy): domain Bacteria; phylum Bacillota; class Clostridia; order Christensenellales; family Aristaeellaceae; genus CAXXOK01. The sequence goes on along the minus strand of LVAR01000093.1, from coordinate 19,228 downwards.
CGGATACCCAGCGCCTTCGCATCCACAAAGTACTCCGCGATATAGCGGTCCGCCAACTCCCGGACGGTGATGCCCTCCTCATTGGCGCGGCGGATCATCTTGTCGTCAATGTCCGTAAAGTTCTGCACAAAGGTCACGTCCAGCCCGCGGGACTCAAAATAGCGGCGCAGCACATCAAACACGATAAACGGGCGTGCATTGCCGATATGGAAATAGTTATACACCGTGGGGCCGCAGGCATAGATCTTCACTTTTCCGGGGGTGATGGGGACAAACTCCTGCTTTTTGCGCGCTTGGCTGTTATAAATCTGCATAGGCATCCTCCTCCTGTTTGGGGGGCATGGCATCCGGGCAAGCGTCACAGTTGCCGGGACATCGGTCTTGCTCCGCCGCGCCGGATTCGGGCGCAGCATCCCCCTCGCACCCCAGCAGCCGCGCATGGCGGGACAGGCACCGCTCCATGTGCACCAAGCGCGAGTAGAGCCCTTCCATTCGCTCCAGCATCGGATCGGGGAGGTTCACCTGATCCAGATCCACCTCGGTACGGGCATCCTTCTTTTTGACGATGCGGCCGGGATTGCCGACCACGGTGCAATTGTCCGGCACATTTTTGAGCACGATCGCGCCTGCGCCCACCTTGCAGTGATCCCCGATCACGATGGGGCCCAGCACCTTCGCACCCGCGCCGATGGTCACGCCATTGCCGATGGTGGGGTGCCGCTTGCCGCTATCCTTGCCCGTGCCGCCCAGCGTCACGCCCTGATAAATGGTCACGTCATCCCCGATAATGGTCGTCTCGCCAATGACCACGCCGGTTCCGTGGTCGATGAACACGCGGCGGCCGATCTGTGCGCCGGGATGGATTTCAATGCCCGTGCGGTGCCGCGAGCGCTGGCTCACCAGCCGCGCCAGCAGGATGTGCCCCCGCTTGTACAGGGAATTGGCGATGCGGTGGGATTTGAGTGCCGAAAGTCCGGGGTAACAGAGCCGCACCTCCAGCCTGCTGCTGGCTGCGGGATCGCGCGCCAGCACCGCGTCGGTATCTTCTCGGGCGCGGGCGCGCCGTTCTATCCAATTCATATGGTTTCCGCCTTTCGGGGAGCTAAATTTTCGGGTGGTCTTGCCGGCCACTGACCCGTAAGCACCGCATCCAGGCTACACAGGAGGGTTTCCTGCGCATTGATGGGCGCCTGACCGTCCGCGTCGATGCGCACATAATCGCCGTCGCTGCGCATGCGCCACGCCTTTCGGTTGTCGGCCAGCTGCAACCAGAGCACATTTTCCACCGCGCGCCTGGCTTGCGGGTCCAGGATGGGAAACATGAGCTCCACCCGGCGGTTGAGGTTGCGGGGCATCCAGTCCGCGGAGGATAAATACACCTCCGCTTTGCCACCGTTTTCAAAACGGAAGGCGCGCGCGTGCTCCAAATGCCGCCCCACGAGCGACGTCACGCGGATGTTCTCGCTCATGCCATGCAAGCCCGGGATGAGCGTGCACACTCCGCGGATAATCAGCTCGATCTTGACACCCGCGCAGCTTGCCGCGTACAGTGCTTCGATCACCTGCGGATCGCTGAGCGAGTTCATCTTGGCAACGATGCCGCAAGGCCGTCCGTAGAGGGCGTGTTCCCGCTCCCGCCCGATAAGCGAAAGCAGGCTGCTCTTGAGCCCTTCCGGCGCCTTGACCAGCGCCGAAGCCTGAAAAGGCTCCCCCTCTTCCAGGGAGAAAAAGAACCGCGCGGCATCCTCACACAGCGGCTCATGCGCGGTGAGCAGCCCCATATCCGTATAGAGCCGGGCAGTGCCCTCATGATAATTGCCCGTGCCCAGGTGCAGGTAACGCCTGATTTGACCCTGCTCCAGACGTGTGACCAGCAGGATCTTGCTGTGGGTCTTGTACAGCGGGAGGCCAAAGAGCACTTTGACCCCTGCCCGGCGCATGCGCCGACCCTGCGTGAGGTTGTTTTCCTCATCAAAACGGGCGCGTGCTTCAAAGAGCACCGTCACCTGCTTGCCGGCTTCGGCCGCGCGCATCAGCGCGCGCACGATGGGGCTGTTGCTCCCCACGCGGTACAACGTGGTTTTGATGCTGCTGACATCCGGATCCGCCGCAGCGCGGTTGACCAGATTGACCACCGGCTCAAAGCTGTGGTAGGGGTGGTACAGCAGGGCATCACGCTCGGCGATGCGCTGGAAAATCCCCTCCCCATTCAGCTCCGGCAGGGATACCGCTTCGGCGCGCGGGTATTTGAGCTCCGCCCTGTCCAGCATTGCATACAGCGCCATGATGAGTTTGTTGAGATCCAGCGGCCCTGTCACACGGTAGCGGCGGGCGGCAGGCACCTGAAAGTATTGCATCAGCATGCCCAGGAGCTCCGCGCTCATGCGCTCCTCCGCCTCCAGGCGCATCACGTCGCCTCCGCGGCGTTTGAGGAGCATCTCCTTGACCGCAGTGGATACGTCCTCCGCATCGTCCAGCGGAAAATCCTGATTGCGCAGGATGCGAAACACCGAGGCTTCCTCTGCCAGATCGCCGGGGAAAAGCTGAGGGAGGAACATGCGCGCCACATCCTCCACGCGGATCAAACAGCGCACCTGCCCTGCGGCGGGCAGCTCATAGACGCGCTGGGCGCTTGGCAGGGCGATGGTGGCATAGCGCACATCCGCGCCGCTTCTGGGGCGCAGGCGCACCAGAATGTGCAGCCGCTTTTGGGCAAGAGGGGTGATCTCCTCCCCCCAGGGCAACGGTTTGAGCCTTGGCTGCAAATCGTGCAGAAAAATCTCGCGCAGGCGTTTTTGCATGGCTTCCGTGAGCATGAAGCTGGGGTACATCTGTACACCCGCATGGTACAGCTCGCTATGCACGCCTTCATAATACAAATATTGCAGGTTTTGCTGGCGCAGCACCGCCTTGTTGATGCGCGCAAGCAGCTCCGGCGCGTTCAGGCCGCAGGCCAGCTGGCTGTGCGCTTTTTCCCCCTGCGCCGCCTCCAGCACGCGGTGGTAGCGAACCTGAAAAAACTCGTCCAGGTTGGAGGTCACAATGGCCAGAAATTTGGCGCGTTCCAGCAAGGGATTCAGGGGGTTGTCTGCCTCTGCCTGCACACGGTGGTTAAATTGCAGCCAGCTCAGTTCCCGGCTGAGCACCCTAGGGTGTGCATGTTTGCGCTCGTCTGTGCCATCCATGCGCGCCTGACGCCCCCGTTTCCTTCGGCGGGTTTTCCGCCGCGTTTGCCAGCGGGCGCTTTGCGCTGCGCCCATAGGTAACAGTGATTATACCATAGGTGATGCGCGCCGTACAAGTACGAACCCCGATGCGGGATCGCCGCGCAGGCCCCCCGCCGCGGCCGGCCACGCCTGCTGTGCGCCGCTTTGCCGCTGCGTTGCATGCCGGGGCAAAGCCCTCTGCGAACCCTGTGCGCAGCGCCGCATCCTCCTGATGCGCCGGGGTTCCGCAAGCGCTCAGCCGGGCGAGGACAGTTGCATTGACCGCCGGAATCCTGTATAATGCTTGGGACACACCCGGACGCAAGATGTTCAAATGACAGGCAGTGCCGCATTCCAGGCGGTTCGTCTGCCTGCGCCGTATCAGCGGCTTTCCCGGCCCCGTTACGCCGGTCAATCAAGAAGGAGGCGCTTGATCACATGAAAGGCATCATCCTCGCAGGCGGCGCGGGCACGCGGCTCTATCCGCTTACCATGGTCACGAGCAAGCAGCTTTTGCCCGTGTATGACAAACCAATGATCTACTACCCGCTGTCCACACTCATGCTGGCGGGCATCCGGGATATTCTGATCATCTCCACCCCGACGGACACCCCCCGCTTCCGCGATCTGTTGGGGGACGGCAGCCAATACGGCATCTCGCTTTCCTATGCTGTGCAGCCCTCGCCGGACGGTCTGGCGCAGGCTTTCATCATCGGGGAGGATTTTATCGGCGGGGATTCCTGCGCCATGGTGCTTGGCGATAACATCTTCTACGGCAACGGTTTTTCCCGGATGCTGCATGAGGCGGTGGAAAACGCGGAGCACGGCATCGCGACCATCTTCGGCTATTTTGTCAATGACCCGGAGCGTTTTGGCATCGTGGAGTTTGACAGTCAGGGACGTGTGCTGTCCGTGGAGGAAAAGCCGAAGAACCCCAAAAGCAACTACTGCATCACAGGGCTGTATTTTTACGATGCGCGCGTGTGCGAGCTTGCCAAGCAGGTCAAGCCCAGCGCGCGTGGGGAGCTGGAAATCACGACCCTGAACGATATGTACCTGCAGGAGGGCAAGCTGGCCGCCAAGGTGCTGGGCCGCGGCTTCGCCTGGCTGGATACCGGCACCATGGATAGCTTGGCCGATGCCACCAATTTTGTGCAGATCGTGGAAAAGCGCCAGAGCATCAAGATCGCCGCTTTGGAAGAAATCGCGTATTACCAGCGTTGGATTGACAAGGCCAAGCTGCTGGAATCCGCCGAGCGTTACGGAAAATCCCCCTATGGGGAGCATCTGCGCCGCGTGGCGGAAGGGCGAATCCAATACGACCGCGGCGCCTATTCGGAGTGATCCGCAGCCCGGCCACCCATCAGCGCCAAGACCTGGCGCACATCAAGGAGGCAGCCCGACTATGAAAATCCTCATCACCGGCGGTGCCGGATTCATTGGCGCCAATTTTTGCGAATATGAACTCAAGCACCACCCGGAGGATACTTACCTGTGCCTGGACGCGCTCACCTATGCGGGCAACCTGGCGTCACTGGAGCATGTGCTCCACCAGCCGAACTTCACCTTCATCCGCGGGGATATTGCCGACCGCGACTTTGTGAATGCCCTTTTTGAGCGGGAAAAACCGGACATCGTGGTCAATTTTGCCGCCGAATCCCACGTGGATCGCTCCGTGACTGATCCGGAAGTTTTCCTGCGCACCAACATCATGGGCACGCAGGCGCTCATGGACGCCTGCCGCAAGCACGGCGTTGGACGCTTTCACCAGGTGAGCACGGATGAAGTGTACGGTGATCTGCCCCTGGACCGCCCCGACCTGTTTTTTACCGAGGAAACGCCTCTGCACGCCTCCTCGCCCTACAGCGCCAGCAAGGCCAGCGCCGATCTGCTGGTGCAGGCCTATGCGCGCACCTTCAAGCTGCCTGTGAGCATCACCCGGTGCAGCAACAACTACGGCCCCTACCACTTTCCGGAAAAACTGATCCCGCTGATGATCACGCGCGCGCTGGCCGATCAGGGGCTGCCCGTGTATGGCAAGGGCGAAAACGTGCGCGATTGGCTCTACGTGGAGGATCACTGCTCAGCCATCGACCTGGTGATCCGCAAAGGACGCGCCGGGGAAGTGTACAACGTGGGCGGCCATAACGAGCGCCGGAACATTGATGTGGTCAAGGCCATCCTGCGCGAGCTGGGCAAACCGGAAACGCTCATCACCTATGTGACGGACAGGCCGGGGCATGACATGCGTTACGCCATCGACCCCAGCAAAATACACCGTGAGCTCGGTTGGTTGCCCACCACCACCTTTGACGAGGGCATCCGGCGCACAGTGCAATGGTATTTGGACAACCGCGGCTGGTGGGAAGCCATCCTGGCCGGGGAATACCAAAACTACTACGCGGCCATGTACGGGCAGCGCTGAGGCAGCTGCTCTCCCATGGCACAGCACCCCAAACCAAAACAGGCCGCGCACATGCGGCCTGTTTTGGTTTGGGCGCAGCCCGGTGCACCCTTTGCGCCGGGGATGTATACATTGCTGCGCTTTAGACCCGGCAGCGCCGCGGATCCTTTGCCGGGCAAGGGGATCGGGCACGCAGCCGGCATCCCCGCCACGCTTGACATCCCCGCACGCTGTGCATATAATAGTCGCAGAGATCTTCCTGAAGTGTGCGCCAGCATTCAGTTTTTACCCACACTTCTGAAATGGAGCTCGAGTCCGTCGGCAGCTGCCATGCCCCCGCCGCAAGGCGTCAGGGGAAGGCAAAACCTGGCGGTAGAGTACCAGCCTGCTATACATAGCGGGTGAAAAAACCGGGTGCAGCGGCACTTTGGGAGCTCGAACACTCTTCCGTATTTTCACGGGAGGGTTTTTTTCATGCCGGGGTGCACAGCGCAAATTGGGTTGCCATGCTCAAAAAGCATGGTATAATAAGCAGGATGCACTTGCAGCCAACCAAACCGCCGAGGAGGTGCCCCCTTGCAGACTCAGCTACAGCCAGGCAGCCGCGATGTGGCGCGCGCAGCCATCGAGATCAGCATGTCCCGCACGCGGGAAGAAGAGCTCCTCCTCAAACGCACCCTTGCCCTGGAAGGGGTCAAGACGGCCGCCGTCGATTTTGGCGGGGAGTTTGTCCCCTCCATCGTGAAAATCGTTGAGCGCGCGGTGGTCGCAGCACGGCGCGAGGCGCTCATCGGGGAAAGCCATCTGGAGGAAGGCGGCGTGGCCGGCGCGGCGCGCGAGGCGCTCAACCAGATCACCCCCAAGGCGCTGGGCATGAATGTCGGCGGCAAGATCGGCGTGGCGCGCTATCAGGATCACGTGGCCGTATCGGTGTTTTTTGGCATCGGTCTGGGTCATTTGGACGAAATTTGCGTGGGGCTTGGCCACCGCGCCATTTGACCCATGGAAGGATGGGAAACCCCTTGAAACACTTTACCATTGCCATTGACGGCCCAGGCGGCGCGGGCAAGAGCAGCGTTGCCGGCAATATCGCCAAGCAACTGAACGTGCTGCATTTGGACACCGGCGCGATGTACCGCGCCTTTGCCCTGACGGCGCTGGAGCGCGGCCTGGATATTGCCGATGAAGCCGCCATGGCTGCACTGGCACGCCGCATCCGCATTGCCGTGCGTTTTGAAGGCGGGGCGCAGCATACCCTGGTGGATGGCCGCGACGTGACCGCCAGCATCCGCACGCCGGAGGTGAGCAAAGGCGCAAGCGATGTTGCCAAGCTGCTACCCGTGCGCAGGCTCATGGTTAACCTTCAGCAGCGCATCGCCAAAAGCCAGTCCATGGTGCTGGATGGGCGCGACATCGGCACGCGGGTGTTGCCCAACGCCACGCTCAAAATTTACCTGACTGCCAGCAGCGAGGTGCGCGCCCGGCGCCGCTTTGAGGAGCTTACGGCCAAAGGCATCGATGTGCAGTATGAAACCATCCTGCGGGATGTGATCGAGCGCGACCGTCAGGATACCACCCGGGAAATCGACCCGCTGAGCGTTGCGCCCGGCGCGGTCACGCTGGACACCAGCGATATGACCCAGCCTGAAGTGGAGCAGGCCATTTTGACGATGCTGGAGGCAAAGCACATGCAGGGCGGTACAGCGGCAAAAGCGCAGCAGCCACGCGAGCCCCTCACGCTATTCTACCGTTTGGCCATGGTGCTCAGCCGCATCGTCTTTACGCTGCTGGTGCCTGTGCGCTACCATGGGCTGGAAAATCTCTCGCTGGAGGCGCCCTTCATCCTCATTGGCAACCACCAGTCCATGATCGACCCCTTCCTGATCGGTTGGAAGCTGCGCCGCTGGCAGATCCGCTATCTGGGCAAGAAGGAGATCATCCGCAACCCGCTCACGCGCTCCATATACCAAAACATGCTCATGATCCCGGTGGATCGGCACAACATGGACATGCAAGCCGTGCGCGCATGCCTCAAGACCCTCAAGGAGGGGCATGTGCTGGGCATTTTTCCGGAAGGCACGCGCCACAAAAAAACGCTGATGCAGGAGATGGAAAGCGGCATCGCGATGATTGCCCTGCGCGGAAACGTGCCCATCCTGCCTGCCTATGTGACCCCCAAGCCGGGGTTTTTCCGCCGGATCGATTGTTATTACGGCAAACCCTTTTCCGTGCACGATCTGGTCAACGGCCAAGTGAACCGCGAGGCGGTGGACGCCGTCATGGCGGCGATCACGCGGCGTTATCAGGCGATGGCGGCAGCCCATGCCCAAACCCAAGCCTGATATTGTTCTAAAACCGTATTTTGCGGAATTTCTGAAAGGGAAAAAGAAGGAATCATGATACTTACGGCGAATAGCAACAATGATTTCGCTCTGGAGGCACTGCCATGCCGATCCTGGTAGCCAAACACGCGGGGTTCTGCATGGGCGTGCGCCGCGCGGTGGTCAAAGCGATGGAAGCGGCCGAAGCCGGGCAGGGCATTGAAACCATCGGGGAGCTTGTGCACAACCCCGAGGTGATCAAGCGTTTGGAAGCCAGCGGCGTGCGCGCGGTGGTATCCCCCGAGCAGGCGCAGGGACAAACGGTGATCATCCGCAGCCACGGCGTTGCCCCGGCGATGTACCGTGCGGTGGCACGCTGCGGGCGCAGTGCCATCGACCTCACCTGCCCCTTTGTGCAACGCCTGCACGACATCGTCGCCCAACACAGCGAAAACGGCCGTACTGTGATCCTGGTCGGCGAGAAGGATCATCCGGAGGTCGTAGGTACCATAGGCTGGTGCAAAGGCCCGGTGTATACCGTGGATTCGCTGGCCGAGGCCGAGGCCCTGCCGCAGATGGCGGAGGCGTTGGCCGTTTCCCAAACCACACTGCCCCATGAAAGCTGGGAGGCCATCCTGCCGGTATTGCGCGGCAAGGTCGCCGATCTGACCGCCAAGGATACCATATGCACCGCCACCGTCCTGCGCCAAAACGAGGCCAGGGAACTGGCCTCCAAGGTGGATGCGATGCTGGTGGTGGGCGGCTTGGGCAGCGCCAACACGCGCAAGCTCTATGAGACTTGCAAGCGCATTTGCAAGCGCACCCTGTTGGTAGAGCGCGCGGCGGATATCCCGCCGGGCTTTGCAGATATCTATACGGAATCAATCGGAATCACCGCCGGCGCGAGCACGCCGGATTGGTCACTTAAGGAGGTTGTCACACGCATGACTGACAAGGAACAGTTGGATCAGCGGGTTTCCGGCGAGGAGGCGGACAAGAACAGCTTTATGGCTGACGTGGAAGCCACTCTGGTCAAGATCAGACCCGGACAGTCGGTTACCGGCACGGTCGTCCAAATCACGGACGACGAGGTTTGCGTCAATATCGGCTTCAAGTCCGATGGGCTGATCAAGCGCGAAGACCTGGTTACGGAGAATGTGAAACTGGGCGACGAGATCGAGGTCGAAGTCGTGAAGGTGAACGATGGCGAGGGCAATGTGCTCCTGAGCCAGCGTAATATTCTCAACCGCAAGGCCTTCGTAGCGCTTGTCGAGAAGTACGAAAACGGCGAGTATGTCGATGGCGTTGGCAAGGAGGTCGTCAAAGGCGGCCTGATCTGCAACGTGGATGGCATCCGCGCCTTCGTGCCTGCGTCGCAGCTCTCCAACCGCTATGTGGAAAAGATCGGCGAGTTTGTGGGTCAGCCCCTCAAGCTCAAGATCATCGAAGTGGACGAGCAGAAAAAGCGCATCGTCGCCAGCCGTAAGGCTGTGATCAAGGAAGAAGCCGCCGCCAAGAAGTCCCAGGTGTGGGACAAGCTCCACGAGGGCGAAGTGATCCACGGCATCGTGCGCCGTTTGACGGACTTTGGCGCTTTTGTGGACATCGGCGGCGTGGATGGCCTCATCCATGTGACGGATCTGAGCTGGGCCCATGTCAAGCACCCCAGTGAAATCGTCAAGCCCGAGCAGGAAGTGGATGTGAAGATCCTCAGCCTGGACCCCGAGCGCGAGCGCATCCAGCTTGGCCTCAAGCAGATGCAGCCCAAGCCCTGGGATCTGGCGCCGGAAAAATATCCCGACGGTGCAGTGGTCACGGGCAAAGTTGTGCGCATTACCACCTTTGGCGCGTTTGTGGAGCTGGAGCCCGGCATTGATGGCCTTGTGCACATCAGCCAGTGCGCCACCACCCGCATCAACAAGGTGGAGGATGCCGTGAATGTTGGCGATATCGTCAACGTGAAGGTGCTGAGCGTGGATCCCGAGGCCAAGCGCATCAGCCTGAGCATCCGTGCTTTGCTGGAGCCGGAACGCGCCCCCGAGCAGGATGCCGCCCAGGCGGAATCCGCCGAGGATGCCGTGCCTGTGGACATCGAGGCCATGGGTCGCCAGCTGGAAGCCGAAGCCAAAGACGAGGAATAAGCCCTTCATTGGGCATTGCCGGGATGGCCATGCGCCATCCCGGTTTTAGTCGCCCCTGACACGGAATGCCTGCCGCCAAAGCGGTTTGCGTCCGTGGCGGAGCGACTTCTTTTGGTTTCACGCTGTGCCCCCACCAAAATATAACGCCAGCCCGCCGGCCACTGCCGGGGAGTGTTCTGCCTGCGCAAAAACCTCCGGTTTGGCTCGCGTGCCGCACTGCCGCACGGTGGCGGCCGGTTCGAGCCTGCGCATCATATACTTCATTAGTTTACTAATTTACTTGACTAAAGTACTTGGGTGTGCTATCCTCTTCCCATGGCAAGCGCGGCGCCCTTATGGTATACTGTGCACAACGCTTGACCGGGACAGGCCGCAACGCGGCGGGAGGGACGATGGAAGCATTGAACCAGTCCAAAAAAGATATGCTCACAGGCTCGCTGCGCAGCCTGTACCAAAGCCTTGGCTACACGCGCTTTTCCATGCGGCGTTTTGAGGAGTATGCGCTGTATCTGGAAAACAAGCGGTTTCTCAAGAGCGAGAGTGTGCTGGCTTTTACCAATCCCGATGGCAAGCTGATGGCGCTCAAGCCGGACGTGACGCTTTCCATCGTCAAACACGCGCCCAAGGAGCGTGACGCGCTGGAAAAGGTCTATTATAAAGAGAGCGTGTACCGCCTTGCCCCAACCGCGCGCGAGTTTGTGGAGATCGAGCAGATGGGCGTGGAGGCGCTTGGCGCGGTGGATGCCTATACTGTGGCGGAGGTGCTTCGCCTGGCCATTGAAACCTTGCGCTTGGCAGGTCTGGATCATGTGCTGGATGTGAGCCACATGGGCTTTGCCGCCGGTTTGATGGATGCGGCCGGGCTGGATGCCGAGCAGCAGGCGCGGCTGTTCCAGTTCATCCGGCAAAAAAACGCGCATGAGCTGGCCGCGGAGGTCGCGCGCATGGGCATCCCGCCCCAGTATGCGGATAAAATCGACCTGCTGGCCGGGCTGGCCGGCAGCTTCCCGGAAACGCTCCGCCGTGCAGAGGCGATGGTCGTGTGCCCCGCCATGGCGCAGGCACTGCAAGAACTGCACACGCTGCACGCGCAATTGACTGCGCTGGGGCTGGCCGATTGCCTGCAACTGGATTTTTCCATGCTCAATGATCTGGGGTATTACAACGGGCTGGTGTTTCAAGGCTACGTGCAGGGTTCGCCGCGCGTGGTGCTCTCCGGCGGGCGGTATGATCTGCTTATGCGCCGCTTTGACAAGCAGGGTGATGCCATCGGCTTTTCCCTGTACCTGGACGAGCTGACCCACGTCCTGGCCGAACCGTCCCAATGGGATGCGGATGTGCTCGCCCTGTACCAGCCGCAGGATGATGTGGCCGCCCTGAATGCCGCGGTGTTTGCCCTTGCCGCCGGGGGACAGCGCGTGCTGGCCGCCACGCAGGCTCCGCGGGACTTCCGTGCCCGCAAGACCCTGCGCTTTGATGGCCAATCCTTTCAGGAGGTGACCTGACCATGCTCAGCATCGCTTTGCCCAAGGGGCGCCTTGGGGATAAGGTCTATCAGCTTTTCCGCGACCACGGCTACCCCTGTGCCGCCATGGAGGCGGAGGATGACCGCCGCCTGGTGCTGCGGGATGAGGCCAGCGGCGTGCAATACCTGCTGGTCAAGCCCAGCGACGTGGCCATCTATGTGGAGCATGGCGCGGCGGATGTGGGTGTGGTCGGCAAGGATGTGCTGCTGGAAGGCGGCAATGATGTCTATGAGCTGCTGGATCTGGGCTTTGGCCGGTGCAACATGTGCGTGGCTGCGCCCGTCGGCTTCCGGGAGGATCTGTCCGCGCCGCTGCGCGTAGCCACCAAATATCCCGCCATCGCCAAGCGCTATTATGCAGGCAAGAGCCGGGAAATCGAGATCATCAAGCTCAACGGCTCCATCGAGCTGGCGCCTATCCTCGGGCTGTCAGATGTGATTGTGGATATCGTGGAAACCGGCGCCACTCTGCGGCAAAACCATCTGGAAGTGACGGAGACCATCCTGCCCATCAGCGCAAGGCTCATCGCCAACAAAGCCGCCATGCGCTTTCAGGCGGCGGCCATCCAGCCCCTGCTGGCGGCGCTGCAAACCCAGACTTCGGAAGGAGCAAAAGCATGATCCGCATCATCCGCTACGAAGGCCAACCTGTGGAATCGCTGCTGAGCCGCGCCTCCGCCCCCACGCGGGATGTGAGCGACACCGTCGCCGCCATCCTGGCCGATGTGCGCGCGCGGGGCGATGCGGCTGTGCTGGACTACTGCGAGAAATTTGACGGCGCACGCCCGGCCGCTTTGCTGGTAACGCAGGCGGAGATCGACGCAGCTTTTGACCGCGTGGCACCGGAGCTGCTGGCCACCATGCGCCTGGCAGCGGATAACATACGCCGTTTCCACACGCTGCAAAAGCGCACCGGCTTTGTGGATGCCAAGGAGGATGGTGTGGTGCTCGGCCAACGCATCCTGCCGCTGGCCAGCGTCGGGCTGTACGTGCCTGGCGGTACCGCGCGCTACCCCAGCTCCGTGCTTATGGATGCGATCCCTGCACAGATTGCAGGCGTGCAGAATATTGTGATGACCACCCCGCCGGACGCGGACGGCAATGTGCCTGATGTGATTCTGGCCGCCGCCGCCATCGCCGGGGTGTCGCAGATCGTCAAGCTGGGCGGGGCGCAGGCCATCGCCGCGCTGGCCTATGGCACCCAGTCCGTGCCCAAGGTGGATAAAATCGTCGGCCCCGGCAATGTCTATGTAGCCACTGCCAAACAGCTGTGCTACGCACAAGGGATCATCGATATGGACATGGTGGCCGGCCCCAGTGAGATCCTCGTGATTGCGGATGCCGCCAGCAACCCCGCGCATGTGGCCGCCGATTTGCTCAGCCAGGCCGAGCATGACCGGCTTTCCGCCGCATGGCTGGTGACCCCCAGCGAAGCCTTTGCCGTGCAGGTGCGCGCGGAGCTGGAGCGTCAGCTCCCCTGCCTTGCGCGTGAAGCCATCGCCCGAGAAAGCATTGATAGCAACGGCCGCGCCATCGTGGTGCCGGATCTGCAAACCGCCGCAATGGTGTCCAACGCGATTGCGCCGGAGCATTTGGAAATCTGCACCGATGATCCCTTTGCGCTGCTGCCCCTGATCCAGAGCGCGGGCAGCGTATTTTTAGGGCGCTACTGCCCTGAGCCGCTGGGGGATTATCTGGCGGGCCCCAACCACACGCTGCCCACCTCCGGCACGGCGCGCTATTCCTCCCCCTTGGGCGTGGATGATTTTGTGAAGCGCTCCAGCTTCATCTATTACACCCAGGAGGCGCTGGTAAAGATAGGGCAGGATGTGCGCCGCTTTGCCGAGCACGAAGGGCTTACCGCGCATGCCAACGCCATCGCCATCCGCATGGAGGGAAGCAATGAGTAAGTACCTGCTGCCCCGCCTGAACGCGCTGGATCCCTATGTGCCCGGCGAACAGCCGCAGGACAGGCGCTACATCAAGCTCAACACCAACGAAAGCCCCTTTGCGCCCTCCCCGCGCGTGCTGGCGGCGCTGGATACTGAAGCCGTCGGCCGGATGAACCTTTATCCCGATCCCATCGCGCGGGTGCTGCGGGAAACCATCGCCACCGAATACGGCCTGACGCCGGACAACGTGTTTGTGGGCAACGGATCGGATGAGGTGCTGGGCTTTGCCTTCATGGCCTACGCGGATGAAACCCGCGGCGCGACCATCCCGGATGTGAGCTACGGCTTTTACCGGGTCTATGCCCAGCTGTACCGCGTGACCCCCACCATCGTGCCGCTGAACGCGGATTTCACCCTGCCCGTGGAGCGCTTTCTGGCGCAGCATCAGCTGGTTGCCATTGCCAACCCCAACGCGCCTACCTCGCTGGCACTGGCCTATGGGGATGTGGAGCGCATCGTCGCCGGCAATCCGGACAGCATTGTGCTCATGGATGAAGCGTATATCGATTTCGGCGGGGAAACCTGCCTGCCGCTGCTGGCGCAATACCCCAACCTGCTCATCGTGCGCACGTACTCCAAGAGCCGCTCGCTGGCGGGCGGCAGGCTGGGGTACGCGCTGGCCTCCCCGGCAATCATCGAGGATCTGAACCGCATCAAAAACTCCTTTCACCCTTACAACATCAACACCCTGACCATGCTGGCGGGCATTGAGGCTATGCGGGACCGCCCTTATTTCAAAGCCTGCGTGCAGGGCATTCAGGCGGAGCGGGCGCGCAGCACGCAGGCGCTCCGCGCGCTGGGGTTTACCGTGCTGGACAGCGCCGCCAACTTTCTGTTTGCCTCCCCGCCCGGCATGGATGGCCGCACATATTATGAAAAACTCAAGGCACGGGGTGTTCTGGTGCGTTTTCTGAGCCAGCCGACGCTGGAAAATTATGTGCGCATCACGGTTGGCAGCCCTGAGCAAATGCGGGCGCTGCTGGACGCGACAGCACAGATTCTGGGGGAGGGCAACCTATGAGAGAAGCCGCCATCATCCGCAAAACCGCCGAGACCAACATCGACCTCACGCTGAACCTGGATGGCAGGGGCAGCGCGGCCATCCAGAGCGGCTGCGGGTTTCTGGATCACATGCTCACGCTGTTCACGCGCCATGCCCGCTTTGACCTGACCCTGCGCTGCACCGGCGATACCTGGGTGGATGACCACCACACCGTGGAGGACGTGGGCATTGCGCTGGGGCAGGCGCTGGCCAAGGCGCTGGGCGAAAAGCGGGGCATCACCCGCTATGGGGATTGCCTTTTGCCCATGGACGAAACGCTGGTACAGGTTGCGCTGGATTTGAGCGGCAGGGCAACACTGTGCTATGTGGCCGCCCTCCCCACCCAAAAAGTGGGCACTTTTGACACGGAGCTGGGTAAGGAGTTCTTTGCAGCGCTCACGCGGGAAGCGGCCATGACGCTGCACATCCGCCAGTTGGCCGGGGAAAACAGCCATCACATTCTGGAGGGCATGTTTAAGGGCGTGGCACGCGCGCTGCGAGTAGCAGTCGCCATCGACCCCGCCGCCGCAGACGAGATCCCCTCCACCAAAGGCACCCTAGGAGGCCAAGCATGATCGCGATCGTGGATTATGGCGTGGGCAACCTCTACTCGCTGCGCTGCTCACTGGAGCACATCGGCGCGGCCAGCGTCGTGACCCGGGAAGAAAGTGTGCTGCGCTCGGCAGAAAGGATCATCCTGCCGGGGGTGGGCGCGTTTGGCGATGCTGCGGACAAGCTGCGCGTCCTCAAACTGGACACATTGCTGCAATCGCTGGCCGCCAAGGGCAAACCCTTGATGGGCGTTTGCCTGGGCATGCAGCTGCTCTTTGACGAAGGGCTGGAGTATGGCACACACAAGGGGCTGGGGCTCATCCCCGGGCGTGTGGTGCCGCTGGCTCCCGTGGCCGTGGGTCTCAAGGTGCCGCACATGGGGTGGAACAGCCTGGATATTCAAAAACCGGAGGATCCGCTCATGGCCGGCGTGCGGCAGGGCGCGTATGTCTACTACGTGCACAGCTTTTACGCGGCAGAATGTGACGCCGCGCTGGTGGCCACCTCTTCCTATGGGGCGCAAGTGGCTGCCGTAGTCAGGCGCGCCAATGTGTGCGGCACGCAGTTCCATCCGGAAAAGAGCGGCGAGGTGGGGCTTTCCATCCTGGCCGCCTTTGCAAAGGGGGGCGCCTGATGCTCATTTACCCTGCCATTGACCTGCACGGCGGGCGCGTGGTGCGCCTGACCCAAGGGGATTATGACCGTATGACCGTGTACGATGGGGATCCGGCCGCCGTGGCGCAGGGCTTTGTGGATGCGGGCGCAACATGCCTGCATGCCGTGGATCTGGACGGCGCCAAGGATGGCAGCCCCATGAACCGCCCAGCCATCGCGGCGCTTTGCCAGTTGCCGCTGTTTACGGAGGTCGGCGGCGGCATGCGCACCGAAGCCGATGTGGCCGAAACCCTTGCTTTGGGGGTGGATCGCGCCATCCTTGGCACCGTAGCCGTGACCGATTTCGCCTTTACCGCCCGCATGGGCAAGCGCTATGGCGCGCGCCTGGCCGTCGGGGTGGATGCCAAGGAAGGCAAGGTGGCCATTCACGGTTGGAAAACCGTGACCGATCAGGACAGCTTTGACTTTTGCATGCGGCTACTGGATGTGGGCATTTCCACAGTGATCTACACCGACATCAGCCGGGACGGGCTCCTGTCCGGCACCAACTTGCCGGCGTACGAGCGCCTTTCCGCCCTCAAAGGGCTTCAGGTGGTCGCCAGCGGCGGCATCACCGCCGAGGCGGAAATCGCCGCCCTGCGCGACATGGGCATCTATGGCGCCATTGTTGGCAAAGCGCTGTATGCGGGCAAGCTGGACTTGCGCCGGGTGCTCGCCATTGCAAAGGGGGAGGAAGCCGTATGCTGACCAAGCGCATCATACCCTGCCTGGACGTGCGCAATGGCCGCGTGGTCAAGGGCGTGAACTTTGAAGGGCTCCGCGATGTGGATGATCCCGTGACGCTGGCTCGCTTTTACAATGATTCCGGCGCGGATGAGCTGGTGTTTTACGACATTACCGCCAGTTATGAGGGCAGGCCGCTGTTTGCCGATGCGCTCAAACGGGTGGCGGCGGAGGTGTTCATCCCCCTCACGGTTGGCGGCAGCATCAACACCTTGGAGGATTTTGACCGCGTTCTCAAATGCGGCGCAGACAAGGTGAGCGTCAATTCCGGGGCGATCCAGCATCCCGAGCTGATCGGGCAGGCTGCCAAGCGCTACGGGGATCAGTGTGTGGTGCTCTCCATGGATGTGCGTCGCGTCGGCGGGCATTTTCATGTGTTTGCCAAGGGCGGGCGCGTGGATACGAGCATGGATGCCATCGAGTGGGTCCAATACGGCGCGGATCACGGCGCGGGCGAGGTGGTGGTCAACTCCATCGATACCGACGGCGTGCGCGGCGGCTTTGACCTGCCGATGCTCACCGCCATTGGGGATGCCGTCAGCCTGCCGCTGATCGCTTCCGGCGGGGCGGGCACACGTGAGCATTTTGTGTCGCTGTTCCAGCTACCGCAGGTGGATGCCGGGCTGGCGGCCAGCATTTTTCACAGCCGCGAGGTGGATATTCGCGCGCTGAAGGCCTATCTGTCCGATCACGGCGTACCCATGCGCCTGTAATGGAGGTTGTGTATGACATTTGCGGAAATCGAGTCCAAGCTCACCTTTGACGCGCAGGGGCTGATCCCCGCCATCGTGCAGGATTATGTAACCCACGAGGTGCTCACCCTAGCCTACATGAACCGGGAAAGCTTGCAGATCAGCCTGACGGAAGGCCGCACCTGCTTTTACAGCCGCAGCCGGCAAAAACTCTGGCGCAAGGGTGAAACCAGCGGCAACACCCAGCGCATCATTGCCATGCGGGCGGATTGCGATGGCGATGCGCTGGTGGTGGAGGTCAAAAAAGAAGGCCCTGCCTGCCACACCGGCGCGGAAAGCTGTTTTTTTGAAGAGCTGTATGCCGATGCGGAGCTGAAGCCCTTTTCCCTTGCCGATTTGATGCAGCTGATCCAAGACCGAAAGGATGTGCCCAAGGAGGGCAGCTACACCACCTACCTTTTTGAGAAAGGCCGCGACAAGATTCTCAAGAAGGTCGGCGAGGAATGCACCGAGGTGGTCATTGCAGGCGCCAAGGGCGATACGGAGGAGACCGTCTACGAACTGGGCGATCTGATGTACCATGCCATGGTGCTGATGGCGGACATGGGCATCAGCCTGGAAACCGTGGTGCGGGAGCTGGCCAAGCGGCATGTGATCGACCACAAGGTCAAGCAGGAGCGCATGCAATGAAGTTTCTCTCCAACGCCCACACCCACACCACCTTTTGCGATGGCCGCAGCACCATTGGCGAGCAGATCGCTGCCGCACAGCGGCTGGGTTTTGTGAGCCTGGGTTTTTCCGGGCACGCCATGCAGGGCTTTGACTGGGCGTACTGCATGAGCCCGGATGCGCAGGCCGCCTATTATGCCTCATTGCGGGGGGCACAGGCCGCGCTGCGCGCCGCCGGGGCTTTACTCACGCTGCATGTGGGGCTGGAGCAGGACGCGCTGGTACCGGATGATTCCAAAGCGCAAAACCGCAGGGTCTATGACTACCTGATCGGCTCCACGCACTACTTCCCCGAGCCGCTGGACGGCGCATGGGTCGCTGTGGATGGATCGCCGGATTTGCTGCTGCGCTGCATACGCGAGCGCTTCCATGGTGATGCCATCGCCATGGCGGAGGCGTATTATGCAATCCATGGCGATTCTATCCGGCGGGATAAGCCGGATATCATCGGCCATTTTGATCTGGTGCGCAAATACGCGGGGCAGCTTGGGCTGGACACCAATGCCCCTGCCTACCGGCGCGCCGCGCTGGCTGCGCTTGAAAAGGTGCGGGAAGGCTGCGCCGTGCTGGAAGTGAACACCGGCAACATTGCCCGCGGCTATGACACAATGCCTTACCCTGCCCCGTTCCTGCTGGAGGCATGGCGCGCAATGGGCGGCGATGTGACCCTGACCAGCGACTGCCACAACGCCGCTCAGCTGGATTGTGCCTTTACCCAAACCATGGCGATGCTCAAAGACGGCGGCTTTGACCGCGTTTTACGGCTGGGCACCGGCGCATCCCTGTGGGAAGCCGTGGCGCTGTAGCAATGGACTCAGCCGTTGGACCCTGTGAAGAGGCTGTGTGGCATGGCAGCATCCGCCACGATCAGTTATCGCCCATGCCGAAGAGGCTGGCCTCGGGGTTGCCTGGCGATGCGGTTTACGTGTGGTTGATGCCCAAAGCAAGGCGATTTGCCGACAGGTTGATGGCAGCCCTCCGCAGACCTGCGGGGACGTAGTGTGTTTGGGGTGGATGTTGCGCGGCTCCCATTGGGACAGACTTATGTGTGTTTGGCTGGCGGCAGCGCCAGCAGACGTTCATCGTAGTATTGCCAGCTCTATTTCGCATGTGCTTCATGATTTGTGCCTTCCATCAACGGATGACCTTCTTTTGCTTTGATGCGGTTTTCAGGCTGCAGCTTGGCATAGCAAAAGGGGCTTCCCCCTCATCATCAGCGGCAGAAGCATTTTTTAAACCACTGGCCTGGCCAGTGGTTTTTGGGTA
>LVAR01000092.1 GCA_001604115.1 Clostridiales bacterium Firm_12 | reverse complement strand
GATCTGCCCCACAAACTCCATGCTTTGCAAAACGCCTTCCGCGCCGGCCGCAGGCTGGGGATCGCCATAGTAAAAGCCGGTGTTGCTCTTGCGGTGCCCGGCTTTTTCCAGTTCCGCCATCAACGCGGGCACTGCCGCATAAAACGCGGTTTCACCTTCCTTGGCCAGCACGTCCAGCGCCTGCCGGTAGGCCGACACAACGGTGGCCACGTAGTAGGCTGTTTTCATGCGCCCTTCGATCTTCAGGCTGGCGATGCCGGCGGCCGCCAACTCCGGCAAATGGGGCAGCATGCACAGGTCAAACGCAGAGAAAATAGAGGTTCCGCGCTCTTCCTGCATGACCGGCATGTACGCGCCAGGGCGTTTTTCCTCCACCACATGGTAATGCCAGCGGCAGGGCTGTGCGCACGCGCCACGGTTGGCGCTGCGGCCGGTGAGCGCCGTGCTCATCAGGCAGCGCCCGCTGTAGGCCAAGCACATCGCACCGTGCACAAAGGCTTCCAGCCGGAGGCTTTCTGGCAGGCTGGCGCGCATGGCACGGATATCCGCCAGGGACATTTCCCGGGAGAGCACGATGCGCTCCGCTCCTGTCACTTCATGAAAATGCAGCGCCGTGCGGGTGTTGAGCACGTTAGCCTGGGTGCTGATGTGCAGCGGCAGCGTGGGCAGCGCCTCATGCAGGCTCAACGCCGCGCCCAGATCGCTCACGATGGCCGCATCCGCCCCCGCGTCCTGCGCCTGCCGGGCGGCGGCCAGATAGCCTTCCATGTCCCGGTCAAAGGGTAAAAGGTTCAGCGTGACATAAAACGGCTTGCCATAGCTGTGCGCCAGCGCCACCGCGCGGGGAAACGCCTCCGCGTCAAAATTGCTGGCCGAGGCGCGCAGGCCGTAGCGCGTCATGCCGCCATACACCGCATCGGCACCGTAGCGCAGGGCGGCGCGCAACGGTTCCATACCGCCCGCCGGTGCCAGCAGCTCCGGCATGTGCACGGGTTCCCCCTGTGTCATTGAATGCCTCGCTCCTCGTCAAACTGCTTCCACAGCGGCGCATAGATGGCTACGGCCGCATTATGCTCCTCCAGCGTTTTGCTGAAAGCCAGCTCGCCCGTATTGGGATCTTTGCTGCAGAAGTACAGGTATTTTTCCGCCTGGAAGGCTTCGTCCGGGTACAGTGCCGCCTGAACGGCCGCCGCCGAGGGGTTGCAGATGGGGCCAAGCGGCAACCCGGCATATAGATAGGTGTTGTAGGGCGAATCCACCTTCAAGTCACTGTCTCGCAGCGCCATGCGCCGCTCGCCTGTGATATAGTGGATGGTCACATCACTGCCCAGCTTCATGCCATCCTTGATGCGGTTGTGGAATACCGCCGACACTTTGGTAAAATCAGCCGTTTTCGCTTCCTTCTCGATCAGCGAAGCGAGGGTGAGCACCTGATCCACCGTCATGCCTAGGGCTCCGGCGCGCTCCTGCCAATCGTAGGTGAGCACCACATCCGTCTGATCCAGCAGCTTTTTGAGCACTTCGGTGGGCGCTGCGTTGGTGTAGATCTCATAGGTGTTGGGGGCAAGGTAGCCTTCCAGCAGGTACTTACGCTCGCCGATGCGCGCCGTTTTCAGTGCGTCCTGAATAAAATAGTAATCGCTCAGCCCCGTGCCGGTGCGGCACAGGTTCAGGAATTCCGTGGTATCCTTGTACACGCCCTGCTCCTTGAGCATGGCGGCAATGTCTTCCACCGTCCATCCGGGGATGATGGTGATGAGCGTGGTCATCGGTTTGCCATCGCCTGTGGTCAGCAGCTCCGCAATTTGGAACATGTCCATGTTCTTGCGCAGCGTATAGTCCCCAGCCTGTATTTTTTGCCCGAGACCGGCAAAATCGCAGTAATACTTAAAGACGGAGCGGTTTTTGATGATGCCTTCCTCCGCCAGGTTGGTGCTCACGCGCGTCAGGCTCTGCCCGCTTTCCACCGTGAAGGGGATCTCCGTCTGATCCTCCGGGTTCACAGGGCTCAAATAGGCGCTGTCGATCATGGCATAAACGGTGGAGCCGATGCCAAACACCAGCACCAGCGCCGCCAGCACCACCAGCATAGGGCGCAGCAGGTTCCAGATGCCGCTGTACCAATAAAATCCATATTGCCGCTCGTCACGCAGTGATTCGTGATCATAGGGCTGATCCCATCTTGCCATGCGCGCCTCCTACATCCCGGGCAGTTCAAAGTCCAGCTCCGCAGCCTTGGCCACCTGCTGGAACACCTCGCCCGTCAGCTGAGTCAGGCGCATTTGCGCCACCAGATACTGTGCCACTTCCGCATTCATATATAGCAGGGAGCTGAGCTTATTAAAGCGCTCCACATCCTCAGCGTCCGCATCCGCGCCGCTGGCAGCGGCCATTTGCAGGCGCGTCTGGGTGCGCTGGTATTCCTTAAGCAAGGCGCGGTTGGTATCGCTGGCCATGGCCGTGTCCTTGAGCGCCTTGTACGTGATGTATTCTTCACTTTGGCGGATGGCTTGGGCAAGCTGCTCAGTCGCCATGCGCACAGGGGTCTGATCTTGCATATGGGTCGATCCTCCTGTTCCAATGGGCTGCGCGGTTGCGCGCCGCTGTATCAGTATACCGCAAAAACCGGGAAATTTCATGTATCATTTTGCCGCTTGGGCTGTTCTGGACGCCTGCAGAGCGCAGGCACCCACAAATCAACCCTAAGAGACAAGCGAATTGTTACATCTTTCGCGCTGGACCGGGTCGCGACGGCTCACCCTGCGCAGCCCGGCACGATCATCCCTCAAACAAGGCAATGCTCTCCGCATCCATAAATGCTGGGGTGAATGCGCTGGTAGCCGCCTCTTTGGCTTGCAGATACCCCTCCAGACCCAGCATTTCCATGGCTTCCCGTGCCCGTGCGTATTCCCGCGCAGTCAGCCGCCTGTCCAGCCCCTGGATGGCGGTATCCGTCATGGGGGTGTATTGCCGCATGAGGCTTACGGGCGTGCCCGCGGGCAGGCGCTCTGCGATGGCCTGCAAAATGGCGATGCTTTCCGTCACGCGCAGGGGCAGCACCAGATGCCGCACCAATGTGCCCCGCGTGAGCATGCCTTCAGCATCCCACTGCGGCGCGCCCGTCACGGCGCACATGGCCGCCACGGCATCCATCGCCACGGGAAAATAATCCGGCGCACCCGCCAACGCCTGCCCCGTAGCTGCTGTGGCATATTTGATATCCGGCAGGAACACATCGACCAACCCTGCCGCCGCCTGCACCATGGCCACGCTTTCATAGCCGCTGGAGTTCCACACTACCGGGATTTGTGGCTTGCGGATGCGCAGCGCCTCAAAAATCGCTGGAGCAAAATGGGTGGGGCTCACCAGATTCAGGTTATGCACCCCCAGCCCTTCCACCCTGCGGAACAACTCACTGAGCGCCTGCGGCGTAAAAACCTGCCCGGCAAGCGTCCCTTGGCTGATGGGTGCGTTTTGACAAAACACACACCCCAGAGCGCACCCGCAAAAAAAGACGGTCCCACTGCCGCGTATGCCGCTGATGCACGGCTCCTCCCACATATGGCGAGCGGCGCGCGCCACCACCGGCAGGGTGCCCATGCCGCACGCGCCGTCCCCATGGGTCAGGGTGCGCTCCGCATCGCAGCGGCGCGGGCAAAGGTTGCATTTCATAATGGTCAAACCTCCTTTGGGGATCGCACCACAATATAGCACAGCCTGGCCGCCGGGCACAAGGGCTAACGGGAGCAGAACAATCCGCTGTGTTGCGGCTGCGAAAGGTTTCCGGGCAGCCTGCACAAGCAGGTGTCTTATGCCCGCGGGTTTATACCATGCGGCAAACCGCACCGCGCGCCACGGCATCCGGCAGCGTGCAGCCATACGGATGCCAACGGAAGATCCCCCCTTTGCACGTTGGCAGCAGAACGCCGCGCTTGACGTACATGCCTATCGGCAGTATGCTGTATGGTAAAGTGCCCGGCACCGGTCTCATTGCCGCAGGTATTGCCATACGGGCGCACCGTTCTTTCCGGCCGGCGGGCACGCTGGTCCGCACCCTGTCCGCGCGGCCGTATGAGCCGCGTGCTTCCTAACACAGAAAGGGGTCACAAACATGAGTCTGGTCACCATTGAAAACGGCACACTCAAGGTGAGCATCCAAACGATGGGCGCAGAGCTGCAATCCATTAAGGACGCAAACGGCGTGGAGCGTCTTTGGCAGGGGGATCCCGCCTTCTGGGCCAACCGAGCACCCATCCTGTTCCCAGTGGCCGGCGGTTTCCGCGATGATGTGTACGAGCTGGATGGCACACGTTACCCTATGCCCAAACATGGCTTTGCCAAAAAAGTGGTGTGGGAACTGGAGCATCAGGCGCCCGGAACCGCCACGTTCGTAACCCGGCACAAGGATCCCGGCTTCCCCTTTGACTATGCCCTGCGCGCCGTCTACACGCTGGAGGGCGATGCCCTGCATGTGGATTATGCCACCGAAAACCTGGGCGCTGTGCCTTTTTACTTTAGTGTGGGCGCGCATGAGGCCTATGCCACGCCTGAAGGTATCGATCATTATTCATTGGTGTTTGATGAGCCGGAGACTTTGCTTAACAGCCCGCTGGTGGGCAACCTGACCACGCACGATACGGTTACCCTGACGGAAAACTGTGATACGCTGCCACTGACATATGACTATTTCAAAGTGGATGCGCTGGTTCTGCGCACGGTCAAAAGCCGCGGCGTCACACTGAAAAGCGATCTGCACCCGCGAAAACTCCATGTGGCCTTCCCCCAGCATGATGTGCTAATGCTCTGGACCAAACCAGGCGCGGGCTATCTGTGTATCGAGCCCTGGTGCAACGCTCCGGACTATGTGGATGCGGATTACCGTATCGATCATAAACCGGGCTTTATGCGCCTTGCCCCTCAGGAAAAGATCACCCGGCGGCATACCATTACCGTACGCTAACCATCCGGGTCAGCAGTGGCCGCCCTTTCCCTTTCAAAGCCACACGGCGCAAACGCCCTGCGGGTGCTTGCAGGTGCCGGCCCGATGCACAAACACGACCCAGCGCAGACGCGCCGGGTCGTGTTTGCCTTTGCGGGCAGTGCTGCGGTGCGGCAAGCCTTTCTTGCGCTGTGCTGCCGCGCGCACGGTGCCTTATTGTTTGGGCTGCGCGCTGCGGAACAGCGCTTCCACTTCGTGTGCTTCCTCGTCGGCCTCGTTGGGCGCGGGCTGCTTCGGCGCGGCTACGGGGGGCGGCACGGGCGCGGCGTCCGGCTTCGGGGCATCTGCCATGGCTGAGGCACTCTCCCCAGCAGTTTTCGTAGCCGCTGCCTGGGCAGTCTCGGTGGCGGCTTCCTCCCCCGCTGCAGCGCGGATGTCCTCGCTGGTCAACTGCATGAGCTGCTCACGGGTGATATCGGCAAGCCCGGCCAAGCGGTTTGCCTGCGCGCTCACCGCGCGCTCAAAGAGGTTGCGCACACCACGCGCATTGCCAAAGCCTTTCACATCCAGGCTGAAGAGCGCCAGAAGCCCCTTGAGCATGTCGCGGGCATCCTGTGCCAGTGCGTAGCCGCTCTTCTCGCAGCGCATGTCAAAGATGGCCATCATTTCTTCCACGGTATAGTCCGGAAAGTGCATAAAGCGGTTAAAACGGCTTTCCAGACCGGGGTTGGAGTGCACGAATGTCTCCATCAGTTCCGTGTACCCGGCAACAATCACGACCAGATCATCCCGGTGATCCTCCATGGCTTTGAGGAGCGTATCCACAGCCTCCTGCCCAAAATCATTGCTGCCATGGCCGCCGCTGGCTGTCAGGGCATACGCTTCATCCACAAAAAGCACGCCGCCCAGCGCTTTTTTGACCATATCGCCTGTTTTGATGGCGGTTTGCCCCACGTAACCCGCTACCAGTCCGCCGCGATCCACCTCCACCAGCTGCCCTTTGGACAGGATGCCAAGGCTTTTGTAGATACGGCTCATGATCCGCGCGATCATGGTTTTACCAGTGCCGGGATTGCCGCTGAACACCATATGCAGGGACAGATCCTCAACTGGCAGCTCGTTTTGCTGGCGCAGCTTTTGCACTGTGACCAGATTGATGAGGCTTTGCACCTCTTTTTTGATCACAGACAGGCCAATGTAACTCTCCAGCTCTTGTTTCAGGTCTTCGATTTTCTCCGGCGGCTCTTCGGCCTCTATCTGCGCCTGCGCGTCCGGCGCGGGCGCGGCATCACCGGCGGGCGCCAGCGGCACATCCCCCTGCGTGGCAGGCGGGGTCGCGGCATCTTCCTTGATCACAGGATCGCCGCCCGCCTTGAGGGTGGGCATACCCCACAGATCATCGGCGATGCGCCGCAGGTTGGTCTGCGTCATTTGATTGATCACGTCCATTTGCAGCCGGATGATCTCTTCCTTACGATCCATGTACGTTGCTCCTTTGGCGCTGTTCAGCGGTGCCATTTGATGGGCATATTATAGCACGCCGCGCGGTCAAGGTGCAATTGAAGTGCCCAATCCCTCCCTGGTGAGGATGAAAAGGTGGTTTTCCGCATCAAAACGGAATCCTGCTGCCTTGAGCACATTTTGGGATGCAACGTTTTCAATATCCGGCTGCACGATGATGCGCGATGCATCCGCCCGGGAAAACGCATCGCGGATCAGCAGCCGCAGTGCCGAAGCGCCGCACCCCTTGCGCAGATAAGCTTCCTCCCCCACCAGATAATCAATGCTGTAGGTGCCCGCCAGCGGGATGTTCCCATGCCAAACCTCCCCGCTGCGCCAATAAGGGTAGTGTTGGCAAAAGCCGATCGGCTCGCCATCCGCTTCGATGATGAAATGACGGATGAAGGAAAAATCCCCCTCCCGCGCGCACACCTCGGCAATCCAATCCTCCGCAGGGGTGTACCACGGTGCAACATGCGGCTTGGCAAGCCACTGGGTAAAGGTGGGCAGATCATTGTCCTTCAGCGGACGGATGGTAATGTTCATGCGCGATCCCTCCATTGGACACCGGCTGCAACGCCGGTTTTCCAGTATCATACAGGAAGTGCAAACCATTTGCAAGCCGTGGTTTGCGCACGCTAACCAAAATGATATTTTTTTGTCAACGGCGGGGCGCGCCCTTTTTTGTCGGTCAAAAATGTGCTATAATTCTTTGGTATGTCCAAAAGACAGATTTTGAACGCCGAACAGGAGGAACGAATCCATGCATTACTCCAGAGAAGTGGAAGAAATGGTGTGCGTGAAAAAGGGCCCCGATCACGGCCCCGCGCCGATCCCCGAAGAGGGCAAATGGGTGCAGGCTCGTGAGGTGAAGGACATCAGCGGTTTCACACATGGTGTGGGCTGGTGCGCACCCCAGCAGGGCGCCTGCAAGCTGAGCCTGAACGTCAAAGATGGCGTGATCCAGGAAGCGCTGGTGGAGACCATCGGCTGCTCCGGCATGACCCACTCCGCCGCGATGGCCGCCGAGATCCTGCCCGGCAAAACCGTGCTGGAAGCGATGAACACTGACCTGGTGTGCGATGCCATTAACACCGCCATGCGCGAACTGTTCCTGCAGATCGCCTACGGCCGCACGCAGAGCGCCTTCTCCGAAGGCGGTTTGGAAATCGGCGCCGGGCTGGAAGACTTGGGCAAAGGTCTGCGCAGCCAGGTCGGCACCATGTACGGCACCCTCAAGAAGGGCGTACGGTATCTGGAAATGGCCGAAGGCTATGTGCTCAAGATTGCCCTGGACGCCGACAAGGAAGTTATCGGCTACCAGTTTGTGCACCTGGGCAAAATGATGGAAGCCATCAAAAAGGGCGTGGATCCCAAAGAAGCGTATGAGAAGAACATCGGCACCTACGGCCGTTTTGCCGAGGCTGCCGAGTACATTGATCCGCGCCACCAGTAAAAGATCGTTTGAATGAGAGGTGAGAAACAATGGCTACTTTTGAAGGGTACGAAAGAAGAATTGCCAAAATCAATGCGGTGCTTGCGGAGTACGGTTTCTCCGATCTGGATTCGGCTGCGCAATATGTGAAAGACAAGGGCGTGGATGTGCGCGGCATCGTGCATGGCGTGCAGACCATCGCTTTTGAAAACGCCGTGTGGGCCTATACGCTGGGCGCGGCCATCGCATTTAAAAAGGGTGCCACCAACGCCGCCGCGGCCGCCGAAGCCATTGGCCTTGGGTTGCAGGGCTTCTGCATCCCGGGTTCAGTCGCCGACCAGCGCGCTGTGGGCATTGGCCACGGCAATCTGGGCGCGATGCTCCTGCGTGATGAAACCAAATGCTTTGCCTTCCTGGCCGGCCATGAGAGCTTTGCCGCCGCCGAAGGCGCCATCGGCATCGCCCGCACCGCCAACAAGGTGCGCAAAGAGCCGCTGCGCGTGATCCTCAACGGCCTTGGCAAGGATGCGGCGTTCATCATCAGCCGCATCAACGGCTTTACCTATGTCAAAACCCAGATGGACTATTACGCCGGTGAAGTGGCGATCGAAAAAGAGACTGCCTACTCCAACGGTGAAAAAGCCAAAGTGCGTGTGTACGGCTGCGATGATGTGACCGAAGGCGTGGCCGTGATGCGGCTGGAAAAAGTGGATGTTTCCATCACCGGCAACAGCACCAACCCCACGCGCTTCCAGCACCCCGTGGCGGGCACCTACAAAAAGTGGTGCATCGAAAACAACAAGCAGTATTTCTCCGTGGCCAGCGGCGGCGGCACCGGCCGCACCCTGCACCCGGACAACATGGGCGCCGGCCCCGCCAGCTATGGCATGACCGACACCATGGGCCGCATGCACAGCGATGCGCAGTTCGCGGGCAGCTCTTCTGTGCCTGCACACGTGGAAATGATGGGCCTGATCGGCATGGGCAACAACCCCATGGTTGGCGCGACGGTCGCGCTGGCTGTGGCGATTGAGGAAGCCAGCAAGTAAGGTTCTATAAAGACTTTGAGGAACCTTCCGCTTCAGCGGAGGGTTCCTTTTTGCTTCCTGCTTGTGGAAAATCAGTATTTTGTCCACGCCTTGTCCACAGCGGAAACAGGAATCGCTTGCCTGTCCACGGATTGTGGGACTATATTGCATGTTTACACAATATTCTTGCCAGAATATCGGTTGTTCGCATGCGGTTAAGCTCTGTGCTGAGCCTTTCTGCAAGTCATGACTGCCTGGTGAGTTACATCAACGCATCGCCCACACCTGCACCATTTCCCCAGGCTGAGCAGGCCGGTTGGCATATGCCCAAGGCTCCTTGCGGCACCCCATAACACATTTACTCGTTGTTTCTTGACATGCCAGATGGTATACTGGACGCCAAAGAAATCAGGGGGGTGTTTCCCGCATGGCGGCGATATTTCTAGCTTCCGTGGCTTTGGCTTTCTCCGGCGCAGTCATGCCCGGTCCGCTGCTCACCTATACGGTCAAGCAGGCCTTCAGCGGCGGGCTGCGTTCCGGACTCACCATTATCCTGGGGCACGTTCTGTTGGAGCTTCTGCTGGTGGTGTTCATTTTCCTGGGATTCGACATCATTTTGCAGTCCGGAGCGGCACAAATCATCATTGGTTTGGTCGGCGGCGCGCTGCTCATCGACATGGGTGTAAAAATGCTCACCGGCGCTGCGCGCAACACCGTCAAACTGGACATGCAGGGCAGCGCGAGCACGCGCGGGCTGGTAGCCTCCGGGTTCCTCATCAGCGCCATGAATCCGTATTTCCTGCTATGGTGGGCTGTCGTGGGTCTGGGGTTTTTGCTGACCGCCTATCAAACGTTTGGCTTTTGGGGCGTTGGGGTCTGGTTTGCAGGCCATATTCTCGTGGATTTTGGTTGGTATGGATTGATTTCCTGGCTCATCGGCAAAACGCGCCGCTTTCTGGACGAGCGGATCTACCGAGCCCTGATCGGAATTTTGGGCGGGCTGCTGGTGTATTTTGGCGCCATGTTCCTGTGGAACGCTCTGCGCAGCCTTCAAGTGATCTGAATGGGCTCAAAAGCGTTGGGGGAGCACCAAATGGCGCTCCCCCAACGCTTTTGCCTGCCGGCATACTCCGACCAGCGTGGCAATGGCCTGCCTCATAACCCTTGGGACTGATGGCTTGCTTTATGAATGCTGTACTGCATACCTTGGACAATGCCCGAAACCATCAAAGGATCGCAAACCACGGAAGGCAAGCAAAC
>LVAR01000091.1 GCA_001604115.1 Clostridiales bacterium Firm_12 | reverse complement strand
GGTGCTCCACCGTTTCCACCCCAAAGGCAGCCAGTTTGGCCTGCACAACGGGCGTGAACCGATCCTGGATGCGCCCGTGGAACACCTCGTTGCCGGTGGTCACGATGCCCGCCTTCAGCGCGCGGAAAGGGTGCAGCGTTAGCAGCGGAACAGCGCCCGCAATGGCTTCTGCCTGCTCAATACGGCTTTGATGGATCACCAGGGGGATGACCCGCGTGCCGCATAGCTTGTCGCCAGCCTTCACCGCCTCATGCGTATGGCGGGTCGCGATCATCAGTTCCTCCAGCATGTTGATCCGTAGCAACCGCTCGGTGTCCACGGTGAGCACGCCATCCCGTGTGGCCATCAACTCCAGCTTGCCTTCCCGGATCTCCCCGCGTTCCATCCATTGATTTTGACATAGCGCACCCAGACGCTCCGCCGCATCGTTTTCATGCAGATGCTCCGCGTCCATTTCCCAAACGAACAAGTGATCCTTGCCCATGCTCAACAGCATCGGGATATCCGCCTCCGTGACCACATGACCTTTGCGGAACTGTGCGCCTTTCCACTCCCCGGGTACGATGCGCGTCACGTCATGGCAGAGAACCTGCCCTACTGCATGAATGGTTTCGATGCGCCGCATTGCATAGCTCCTTTCCCTTGGCTTCGTTGCCTGCATTATAGCATGATACTCTTTTCAGGACAACGCTATATACTGATATTATTACGTTTATAGGCTACTGCAATAAATGAAATTAGGCGCAGTATGTTGCTTTCATTCATCGCGCCGCGATTGGAAGTGAGCAGACCCATTGTATGCAAAAATCGCCGGAGCGTCAACAGCCCGGCGATTGATCCCGGTGGTTTGCCTGAGGCTCAGGGGCGCACCATGTCCGCTTTGCGCTGCCAGCGAAGGGTAGCCCAACTGACCAGCTGATGGTAGCCCATGCCCAGCAGCACATTGCCAGCGCACAGCCCTAGCCACCCCCACGCACTGGTAAGGCTGCTTGCCTTGGCCAGTTCCACCATCCAGATATTGATCAGATAAATCTCAAAGGAGCTTTTCCCCACAGCACGCAGCGGCTTGAACAAGGGTGCGGCCCGCGTAAGCTTGCTCAGGCCATAGGCCAGCCCCACGCAAAGCGCGGGGGTAATCAGCGCAAAGGGGTACCAGTACATGCCGTAATCAATGAGCACCCCATCACCCAAACGCAGGCTGTAAAGCAAAATGCCAAGCCCAAGCACAAACGCAGCCACATAGGCCGTGCGCACCAGACCACGCCGCCGGCTGATGCGCCAGTCCATGCCAAATGCCAAACCCAGTATAAAAACCGGCAAGCGGGACGCGGCCATCATTTGCTTGAGTCCGATGTTGGCTATGCCCACCCCGGCGCTCAGCGCCAACAGCAGCGCAAGCGCATGGAGGGGTTTTTTGCTGCGCACCAGCACCGCATAGCAAAGCGGCGCGATCAGGAAAAACAGAAACTGTGCATTGGCATACCAGTTGAACACTTTCGGCGTCTGAATCCAGTAGCCGACCATCGTCAGGTTGCCCATCACGCCGCGCGCAGCCTGCACGGGGCTGAGCCCATAACCGGGAAACATGATGGCCATCCATAACAGCAGCAGGGGCAGATAGGCGGGCAGCACACGCCAAAGACGGCGGCTCGCATAACCGCGCAGCTCCTCCCCGTTGTGCAGCGAGCGGAATAACCCCATCCCCATCAGGAACAGGAAAATATCCACACCGCCGTAGCCGATGGCTCGCAGCGTGTCCCATGCTCCGGGCAGCGCCAGCGGGCTGTGAAAGTAAACCACCCATAGGATGGCGATGCCTTTGAGCTCCTCACGGTAGCGGCTCACCCATTGCCTGTGTTCCATGCCGTTGCCCTCCTATTTACAAAGCAAGCCGCCGGGTGATCCGGCGGCTTGTGGTAGCGTACATGTTGTGCCCGGAGAGGGGCTGGGTTTTACGCGGCCACGCCTGTGCGGGTCACTGGTTCACATGGTGCTGGCTGCTCACACGTAGGCGGGTCATGGCGCGCAACAGCATAGCCTGGTTCATCAGATAGCTCTGGCGATCCTGCTGCTGCAACAGCGCTTCCCGCGCGTGCGCTTCGGCACGCTCGGCACGTACCCGGTCGATATCCTCCGGCCATTCGGCGGATTGGAGCATCACGACTGTTTCATCCTGTGTGATGGTCATAAAGCCATCGGATGCAGCAGCCCATAAGGTTTTGCCTTCTTCATTACGCAGGGTCAGCTCCCCTTCGGTCAGGCTGACCACGGTGGGGGCATGGTCGGCCAGCACACACAACTGCCCGTCCAGCGCGCTCACGTTGAGCATCTCGACCTCGCCCTGGAAAAACGCGTGTTCCGGCGTCAGAATGCTTAGGTGGAACAGCTTGGCCATTTACTTCGCCTCCAGTTCCTTAGCCTTCCGGCGGGCGTCCTCCAGATTGCCGACCATGTAAAACGCATCCTCCGGCAGGTCATCCGCTTCGCCATCAACAATGGCTTTGAAAGACGCGATGGTGTCCTCCAACTTGACATATCGGCCGGGAATACCGCTGAACACTTCCGCAACCGCCATCGGCTGGCTGAGGAAACGCTGCAGGCGGCGGGCGCGCAGCACGGTCTTTTGATCTTCGTCACTGAGTTCTTCCATACCGAGGATGGCGATGATATCCTGCAACTCACGGTAGCGCTGCAAAGCTTCCTGCACACGGCGCGCAACGCTGTAGTGCTCCTGACCCACAATGCTGGGATCCAGGATGCGGCTGGAGCTGTCCAGCGGATCCACCGCAGGATAGATGCCGATTTCCGCAATTGCGCGGCTGAGCACCGTGGTCGCATCCAGGTGCGAGAAAATGGCGCTGGGGGCGGGGTCTGTGAGATCGTCCGCCGGAACGTAAATCGCCTGCACCGAGGTAATGGAACCATCGTTGGTGGATGTGATGCGCTCCTCCAGATCGCCGACTTCGGTGGCCAGCGTGGGCTGGTAGCCTACCGCGCTCGGCAAGCGCCCCAGCAAGGCAGATACTTCGCTGCCCGCCTGAATGAAGCGGAAAATGTTGTCGATGAACAACAGCATGTTCTGCTTTTTGACATCGCGGAAATATTCCGCCAGCGTGAGCCCTGTCATGGCAACGCGCATGCGCGCCCCCGGCGGCTCGTTCATCTGGCCAAACACCAGCGCCGTATTCTTGATCACGCCGGAATTGGTCATTTCGGTTAGCAGATCGTTACCTTCGCGGCTGCGCTCGCCCACGCCGGTAAACACGCTGTAGCCGCCGTGCTCGGTGGCAATGTTGTGAATCAGCTCCAAAATGAGCACCGTTTTGCCCACGCCTGCGCCGCCGAACAGGCCGATTTTACCGCCGCGCGCGTAAGGCGCGAGCAAATCGATCACTTTGATGCCTGTTTCAAAAATCTGCGCCACGGGCTGCTGCTCTGCAAACCCCGGGGCTTTGCGGTGGATGGGCAGCGCTTCCTTTGTTACCGGCGGTTCCTGACCATCGATCGGTCTGCCCAGCACGTCAATCGCGCGGCCCAGCATTTCGGGTCCGACAGGGATGGTAATGGGTGCGCCGGTGCTTTCCACCACCAGGCCACGGGACAGCCCTTCGGTCGCCTCCAGCGCGATGCAACGCACCGTTGTACCCAGATGCTCGTGCACTTCCGCTGCGACTTTGCGCTCCCCATCCAACACATACAGCAACGTATGGATCGGGGGCACCTCGCCCGCGCGAAAACGCACGTCCATCACGGGACCCGCGATGCGTATCAAAGTACCTTTTGTCATAGCGTTTCTCCTTCCCAGAGTGGGATAGGCTACACAGGGTAAGCGCAATCACGGCGCCCCGTGTTGCGCGGCGTCTGCCATGCAGGGCGCTTAAAGCGTAAAGCTCTCGGGGTTGCCCCCGATGATCTCGTTGATCTCCTGCGTGATGGCAGCCTG
>LVAR01000090.1 GCA_001604115.1 Clostridiales bacterium Firm_12 | reverse complement strand
GACGTGCATTTTGCCCGGGGATGTGCGCAATCGGCAAGTAGCATCCCAAATATGCCAAAAATTGAAACAGATAACAATTAAATCCACAAAATCCGCGCAAGAGCATAGGATTTTCCGAAACCATTGTCGAAAAAAAGTGAATGCCTGTTTTGCGCGCCTTCGGTAAAACATTTTTCCAACGTTGTTTGCCAGGAGGAGGATCAGCATGGTTGAACGCACGCCGGCACAGGAATCCTTGCGGCGGATGATCGAGAAAAGCCGCAACATCGTTTTCTTTGGCGGGGCGGGCATGAGCACGGAAAGCGGCATCCCGGATTTTCGCAGCGCCCATGGCCTGTACAGCCAGACCAACGGCAAAACATATGAGGAGATGCTCTCCATCCGCTATTACCTCAACCATCCGGAAGCATTCTGGACGTTTTACAAAAGCGTGATGCTGCACCCCGATGCCCGCCCCAACCCCGGGCATTATGCCTTGGCGCGCCTGGAAAAGCAGGGGAGGCTCAAAGCCATCGTGACCCAGAACATCGATGGGCTGCACCAGGACGCGGGCAGCCAAAAGGTGTATGAGCTGCACGGCACGGTGCGGCGCAACCTGTGCATGGCGTGCGGCACGGTCATGACACTGGCGCAGGTGCTGGCGGCGCCCGGCGCGCCCCGCTGTGCCTGCGGCGGCATCGCGCGGCCGGATATCGTTTTGTATGGCGAGCCTCTGGACCGCACCGTGATGGATGAGGCCATCCGCGCTGTAATGAACTGTGATCTGCTGATCGTGGGGGGCACATCCCTGACGGTGTACCCCGCGGCCGGGCTGGTGGGCTATCCGCGCGGCGCCAAGCTGGCGCTGATCAACCTGACGGAAAC
The DNA here is from genome assembly GCA_001604115.1 of Clostridiales bacterium Firm_12. Taxonomy (GTDB): domain Bacteria; phylum Bacillota; class Clostridia; order Christensenellales; family Aristaeellaceae; genus CAXXOK01. The sequence continues at coordinate 8,543 of LVAR01000090.1, read as the reverse complement.
CCCCTTTGACCAGCGTGCGGATCTGATCGTGCGTGAGCCCATCGGGCAAGCGCTGGACGCGGCCATTCCCGCGTAAAACGGTTTCCCGCACACGGCGCGCATGCCGCGGCCGGCAAACCGCACCCACCGTGCGCAGGGCGCGCGGATATCCATGTAACGTAGGAGGAGCTTCATGATTTACATCACCGGCGACACCCACGGCAGCGCGGCACGCCTGAGCCGTGAGACCATGCCCTTTGCAGACCGATGGACAAAGCGGGACACGCTCATCGTTTGTGGGGATTTTGGCTACTTGTTCACCGGTGGCCCCAAGGAGGAGCTGGCGCTGCGGGAGCTCAGTTTCCGCCCATACACCATCGCCTTTATTGACGGCAACCACGAGAACTTTGATCTGCTTAACACCTACCAGCCTGTCCAGTGGCGCAGCGGCTTGGCGCGGCGCGTGCGCCGCAATGTGTATCATTTGCTGCGCGGCCAGGTGTTTGAGATGGAGGGACACACCATCTTTACCATGGGCGGCGGGTTTTCCATAGACCACAGCCGCCGCTATGAGGGGGTGGATTGGTGGCGCTGCGAAATGCCCTCCCCCGAGGAATACGAAACCGCACGCCAAAGCCTGCTGCGCTGCGATCATGATGTGGATTACATCCTCACCCATGCCGCCCCGGAAAAGGTCATGAAACAGATTTTCGGCGACCATGAAGGTGAGCGGCCGCTGAACGACTTCCTGCAGTGGGTGATGGACAACGTGACCTACAAGCGCTGGTATTTTGGGCACCTGCACATGGATGCGCCGCTGGACGCGCGGCAGTATGCCATGTTCCTGTCCGTACGGGAGCTGACCAGCGGCTCCGTGGTGTGGTAAGCGACCTGCTGCCGCGCAAACGCCCCCTCCCTGCCGTGCGGGGAGGGGGCGTTTGCGCGGTGAGCACGCGGCCTGCCCAAAGTCATTGACGCGGCGGCGCCCCATCCGCTATACTGGTGCCACAGATGGGAGTGGATCGCCATGCAACTGCACACCAAGCCCTTGTCCCCGCAGACAGAGGAAGATTTTTTCACCTTTTTTGACCGTGTGGCCTTCCGGGAGCACCCCGAGTGGGGATGCGATTGCTACTGCTGTTTTTTCCACGCGACGGATCGCGCCCTGTGGGAGCAGACGACCGGTGCGGAAAATGCCGCGCAAGCCCGCCGGATGATCCGCTGCGGCCAGATGCGCGGCCTGCTGGCCTATGATGGGGCGTTGCCCATCGGCTGGTGCCACTTTGACACGCTGGCCAACCTGCCCGGTGCCCGCACCTTTTACGGGGCGCTGGCCACCGGCGCGCCGGAGGATGGCGCCATCGTGTGCTTTACCATTGCGCAGGGATTCCGCGGACAGGGCGTTGCCAAGCGGCTGCTGGAGGATGCGCTGGCACAGCTGGCGGCCATGGGCGTGCGGCGTGTGGAGGCCTATCCGCTGCTCGCCGGGAATGATCCGGAGCACCACTATCACGGGCCGCTGGCGCTCTACACCGGGCAGGGCTTTGCCCAGGTGCGGGAGCATGAGGGCATGGCGCTGGTGGAAAAACTGCTGTGACGCGGTAGCAGCGGCTGTGGCCGGCAAGTGCCGTGCCTGCCCATGGCGGCAGAACATCCGGATACGCGCCCACGCCCACGGCCGCAGAACAACCGGATACGCGCCTCCGCCCACGGCCATGGCTGCGGGCGGGGCGGCAACGCGCATACCGGACACATCGCTTGAGAGTTGAGAGGAGGCACATCCATGCTGCACATCCCATTTCAGGAGGTACAGGCACAGCTCAAGGCGCTGCTCATGAGCCGGGGGTGCAACGAGCCGCACGCCGACCTGACCGCCCGCGAGATCGCCCGCAATTCGCTGGAAGGGGTCTACACCCACGGCATCAACCGATTTCCAAGGCTCATGCGCAACATTGACGCAGGCAGCGTGCGCCTGAATCGGGAGCCGGAGGTTGTGGGCGGCTTTGGCGCGCTGGTGCGCATGGATGGGGGCATGGGGCTGGGGGTGGTAAACGCCACCCGCGCCATGGACAAAGCCATTGCGCTGGCCAAGGTGCATGGCGTGGGGCTGGTCGCCCTGCGCAACACCAACCACTGGATGCGCGCTGCGACCTACGGCTATCAGGCGTGCGATGCGGGCATGGCCGCCATGCTGTTTACCAACACCATGCCCAACATGCCGGCCTGGGGCGCGGTGGATGCCCGTCTGGGCAACAACCCGCTGGTGCTGGCCATCCCGCATGCGGGCGGGCATGTGGTGCTGGACATGGCTGCCAGCCAGTTCAGCTACGGCGCGCTGGAGCTGGCGCGGCTGGAGGGGCGGAAAATGCCCATTGACGCGGGCTTTGATGCGCAGGGCGCGCTCACCCGTGATCCAGATGCCGTGATCCGCTCCCAGCGCATCCTGCCCATGGGGTATTGGAAGGGCGCAGGGCTTTCCCAACTGCTGGATCTGCTGGCCGGCTGCCTTTCGCTGGGGAATACCACGCTGGGCATTGGGCAGCTCCCGGGGGATGAGCAAGGGCTTTCGCAGGTGTTCATTGCCATACACTATACGGCGCTTGGCGGGCAGGCGGAGATAGAAACCCTCTTGCAGGATACGCTGGATTGGGTTTCGGCCTCCAAACCGGATGGCAGCGGCACGCCCATCCGCTGGCCGGGCAGCCGCGTGCCCGAGGTGCGCGCGCGCAACCTGGCCCAGGGCATCCCGGTGGATGAGCGGGTATGGCAGAGCATCCTGGCGCTGCAACCGGGCGCATGAAATACGCCGTCCCCGCAGCGTTCACACAATGTTCACGGGCAAAGCCTTGACAGGCAAACGCCGCCTGTGCTACGGTACACACAACGTGCCGCGCCAGGCGGCTTTTTGTGGCTTGACGGCCGCCGGCCGGCGCAGGGCAACAGAGGGAAGGGTGCATATGGGCAAACGGATGCTGACGTCATGGCTGGTGCTTGCGATGCTGTCCATCGCGCCGGGCGGGTTGGCCATCGCGCAGGCGATTCCGCCGGCGGCGAGCGGCGCGGCGGCTGATGCCGACCCAAGCGCAGACACACAGCCTGGTGCGGCGGCGCACACGCAGCCCGAAACCGCGGCGGATGCCAACGGGCAGGCGCTCACGCCTACCGCGCAGTGGACGCCGCCGGATCTGTCCGCGCTCACGGCGCACAGCGCGCCGGAGCTGCTGGTGCTCAAGGTGGCTCAGGAGGAGCTGGGCTATGTGGAAGGCCCCCTGACGGATGAAAGCAAGTATGGCGAGTGGTTCTGCAGCGACCGCTGCGCCTGGTGCGCGGAGTTCCTCACCTGGTGTGTCGACCAGGTGGATCAGCGCTACGGCCTTGCGCTGCTGGAGAACCTTTACCCCCGCTATGGTGGCCCATCGACCGGCGTGCCGTTTTTCATAGACAAAGGGCGCTTCATCAGCGATAACGGCAAGCTGCCCACCAACGAAAAAGAGTGGCTCATCGGCTGTGAGCATTATCTGGCCGCTAATGAATACATCCCCCATGTGGGGGACTATATCTGGTTTTACTATTACAACCGCACCGTTGGCACGGATCATGTGGCCATCGTGGAAGGCGTGAGCGTGGCGGAAAACGGCGCCGTGACCATCCACGTGATCGAGGGCAACAATCCGGACCGTGTGCAGCGCGCGGTGTATGATCTGGCGGATCAGCGCATTTACGGCTTTGGCACGCCGGTCAAGCGCGCCTATTGCAACCTGCGCCTGTACAACCGCTGCGATGATGTGCTGTGCATCCAGCAAGCGCTGGCGGATCAAGGCTATTATGACATGGAGCCGGGGCAGGAAGGCATTTTTACCCAAGCGCTGGCCGAGGCCGTCAAGTGCGTGCAGCGGGATTTGCACCTGAAAGCCACCGGGATCCTAGATATGGAAACGCACGCGGCCATGGAAGCTGCGGATATTTTGCCCCTGCTTTTGCCCGGCTGAACCCCCGGCAGGCTTGGCGGTGCGGCTCGCCACCGGGGAACAGCAACCGTCAGCGTTTGATTGACATATTTAGTCTGTCGTGCTATATTTTCCATGGAATGATCCATCCTTATACCAATGAGAAGGAAGGTGCAATCATGGGTAATATCATCAGCATTCTGATTCAGTTGGTCAGTGGCGGCCTGGGCGGTCTGGGCGCGGGCAAGGTGGCTCCCAAACTGTCGCTTGGCAAAGTGGGGGACGTGATTGCGGGCATCGTGGGCGGCGGGCTGGGCGGCCAGCTGCTGTCTTTGCTGGGCATCGGCGCGGCCGGCGCAGGCACGCTGGATCTGGCCAGCATCCTGACCAGCATTCTGGGCGGCGGCGTAGGCGGCGGTGTGCTGATGGCCATCGTGGCCGCAGTCAAAAAACTTTTGGTCAAAAAGTGAGCCAGCCCGGCGGATCGGCAAGGGAATACACCACGGGGCGCGCCATAAGGCGCGCCCCGTTTGCCTGCGTGCAAAGCCCCGCTGCAGCGGCAGGGGCAAGAATGGACGCGTGACGCCTTTCCAAACCAAAACACTTAAGCCCCGGGGCTCGTAGGGAACCAGCGTAACGCCCGAAGGTTGCAGCGGCGGGCGACGGGGGCGTTTGGTGAAGGAGTTGCAGCAAACAGGAACCCCGCAAGCCTTTTGGCTTGCGGGGTTCACTATGGAGCTGATGACCAGAATCGAACTGGTGACCTCATCCTTACCAAGGATGTGCTCTACCGGCTGAGCTACATCAGCATGATTTTGGGGCAACGTTGATATAATACACGAACCTTGCCCAAAAAGCAATAGTCAATCACAAATTTTCTGATGAAAAATGGGCAAAATGGCGGGGTTGCCGGGATACATCGCTGCCGGATGCGGCTGACCGGGGGCGGGTGAGCCGACCCGGCAGAGCCGGCGCCGCCTTACGTTACCTTGCGCCCTACGCTGCCGCCAGCTGCTGCCGGGCACCCACGCAGTGCGGATTCATCGGCTGCATGCGTGATGCGGACGCATCGCCTGCCGCAACGGCGATGGATCAGCGCCGCTGGGCGGACAAGTTGCGCGGCCGCCCTGTGCAGGCACAGCCGCGAAGGTGGGCGTTGCCCCGCAGGGTCAGGCGGCCGCCTATTTGAGCAAAGCCGCCAAAGGCGTATCAGTAGGCATTCCGTCTGCCCCCAGCACCTCCCAGGGCAGGCGCACGCGCGCCACGGGCGCGCTGGCCAGCTCCGCCACGGGGGCGAGCAGCGTGATGGTTGCTGCCGCACGCATGCGTGCGGCAAAATCCTGCTCGTCGTGCAGCGGCGTTTCCAGCGCGATGCCGGACAACGTAGGCCAGGGCGCACAGTGGATGTCGCTGCCGGCCAGCATGGGCAGGCCGAGGTTGAGGGCGTAGTGATAGGCCTGCACATTCACTTCTGTGGGGTTGGCAGCGTTAAACACCTCCACGCCGTCCACACAGGCGGTGTTCAGGTGGATGCGCCGGATGTAGCTGCGGTCACGGAAGGGATGCGCCTGCACCACACAGCCGCCCTGCGCGCGCGCGGCGGCATATTGCGCCGCACGCGTATAGCTTTTGACCTCCGGGTGGGCATACAGCCATGCTTTGTCCAGGCCGTAGACCAGATATTCATCGCCGTCATAGGCCTGCTCCCAGCCAAAGAGCACTTGCAGGCCGCGCTTTTCGCCTTCCTCGCGGGCGGCTTCATAGCCACGGCAAAACTCATCGACCTGAGCCCGCCATGGCTGGCGGTGGCTCACAGCGGTGTTGCCGCCGAAAAAATGATCGGTCACAAAGATGCCGTGGTAGCCTTGATCCAGATAGTAGGGAATATAGTCGCGCGCAGCGGAAATGCCGCATGCGCTGGATTCACAGGTGTGCAGATGGGTCTCGTAACGGTATTGCATGCATTGTCCTTTCAGGGTGGGGTGGGGCGGCGGGCCGCCAAAAGCACATTAGTGCGGCGTGCCCGGTTTGCGGGTATCCTTGGTACCCGGAGCGGCCTGCTTGGCCGCGTCCAGGCTGGGCAGGGGCGCGGGGCGGGGCGTGCCCTGCGGCCTGCCTTCGCCCGTCTGCGCATCGCGCTTGCGCGGAGCGGCGTGGCCTTTGCGGGTGGCGTCCGGGGTGATGCGCGCCTTACTCAGCTTTGCTTTGCCCTTGGCGCGGCCGTGTGCGGTGCTCGCATCAGCGGTTTGCTGCGTGGTTGCCGCGCCTTCGCGGCGGAAGGCTGCCGGATTGACCCGCCGCACTTTTTTGGGCTGGAAGGTGGGCGGCGTGGGCGGCTTGTCATGGGGGGCGGGCGTTTCCAGCGCACGATAAAACCGCGGATCAAACGCCGCCGCCAGCAGGAAGCGCATCTTGCGCAGCGCGTGGGAGCCCTTGAACACGGCGTGATAGGTTTCCCGCGCCTTGAGGGTATGGTCGGGCGTGAGCGGCATGCGGCTGTAGTTGCCCAGCGCCATCAGCCGCCACAGGGGCGCGATGGGTGTGGGAAACACGCGCACACTGTCCACCCGGCGGGCAAAGGCGATAGGCGTTTCCCCGTTTTGGGGGACGCGCTTGGCAAACAGCAGCAGGCGCTGTACTGCTGCGCCGTAGATGAAAATCTTGTCCATATCCGCCTTGGTGCGCGCAGCCACGCGATCGGGCATGCGCCAGGCGATGCGCGCACCGAGCCCGCCCAGCGCCGCCGCAACCAGCAGCAGCCACCAGGGGAAGGGATTTGGGTTTTCCGGGGGCAGCTCAGGGCTGGGATCATCCTGCTGATCCGGCTCATCCTGCGGGGCATCCGAAGGCTGCGGCTCCTCCGGGGGCGGATTCTCCGGCGGGGTGCTCGGCTCGGGGGTTGGCGTGGGTTGGTCGTCCGGTTCGGGCGAAGGCGACGGCTCGGGGCTCTGCTCGCCGGAGGACTGCTGGCCGCCCGTCTGTTGGTTGGGCGTGGGGTCAAAGGGCACCCAGCCAAAGCCCTCAAAATAGACTTCCGTCCAGGCGTGCGCCTCCTTGCCCGTCACATACGCCAGGCCATCCGCGCCGGGGGTGGCCACAAAGCCTTCCACATAGCGGGAGGGCAAGCCGGCCATGCGCGCCATGACGGTCATGGCGCTGGCGTAGTAGGTGCAATAGCCTTCCTTGCCCACATAGAGGAAGTATGTCACAAAATCCTTGTTGGCGGGGGGCGTTTCCGGGGTCAGGGTGTAGCGGTAGTACTTTTGCAGATGGCGCATGATGGCCATGGCCTTATCATAGGGCGAATCGGCGCCCTTGACGATGTTTTGCACATCATCATACACCTTTTGTTCCAGATGCGCCGGCAGCTGAGTGTAGGCGGCCTGTACGGCGGCATAGCGGTCCTCGCCCTTGCGGCTGGCTTCCACCAGCGCTTCCAGCCCCGCATCCCCGCCCTCAAATACCGGGGTGAACACCGTATAGCGGTCGCCCTGCTGCATGTCCCGGGTGATAAACAGCTCGCTGGAATCATTAAAGTAGGGCACCATATCCCCGGTCATGGTCAGATCCCGCAAAAACAAGGGCGTGAACACCGTGGATGCCGTGCGGTTTTGCACCTGGATGGCGATGGCCTTTTGATCCATCAGGTGGCTTGTTTTGCGGATGGCCTCGCTGGGCAGCGCCTCCAGAAACACATCCCGGCGCTGCACCTGCCAGCGGGGGTTCACGTACAGGTAACGCTTGGGGCTGGCGGTATCGGTAAAATTGCGCCCGGTATAGTTGTCCTTGACCACCGCGCGCAGGAGCGTCTTGCGCTCGGTGCGCACGATCATCACCGGGAACTCGCTGGGCTCCGCCTCGCCGCCAAGCTGGTTGCCCCCCATGGGGTAATAGCCGTAGGTGCCCAGGGTGAACACATTTCGCGGCTCGGTAAAAAACAGGTAATCGTTGATGCGCTGCTTGAGCTCCCGCGCGGCGCTGGCCAGCGGCTCCACGGTGAAGCGTCCGCCGGGCAGGATCAGGAACGCCGCCAGCACCGCCGCCAACGCCATCGGCAGCACATGAAGGATGTTGATTTTCTCATGTGCGGATTGGCTCATCTGCAACAGCAGCGCCACCAGCGCGGGCGCGGCGTACCAAAACAGGTTGCCCTTGCCCAGGCTCCACAGGCCAAAAAGCACCAGCACAACCACCATCGCCGCCGGCAGGAAGCCCACCCCGCGCTTGGCGAACACAAAGCTGAGCACCGCCGCCAGCGCCGTGATCAGGCTGGCGACCTGGTTGCCAAACACCGGCAGCGCCACCGTGTAGCCCGCAAAATAGAGGGAGAGCGCCTTGGCGGCCTCCACCCAGCTGCCCAGCAGCCCCATGCCCGGCAGCACAAACTGCACGGCCAGCAATGCGCCCGCGATGATCCAGATCAGGCGGCGGGAGCGCCGGTTGGCGTTGAGCACGGTCAGCAGTGCCAGCACCGCCGCGCCGGTGAGCAGGGAAAACAGCAGGTTGGCGGCCAGATCCATGGCCAAAAGGAGCGGTGTGGCAATGCCGGCGGTCAGCAAAAACGCCACAAACAACCGGGAAAGTGGCTCCTTTTGCATAAATGCCAGCTTTTGCATG
>LVAR01000089.1 GCA_001604115.1 Clostridiales bacterium Firm_12 | reverse complement strand
CGCCGCGCGTGCCCCGGCCGCGCGGCGGTGGAGCGGCAGCCGTCAACGGCCGGCCTGCTTGGGCAGAGGGATCAGCCGGGCGCGTTCCAGCGCCAGCACGATCAGGGGAATGAGCACCAGCTGTGCCACGATGCCAGGCCAGGCCTGGAGCAACGCGCCACCCAGGAACATCTGCATCGTAAATGCCTTGCCCAGGAACAGCCCATAGAGCGCAAAGCTCACCAGTCCCCATACGATTCGCCCGGAAAGCAGGCTGCCCAGCAGCGCCAGACACACCCGCAGCGGGCGATGGGCTAGCCGGGCATAGAGCAACCCTGCCAGCGCGCCGTAGGCGGCCAGCTCAAAGGTCATGGCGATGGCGGTGGGCATCAGCGGCGGCATGCCAAACAGCACGCTGCGCAGCAGCGGGGCAATCAGCCCCACCATCAGACCGCTTTGCCACCCGCAAATAAACCCGCACAGCAGCACCGGAATGTGCATGGGCAGCAGCATGGAGCCGAGCTGGCCAAGCTGTCCGGTCAAAAAGGGCAGCACCAGCGCCACGGCCAAGAACAGCGCGCTGAGGGTCAGTTGATACATCCTCTGAAATCGCATTGCAAACATACCTCCCGTTTGTACATGCGGCCTTGACCCCCGTCGTGGGGGTGTGATGCCTTCATGACATCCGGGCAAAGCGCTTGCAATATCCTATCATATCAAGGGAAGAATGTAAACGACGCCTTCCAATCGTGACTAAAAGAAGCAAATTTTGACTTTGTGATTGCTGGACGCACCGTCCCGTGCTATACTGAGGGCGAATGATTTTCGGAGGCGTAGCATGCAGGAATTAAGCCTGATCGTAGCGCCGGGGGATGACGGATGGCCTGTGCGTCGCCTGGCGCTGGAACGGATGCAAATGTCTTACGGGCAGTTTAAAAGTGCAAAGTTTGATGGCTTGCTGCTGCTGGATGGCGTTGGCGTGCATGCGGACAAGCGTGCACAGGCGGGGCAGAGGCTGGTCATCTGTGTGCCGCAGCGGGAGGGCGCGCCCTGTGCGCCCAGCACCAAGCCGTTGAGCGTGGCCTATGAGGATGACGATCTGTTGGTGATTGACAAGCCTGCGCCCCTGCCCTCGGTCGCCAGCCGCAAACGGGATATGGAAACGCTGGAAAACCTGGTCTATACCTATCTTCACTGCCCGGAAGGTTTCCTCTACCGTCCGGTGAACCGCCTGGACAAAGGTACCAGCGGGCTGATGGTCGTGGCCAAGCATGCGCATGCCCAGCAGTTTTTGCAGGCTCAACTGCACACCGAGCGCTTTGTGCGCGAGTATCTGGCCGTGTGCGATGGCCTGCCCCCCTCGCCCGAGGGGTGTGTGGATTTGCCCATCGCCAAGGAGGATGCCGCAACCATCCGCCGTGTGATCAGCGATCAGGGTAAACCTGCCAAAACCTACTACCATGTGGTAGAAACCGGTGCAGGCCGCAGCTTGTTGCGGCTGGTGCTGGACACCGGACGTACGCATCAGATTCGTGTGCACATGAAGGCAATCGGCTGCCCTGTGACCGGAGATTTCCTCTACGGGCGTGAGCACATGGCGCTGGCCAACCGTTTTGCCCTCCACAGCAGCCGTGTGTCGCTGGAATCCCTGCAATGCGGACGCATCGAAGTGGAAAGCCCGCTGCCGGCTGCGCTGCGCGTGCTGCTGTGACTCACGTACCCACCTGCGGCAGTCCAGAATGGCTTCGGCTGCACTGCTGCGCGCAGGCTCCCTTGGCAGAAAAAAGCCGAACAGGTTTGGCCGGCAGCCAGCAGCCATCCAGACGGCGTCTGCGCTGTTGGGATCGCCTGACCGGCGGCGAAGGTGTGGCATGCTCCGTACACAAATACCCCGCGCCATGCGCCACGGCCAGCCCGCACGCCGTACGCTGCACCCCGTGAGGCCGCCGATTGGGTCTTTTGTGACCCCTGCGATGGCGGCCATGCAAAAAACCCCCTGACAGGCAGTAGCCCGTCAGGGGGTTTTGGGATAGCTGCTAACGCTCTTCCCGGAAATAGTTGGTGCCGCAGCTTGCGGGCTGCGCATGCTCTTTGACCTGCCGGATGCTGGCAAACACCAGCACCACAATGGTGGCGATGTAAGGCACCATGGCGTAGATCTGCATGGGTAAGCCCGGAATGGGGTAATAGTTGCGCACCACCAGCAGCCCGCCGAACACCAACCCGCAGATCCAGGCGCGCGTGGGGCTCCATGTGGCAAATATCACCAGTGCGACTGCCAGCCAGCCGTAGCCGTTTACACTGTTGTGCACCCACACCCCGGCGCACGCGGTGGAGCTCATGGACAGGAACATGCCGCCGATGCCGCACAGCGCGCCCCCCGCGATGGTGGCCATATACTTGTAGCGCGTCACGTTCACGCCTGCGGCATCTGCCGTGGCAGGGTTCTCGCCCACCGCGCGCAAGTTCAGCCCAACACGGCTCCTGTTCAGGAACATGCTCATGACCACCATCACCGCAACGCCGAAATAGACCATCCAATTGTACTGGAAAAACAGCGAGCCGATGACCGGCACCCTGGAAAGCGCCCCAAAATCGATGATGGCGAACATGGATTTGGTAGCCGCGCTCACCTGCACAAAGCCGCCGGCCTGCTTGCCGATCAGTTCTCCAAAAAAGTTGGCAAACCCTGTGCCAAAGATGGTCAGCGTCAAGCCGGTCACGTTCTGGTTGGCACGCAGCGTCACCACCAGAAAGGCGTAAATCAAAGCGCCAAAGCCGCCGGCTGCGGCGGCCGCGAGCGTTGCGATGCCCGCGGCGATCAGCGGGCTGGGGATGCCGCCGGCCAGGGATACGGCCTGCTCGTAGTGGTAGG
>LVAR01000088.1 GCA_001604115.1 Clostridiales bacterium Firm_12 | reverse complement strand
ACCGGGTCAAGGGGCAATGCCCCTTGCGGGGTTTGGGGCAGCGCCCCAAACGTCCCCCTGCGCCAGCGTCTGCCCCGGCCACCGTGGGGCAGGCGCTTTGCCAACACCGCCCATTTCCATTTCCCGGCATCTTGTGGTATGATACATACCAATTCGCACCCCACCCCTGCCCCGAAAGGAGCCATGCCATGCTTCGCTTTGTACGCCGTGAAACCGCCGCCGCCGCTGCCGCCCCGCCACCGGAGGGGGATGTGCTTGCGGCGCTGCTGCACGCGCGCGGCATCCACGGGGCAAGCGCCACGCAGGCGTTTTTGCATCCGGCGCTCGCCGCGCTGCATGATCCTATGTTGCTTTCGGGCATGCAGCCTGCGCTGGCGCTGCTGGCGCAGGCCAAGGCGGAAAGGTGGCCGGTGCTGGTCTATGGCGATTATGATGTGGACGGTGTGTGCGCCACCGCCCTGATGAGCGAAGCCCTGAGCGCGTATGGCCTTTCGGTCACGCCCCACGTGCCCCTGCGCGCCGAGGGCTATGGGCTTAACCTGCCGGCCATGGAACGCTTTGCCGCCGATTTTCCGCTGATGGTCACGGTGGATCTGGGCATCACCAATGCCGCCGAGGTCACGCACGCGCAGGCGCTGGGCATGCGGGTGATTGTGACGGATCACCACCAGCCGGGGCTTGCGCCCTGCCCGGCGGATGCGGTGGTCAATCCCCTGCTGGGTGGCTATCCTTTTCCCAGGCTGTGCGGTACCGGCGTGGCTTTCAAGATCGCCTGCGCGCTGCATGGCTTGGAGGTCGCCGCCCAATGGCTGGATCTGGCCGCGCTGGCCACGGTGGCCGATATCGTCCCCTTGGTGGATGAAAACCGCGTGCTGGTGGCGCACGGCCTAAGCCGCATGGCGCAGCGCCCCGGCCTGAAGGCGCTGCTGGATGTGGCGGGCAGCGCAATCCCGCCCGCAGCGGACACCCTGGCCTACCAGATCGCCCCGCGGCTGAACGCCGCCGGGCGCATTGCCGATGCCAACGCGGGCGTGCGCCTGCTGCTCACGCGGGATCAGCCCACGGCGGATGCCCTCGCCCATGATTTGAATCAGGCCAATACCGAGCGCAAGCGCATCGAGGCGGATACCGCGGAGCAGGCGCTGCGGCAGGCGCAGGGGCATGATTTTGTGCGCAACCGCGTGCTGTTTGTGCGCGGCCAGGGCTGGCACACCGGCGTGGTGGGGCTGGTGGCCGGGCGGCTGAACCAGCGCTTCGGCGTGCCTGTGTGCGCCCTGAGCGAGGAGGACGGCGTGCTGCATGGCAGCCTGCGCGGCGTCAGGGGCGTGAACCTGGCCCATTGCCTGCAAACCTGTGATGCGCTGCTCACCCGCTATGGCGGGCATGAGATGGCCGCGGGCGTGACTTTGCCTGCCGAAAACGACGCCGCCTTCCGGGCGGGGCTGGAGCGCGCGGTGCGCCTTTCCGCCCCGGAGGAGGCCTTTGTGCCCGCCAAGGAGTATGATCTGGCCATTGCCCTGCACCAGGCGGATGACGCGCTGGTGGATGCCCTCGCGCTCATGGCGCCCTTTGGCTTTGGCAACCCCGCCCCGGTGTTCCTGACCGAAGGCGCGCAGCTGCTGCGCCGCCGCGCCGTGGGCGCAAACGGCGCGCACCTGCAACTCACGCTGGGCGGCGCGGGCAGGCTGATGGACGGCATCGCCTTTGGCCTGGGGGAGCAAGCGCCCCGCCTGCCGGATGTGGTGGATGCAGCCTATACCCTCGCGCGGGAAACTTTTATGGGGCGCACGGCCATCAAGTGCCAGGTGCAGGCTATCCGGCCTGCGCCGGCGGCGCAGGCCGCCGCCATCGCCGCCGCAGGGGATGCGCCGGGGCACATGCCGCTCTTGCGCGCACTGCTCCGGGCGCTGCAAGCTCCCCTGCCTGTTGCAGGAAACTGCGCCTCTGATGCAGAATTGCTTAACGCTGTACCCTTTGCGCAAGGGGCGCAAAACCTGCCCGATCCGCAGGCCGCACAGGGCGCACAAGCTGCGGCGCATGCCGCGCAAGCCGGCGCACAGACCATTTTGCCCGCCGGGCAAACCGGAGCACAGATCATGCCTGCTGCGCAGACTGTGCCCGCCGCGCAACCCGCGGCACTGACCGCCCCCGTAGGCGCCCACTCCGCACCGCCGATATCCCGAGCCCTCCCGCCCATTGCGGATGCGCCCGCCTTTCCGCTGCCGCCTGCGGTGCGCGCCGCGCTCACGGGCAGGCAGGGCACGCTGCTCATCGCCTTTGCGCGCAGCACGGCGGCGCAGTTTCTGGATGCCTATGGCGCACTGGTGGATGTGGCCTATGGCGCGCCGGAGGATCCGCGCTGTTTCCACACCCTGCTGCTGGATCCCGAGCCGTGGCGGCTTGCGGGCAGCTGGCACACCGCCGTGCTGCTGGACGGATCGCCCGCCCCGCATATGGCCGCGCTGCTCCGCCAGGCACTGCCGGGCGCCAACGTGATCGCGCTGCCGGTGTCCCCCGGCCTTCGCCAGGCCGCCGCCGCCATCGACGCGGGGGATGATGCCTACCGCGATCTCTACAAAACCCTGCGCTCGGGCGCGTTCGGCAGACTGATGCAGGCAGCGGGCGCGGCGCGGCTCACCGAGGCGCAGACGCTGGCAGGGCTTACCGCATTTCAATCCCTGGGGCTCATCGATTTCGCCGAGACCCCGTTTCACTACACCCTGCGCGCGCCCACGCGGTGCTCGCTGGGGCAAAGCCCGGTGCTGGGCGCGCTGCGCGCCCTGATCGCCTGAAAGGAGGCGCGGGAATGCTCACGTACATCACCAATGAGTGCATGCCGCTGGAAAAAATGCTTGCCCGCGTGCAACGGCAGCATCCGGGGGACAGCTACCTCCTGGTCAAAAAAGCCTATGAGTTTGCCGAGACCGCCCATGCCGGGCAGGTGCGCAAGAGCGGGGAGCCGTATTTCATCCACCCGGCCAGCGTGGCCAGCATCCTGACCGATCTGATGATCGATGCGCCCACCATCGCGGCGGGTCTGCTGCATGATGTGGTGGAGGATTGCAAGTGCATCACCCTGGAGGAGGTCCACAAGGAGTTTGGCGAGGAAGTCGCCCTGCTGGTGGATGGTGTGACCAAGCTGGACAAGCTGGATTTTACCGACCGTGAGGAGCAAAAGGCCGAAAGTTTGCGCAAGATGATCCTGGCCATGAGCAAGGATATCCGCGTAGTCATCATCAAACTGGCGGACAGGCTCCACAACATGCGCACCCTGCGCTACCAGGCGGAGGATCGCCAGCGCGCCATCGCCGGCGAAACGCTGGACATCTTTGCCCCGCTGGCACACCGCCTGGGCATGAACGCCATCAAGCAGGAGCTGGAGGATCTTTCCTTCAAATACATCAACCCCGAGGCGTACCACGACATCGCCCAGAAGGTGGGCATGCGCCGCGCCGAGCGGGAGGAAAACATCCGCATGGTGATCGGTGAACTGTCCGAAAAGCTGGATGCCCAGGGCATCCGCTACGAGATGGACGGCCGCCCCAAGCACCTGTATTCCATCTACAAAAAAATGACCCAGCAAAATAAGACCTTTGACCAGATCTATGACCTGATCGCCGTGCGCGTGCTGGTGGATAGCGTGCAGGACTGCTACACCGTGCTGGGCATCGTACACACGCTGTGGAACCAGATCCCCGGGCGGTTCAAGGACTACATCAGCGTGCCCAAGGGCAATATGTACCAAAGCCTGCACACCACGCTCATCGGCGGGCGCAAGATGCCTTTCCCTTTTGAGATCCAGATCCGCACCTGGGAGATGCACCGCATCGCGGAGTTTGGCGTGGCGGCGCACTGGCGCTACAAGGAAGGCGGCGGCGCCGAAGGCGATCTGGACAACAAGCTCTATTGGCTGCGCCAGATCCTGGACTGGCAAAACGACACCCGGGACAGCAAGGAGTTTATCGACTCCCTGAAAACCGACCTCTTCAGCGATGAAGTGCTCATCTTCACCCCCAAGGGGGATATCGTGAGCATGCAGCGCGGCTCCACGCCCATCGACTTTGCCTACCGCATCCACAGCGGCGTGGGTAACCACTGCTCCGGCGCCAAGGTGAACGGCCGCATCGTGCAGCTGGATACCCAGCTGGAAACCGGGGACCGGGTGGAGGTGCTCACCAACCCCAACTCCAAAGGCCCCAGCCTGGACTGGCTCAAGGTGGCCAAGACCCAGCAGGCCAAGGCCAAGATCCGCCAGTTTTTCAAGCGCGAGCTGCGCGGGGAAAACATGGCGCGCGGGCGTGAAATTTTGGAGCACGAGGCCAAGCGGCGCGGCGTGCAGCTGCCCTCCCTGCTCAAGCCGGAGTATTACGAACCCATCCTCAAGCGCTATGCTTTTGCGGAGCTGGAGGATATTTACGGCGCCGTGGGCTACGGCGGCGTGGCCGGCGTGTATGTGATCAGCCGCCTGTTGGAGGAGCAGCGCAAGGACGAGGCGCAGCAGATCCCCAAAGTGGTGGAAAGCACCCCGCAGGAGCTGCAAAAACAGCTGGGCAAACCCACCCATGGCGTCTATGTCAAGGGGGAAAGCGGCATTCTGGTGCGCTTTGCCAAGTGCTGTAACCCTGTCCCGGGGGACGAGATCGTCGGCTACATCACCCGCGGGCGCGGCGTGACCGTGCACAAGGCAGATTGCCCCAACGTGAGCGGCTCCGACAGCGAGCAGGAGCGCATGGTGGAGGTCAGCTGGGCCAACACCCAGGGCGGCAGCTTTAATGCCACCGTCAACATGATCGCCTACGATCATGTGAGCCTCTTGGGGGAGCTGGCGCTGTCCATCGGCAATATGGGCGTGCCCATCATGGCTGTGAGCGCCAAGCGGGATGATAAGCGCAAGACCAGCGTGATCACCATGGTGCTGCAGGTGACCAGCCGCGAGCAGCTGGACAAGGTCATCAAAGCCCTGCACAACCGCACGGACATCGTGGAGGTGTACCGCGGCATATCCTGACATCAGAAAACGGCGGGCGTGCAAGGATGCCGCCGCGCCATGGGAGGGCTTGGCATGCGCGCTGTGGTGCAGCGGGTCACGGAGGCGAGCGTTACGGTCGCGGGCGAGGTCGTCGGCGCGGTTGGCCGAGGGCTGATGGTGCTCCTGGGCGTGGAGGTGGGCGACGGCGAGAAGGACGCCGCCTACATTACCGAAAAAATTGCCGGGTTGCGCATTTTTGAGGATGTCGCCGGCAAAATGAACCTTTCGCTCACGGATGTGGGGGGCGGCATCCTGGCGGTAAGCCAGTTCACGCTCCTGGGCGATGCGCGCGGGGGCAAGCGCCCCAGCTTTATCCAAGCCGAGCGGCCGGAGGCGGCCGATGCGCTGTACCGCAACGTGGTTGCGGCGTGGCGCACGCGCGGCATCGCGGTGGGCACCGGGGTGTTTGGCGCGGATATGCAGGTGCATCTGGTCAATGACGGGCCGGTGACCATCCTGCTGGATTCCAAAAAGCAATTTTAGCACGCCGCGGGTGTGGCCGGCTGACGTCAGCCCGCCGCCCTGCGACGTGGGATATTTTTTTGAGGTGAACCGTTTTGGCCGTTGAAGTGCAAACGCTGCTGGTCGGCGAATATCAAATGAACTGCTACCTGGTGGAAAACACCCTGACCCATGAGCTGATCGTCGTGGATCCCGGCGCGGACGGGGACGCGATCATCCAGGCCATCGGCTGGCGCAAGCCCGCGGCGGTGCTGCTCACCCATGGGCACTATGACCACATCGGCGCGGTGGACGCCGTGTGCGGCCACTTTGGCATTCCCCTGTACATCCACGCGGAGGATGCCCCCAAGCTGACCGATCCCGCCCGCAGCGTGGCCAAAACCTTTGGCTATGATACGGTTGTGGCCACCCAGCCGGAGCTGCTGGCCGATGGGCAGGTGCTCACCCTGGCGGGCATGCGCATCACGGTGCTGCACACACCGGGGCACAGCCGGGGCAGCGTGTGCTACCTGCTGCCGGACAACGCCGGCCTTTTGTGCGGGGATACGCTTTTTGACGGCGGCTACGGCCGCTATGATTTTGAGGATGGGGATTTTACCGCCCTGAAAAACAGCCTGCGGCGCATCCTGTACATGCACCCGCGCATGGTGGCCTATCCCGGCCACGGCGGCACCACGTTTGCGGGGCGGGACGCATGAAGGTCGCTCTTTATACGCCCCTGCCCCGGCTGGCGGGCGATCTGTGCGATGTGCTCCGGCTGTTCTGGCCGGTGGATGGCTATGCCGTTCAGGCCACTGCGCCCCTGACCGCCGAGGATGCGGCCAAGGCGCAATACACTGCCACGCCCATCACCCCGGACATGGAGCCGCTGACCCACATTTTTACCGAGCACGCCGGGGTGTGGCAGTGCAGCCTTACGTTCCGGGGGCAGAGCATCACGCGCGCCATGCCGGTGCCAAGCGCCGCCGAGGATCATGCCGCGCGGTTGCAGCCCTCTGTGCCAGGCGATGCCGCTGCGCCGCAGAGGCCGCCCCAACCCGCGCCTGCTGCGCCCGCGCCGGGTGAGCCCGCTGATGCCATCACCACCCGCCGCCTGCAAAAGCGGCTGTGCAAGCTCGCCCTGTATGACCTGTGCAAGCAGCTCACGGGCACGCGGCCGCCGTGGGGCTCGCTCACGGGCATCCGCCCTACCAGGCTGGTATATGAAGGGCTGGAGCAGGGGCTTTCGCTGGAAGCCGCCGCCGCGCGGGTTGCCGCTGCGTTTGACGTAGCCCAGCCAAAGGCGGAGCTGCTGCGCCGCATCGTGGCCGTGCAGCAAACGCTGCCCGCCCCAAGCCTTGCCCAGGCGGATGTGTATGTGTCCATCCCCTTTTGCCGCACGCGGTGCGCCTATTGCTCCTTCCCCGGCGAAGCGCTGGGCAGCCCGGCGCATACCGCCGCCTATCTGCAGGCGCTGTTTCTGGAAATGCGCGCCACTGCCGCGCTCCTGCGGGATCAGGGGCTAGCGCTGCGTGCGCTCTATATCGGCGGGGGCACCCCCACCGCCTTGAACGAGCCGGATTTTGCAGCCTTGCTGGCTGAAGCCGCCGCTTGCTTTCCCGACCCCTATGAGTTTACTGTGGAAGCCGGCCGGCCGGATACCATCACCCCCGGCAAACTGGCCGCTATGACGCGCCACCGTGTGACGCGCGTGAGCGTGAACCCGCAAACCCTCAACGATGAAACCCTGCGGCGCATCGGCCGTGACCATACCGCCGCGCAGACCGCCGAAGCCTTTGCGCTGGCGCGGAGCATGGGCTTTGCCAACATCAACATGGATGTGATCGCCGGCCTGCCCGGCGAGACCCCGGCGGATTTTGCCCGCACCATGGAGGGCATCCAGGCGCTGCACCCGGATAGCCTTACGGTGCACACGCTGGCCATCAAACGCGCCAGCCGCCTGCACTTGGAGGCGCACACCCCCGCCCCGGCCGAGGCCGTGGCGCAGATGGTCGCCATGGGGGAGGATGCCGCCGCCCGCATGGGCATGGAGCCGTATTACCTGTACCGCCAGAAATACATGGCGGGGCAACAGCAGAACGTGGGCTATGCGCGCCCCGGCGCGGCCTGCCTGTATAATGTGGATATCATGGAAGAAGTGAGCGCCATTCTCGCCTGCGGCGCGGGGGCCATCAGCAAGCGGGTGTTTCAGGATCGCGGGCTGCGCATCGAGCGCGCGCCCAACGTGAGCAATGTGACGGTGTATGGGCAGCGCGTGGCGGAGATGATCGCGCGCAAGGCCGAGCTGTTCCGATAACCGTGCGGCGGGCAGCCGCTCAGGCTGTCAAGGAATCTATGCAAAGTGTTACAACCGCTTGCTTCATAGCCCTGCGGGCTGTTGGCTCGCTTGCTAAACGTGCTGCGGCTTAAGGGTTTGGGGCGCTGCACCAAACCCCGCAAGGGCTTTCGCCCTTGACCCTTTACCGCTGTGGCGGAGGTTCTTTGACTGTCTGTGCGGCGGGCGACCGCTTTGTTTGCGTTTCCGTTTTGCTGTTGCTTCCTTTGCCCCGCAAAAACCCCCAAGGAGGTGCACCGGTGATGAAAACCCCCATTCTCGTTGCGCTGGATCAGGGCACGACCTCCAGCCGCGCCGTGGTGTTCGACACGCAAGGGCATGTGCTGGCCACGCACGCCATCGAGTTTGCCCAGCACTATCCCCAGCCCGGCTGGGTGGAACATGACCCGGAGGACATTTTGCAAACCCAGACACACGCGCTGCAAACCGCCGTGCGCCTGAGCGGGGTGGACGTCAATGACATCGCGGCCATTGGCATCACCAATCAACGGGAAACCACCCTTTTGTGGGATCGGGACACCGGCGCCTGTGTGCACAACGCCATCGTATGGCAGTGCCGCCGCACCGCGCCCTATGTGGAGCGGCTGGTGCGCGAGGGCAAGCGCGACTTGATCCGGGAGCGCACCGGGCTGGTGGCGGATGCGTACTTCAGCGGCACCAAGCTGGCCTATCTGCTAGATACCCTGAACCTGCGCGCGCGCGCCGCGCGGGGGGAGCTGTGCTTTGGCACGGTGGATAGCTTCCTGGCCTGGCATTTGGTGGAGGGCAGGCCGCACGTGACGGACGCGACCAACGCCAGCCGCACGATGCTCTTTAACATCCATACCCAGCAGTGGGATGATGATCTGCTGGCCATGCTGGACATCCCCCGCGCGGTGCTGCCGCAGGTGGTGGATACGGCCTGCGTGATCGGCAACCTGCGCACGGAGATCCTCGGGCGGCCGATCCCTGTGGCGGCGCTGGCAGGCGATCAGCACGCCTCGCTGTTTGGGCAGGCCTGCTTTGAAAAGGGCATGCTCAAAAACACCTACGGCACAGGCTGCTTCATGCTCATGAACACGGGGAATGTGCCCGTGCAAAGCCAAAACGGACTGCTGAGCACCATGGCATGGCGGCTTGACGGCCAGCCGACCTACGCGCTGGAGGGCAGCGTGTTTATGGGCGGCGCCACGGTGCAGTGGCTGCGCGATGAGCTGGGCATGATCCGGTGCAGTGCGGAAACCGAGCAAATTGCCCAGAGCGTGCCGGACACGGCGGGCGTGTTTCTGGTGCCCGCCTTCACGGGGCTTGGCGCGCCGTATTGGGATATGTACAGCCGTGGCACCATCGTGGGCATGACGCGTGGCACCAACCGCGCGCACATTGTGCGGGCGGCGCTGGAGGCCATCGCCTACCAGAGTGCCGATCTGTTTTTGGCCATGGCGGCCGATTGCGGCAGCACGCCGCCGCATATGCGGGTGGATGGCGGCGCAAGCGCCAACGGGTTTTTGATGCAGTTCCAAAGTGATATCCTGGGCGTTCCGGTGATCCGCCCGGTGGTGCTGGAAACCACGGCGCTGGGGGCGGCGCTGCTGGCTGGGCTTGGCGTGGGGCTGTTTGCCAGCAAGGAGGAAGCCGCCGCCATGGTCAAAACGGATCTGACCTACACCCCCGCGATGAGCGAGCACCACCGCGGGCTGGCGCTGTACGGCTGGCACCGCGCGGTGGAACGCGCCCGGGGCTGGGTAGAGCCCTGATGCGGATGGGAGGTGGGCTCAACCTATCTCCAAAGAAGGGTCAAGGGCAAAGCCCTTGGCAGGTTTCCAAGAGTTTCACCCTTTGGTGGGTTTGGGCAAAGCCCAAAGTGCGTGCATTGCCAGCTGCCCCTCCAGCGAGCAAACAGCCCGCAGGGCTGTGAGGCGAACGGCTAAAGCATAGGGTTAAGGTTTGCAAACAATTATGCCGCGCCCCCAAAAGGTGGCGCGGCATAATTATCCTCAAAGAAGGGTCAAGGGCAAAGCCCTTGGCAGGTTTCCAAAGGGTTTCACCCTTTGGTGGGTTTGGGCAAAGCCCAAAGTGCGTGCATTGCCAGCGCCCCCTCCAGCGAGCAAACAGCCCGCAGGGCTGTGAGGCGAGCGGCTAAAGCACAGGGTCAAGGTTTGCAAACAATTAGGCCGCGCCCTCAAAAGGGGGCGCGGCTATGATAAGCCGGGTGGGGCTTCCTCGATCCCCGCTGCCACATTGGCTTTCCCCCGGCGAAGGGTGGGGAAGGGGTCAGGCGTTCTCCGTGCCGGTGATTTCGATCTTCCGGGCTTCCTTCTTGGGGGCGGGCTGCAACTTGGGCAGGTTCAGCTTGAGCACACCGTGCTTGTAGTCGGCGGTGATGTTGTCCGCGTCGATGCCCTCCAGGTTAAAGCTGCGCTCCACATGGCCGCTGCGGCGCTCGCTGTACAGGTAGCAGCCGTTTTCTTCCTTGCGCTCCTCATTCAGATCAGCGCTGATGGTCAGGATCCCTTCATCCACGCTCACGTTCAGCTTGTCCTTGGGCACGCCGGGCAGCTCGGCCTCCAAATGGAAGGCCGCGTCATCCTCGCGCACATCCACGCGGAAACCGGCGTTGGTCACCACATCACCCATGTCAAAGAAAGAGCGCAGCCAGTTGTCGCCAAAGAACGGACGGGCGAGCTCCCGGTTCAGGTTGCGGCGATAAGGAATCATGGTGTACATAAAACATCCTCCTTTTTCTATGCGGGCTTCAATACCCCGGTATCAATGTTTTGCTTGCGGGCTTCGGGGTGTTTTTGCTTCATCCCCGAACCGTGACTAAAGGATACCATCAAGGTCAAAGAAAGTCAAACGACCCGGAAAGGGCATATAAGTCAAAGATGGTCAATTGTGACCCGGATAACCACTGTTTTCGGCTGATTACGAAGAATTTCGAAAGATTTCAAACTATTTTGTGCGGTTGATTTCGCCATGGCTATGCCTGCGCTTTGCCTGGCTAAATGGCCGAAAAGCCAACAAAACGGGAAGGATCGGGCTCTTGCCGGATCTTTCCCGTTTGACGTTTTCTGATGTATGGTTTGCCTGTCCCTTATGGGTTGGGCAGCGCGTCAAAGTAGCGCCGGATGGCTGCCACATCCCCATCGAACACATATCCCTGCCAGCCCAGTTCCCGGGCAGTCTGGATGTTCTTGGCCACATCGTCTATAAACACGCACTCCTCGGGAGCCAGTTCAAAGCGGTCGGTCAGGCGCGTATAGATGGCCGGATCGGGCTTGACCAACCCTTCCAGCGCGGAAAAAATGACCCCGCTGAATGTTTCGATGCCCGGCACCAGTTCCCGGTGATCGCTGAACACCGTGCCCGCGTTGGAAAGCAGGTACAGGCGAAATCCGCGTGCGGCCAGATCGGCCACGACGGCAGCCATGCCGGGGATGGGGGTGACCACGTTGTGCGGCATGCCCGCGATGATGCCCGGCACCAGCGCGCGCAGGGCGGGATCCGTGAGGGATGCCATCGCCAGCGTGCCCAGCTCTTCCATGGAGATGGTGCCAAGGTCCGTGCGCGGCCACTCCGGGCGGGTAAAGATCGCCGCCAGCAGTTCCTGGGCGGCGGCCTCGTCCGGGGCGACGGCGCGGCAGGCTTTGAGCGGGTGGAATTCCATGAGCACCATGCCCATATCAAATACGATGTTGCGGATCATACAATGCCTCCTTTGTTCGTGGGTCGGAGCCGTATGTTCCCCATCATACCATGGCAGGCAGGATGCCGCAACCGCGCCCCCGCCCATGCATGCCCGGAACAGGACCCCCCGTGCAGCAAGCCCTGGCAAGCCGTTGCGCTGCGGGCGGGCATCCCCGGCGCAGCTACCGAAACAACTGCAAAAGTTTTCGCGCCCAAGCCTTGCCGCGGGGGCGCAGAAGGTCAAAACCTGTGCGGCGCGGCCTCCCGGCAGGCGCCGCCCCCGCGCCCCACAGGTTGACGCGCAGCCCTGCAAACGCTACAATGGATGCACTTGACCAGATATGCCGCACGGGTCGCGCCCGGCAGGGCAGGCTGGCCAGGCCGCAACCGTATGGAAGGAGGCGCCCGCATTTGAAAAAAGCGATGCAATCCATCGGCCTGATGCTGCTGCTGATGGTGGGGGCATTGTTTGCCGCCGATCTGGTGTTCCGCGGCACCAGCCGGCATGCCGATGCCGATCCCAACGCGCTGCTGGCGCGCGCCCTGCTGCCCTACATGCGGGATGGGCAAGCCTTTGCGCTGGCCGATGCTTACCCAGAGCCCTGGGAAACCGTGCAAGTGGTCAGCGGCCAAACACAGATCGATCCCTGGGCGTGGCGTGCGCTGCGCGATTATGACGCCAATGTGAGCGAGCTGGGCGAGGGCGACCAGCTGCTGGTGTTTTGGCGGGGCGGCTATATTGCCCACGTGGTGCGGCTGAACAGGCAGCTTAGCGGCATGCCTTGGTTTGTCCCGGCCGAAGGCGCGGCGCAGGGCGGCATCATCCCCCGGGAGGGCGCGGTGTTCCGCACCCTGTTCTGCGGCGATGCGGATATTGCCTACTATCAGTGCGTGCAGCAAGAAGCGGAACAGGCCGTCTAGGGGGGAGTTCCCCCTGCGCGCAAGGGGTGCAAACAGGGAGCGGAGGCATGTGCCTCCGCTCCCTGTTTGTGCGGCCGCGCCCTATGCCTTGGGCTTGACGGGCAGCCAGATCTCGCACACATAATCCGGGGCGTTCATGTCCCCCTCATGGTACATTTCTACATTGCAGCCATCCGCCAGCACAAACGCGGGATTGTTCGGCAGCCATTCGCGGTAAATGCGGCGGTTCAGCGCTTGCAGGGAGCCGGGCAGCGCGCCCACCGTCCGGAACTTTGCCCAGGTGTGCGCGGGCAGGACGTGTTTGACGTAGCCTTCGGGCACGGGCGCATCCGCCTCGCAAAAGCGCGCGATCATGTACGTGAAGTCGGGCTCGCCCGGCTCCTCAATGCAGACGCCAAGATAGCAGCACAGCGTTTTATCCATCCCTTGGGCGTGGTACTCCTCCCAGAACTTGGGAATCTCTGTGAATGCCGCTTCGTCGGTGAAGCGGCGGGCCAGCCCCATCACGCTCATCGCCGGCATGGTTTCGGTGGTGCATTCCATGGTAGTCCCTCCTGTCAGTGTGACTTGGATCTGGAGCGGGCTGAGGTAGCGCAGTGCTGCGCCTGCGCGCCGCGCAGCCGATGGCGGGATGCCGTGAAAGCGCCGGAACGCCTTGTGGAAGCTCTCCGGTGTTTCGTAGCCGAAGCGCAGCGCGGTTTCCAGCACGGTGCACCGCGCTGTGCGCAGCGCCTGCCCCGCTGCCGACAGCCGCCGCTGGCGGATGTATTCGGCCAGCGTTTGCTCGGTCAGGGCATAGAACATGCGCTGCAGGTAGTAGGGGGAATATGCCGCCGCGCGGGCGACGGCCGCAGTGTCCAGCGCCGTGTCCGTCAAATGATCCTCGATGTAGCGCAGCGCGCGGCCAAGCGCGTCGATCCACTCCATAGCACCCGCTCCTTTCCTGTGACCGAGTATAGCAGAGCCGGGGCGCGCATTCCTGTCCCCGGATGCGATGAGATGTCCGCCTGCGCAGCGGCCGCGACCCGCCAAAAAAAGGCGGCGCACCTGCCCATGGCACGGTGCGCCGCCCGGTATGTGCTCAACGAACGCCGAAGGCGTAAACGGTTCGGGTCAGGTACACTTCCCCGGGGCGAAGTACTGTGCTGGGGAAATGCGGGTGGTGCACCGCATCCGGGTAGCGCTGGGTTTCCAGGCACAGGCCGCTGTAACGGCCGTAGCGCACGCCGCCCTTGCCCAGCTGGTGCAGCCCCTGCCCGGTGTACACCTGCACGCCGGGCATGTCGGTCAGCACCTTCATCTCCCGCCCGGTCTTGGGGGAGTATAGCACGGCGATGCACTTTTCCAGCCGGTCATCCCCGGCGGCGTAGTTAAAATCCACCCCGCCGGCGGGCTTCATGGTGGGGTCGGTATCGCTCAGCGCCAACACATCGCCCAGGCGCTTCATGCTGGCAAAGCCGTAGGGCAGCTCCGCCTGCGGCAGCAGCCGCCCGGTGGGGATGAGCCCTTCGCCCACCTCGGTCACGCTATCGGCAAACACCTGCAGCATCAGGTCGCACACATCGGGCGCGTCATGGCCGTCCAGGTTGAAGTAGGCGTGGTTGGTCAGGTTCACGATGGTGGTTTTGTCCGTGGTGGCGCGGTAGGTGATGCCCAGCGCGTTGTGATCGTCAAAGGTATAATCCACCGTCACGCGCAGTTCCCCGGGAAAACCCTGATCCCCGTCCGGGCTCACCAGCGTGAGGGTGAGGGTATCCATGCCCTGGCCTTGCGCCGGGATCGCCTGCCACATGCGCAGGTTGAAGCCGTCGGGGCCGCCGTGCAGGTTGTTCTTGCCGTTGTTGGGGGTCAGGGTGTAGGCCTTGCCCTCCAGCGTGAATGCCGAGCCTGCGATACGGTTGCCAAACCGGCCGATCAGCGCGCCCATGCTGCCGCTGTCGCTGGTGTAGGCCATAGCGTCGTCATAGCCCAGGTTCACATCCGCCAGCACGCCCGCCCGGTCCGGCACGGCGATGCGGGTCACGATGCCGCCGAAATCCAGGATGGATACATATGCGCCGTGCGCGTTGGTCAGCGTATATTCGGTGGTGGGGTTGCCGTGGTGGTCGTTACCGTATGGCTTTGTGGTAATGCTCATAGATGGGTTTAACCTCCTTCGATAGCCATGCGGCACGCCCGCTGGTGCAAGGCGGCTGCGCGGCGGGGTTTGCGGTCGTTTTATGCTAGGGAGAGTATAGCGCAACGCCGCGCGGGGGTCAAGCGCATTTGCGCTCGTTGCGCAGCCCTGCGCCCCTGTGCTATACTGTGCCCGTAATGTGTTTGATAGGGCATGATCCCATCTGACCACAGATCGAGGTGGTAACCGGCATGAACCAACAACCGATTTTGCCCGCCGCCCCGGCCGATGCGCGGGGGGTGGTGACCGGTGTGCCGCTGGACAGGCTGGCGCGCCTTTGCCTGCCCGGCACGCCGGACGGCTTTGGCCGCCTGCGCCCCCCGCCGGACCGCACGGCCATGCGCCTGTCTCTGGAGCTGGCGTATATGACCTACACCCTGGATCTTGCGCCCTGGATGCGCGCCGGCTGGATGGATATCTCCATCCAGGTGGATAACCACCTGCAAAGTGGCGTGACGGTGGGCACCAGCGAGAGCGCCACCAGCGAGCGCATCCGCGGGCTCATGAACGCGTGGAAGGTGGCGCGCGCCCGCATGGCGCTGCGGGAGGCCAATCCCGTGGCGCAGATCATGGGCGCGCTGCGCCAGCGCGAGGGCAGCGATACCATCAAGGCCGTCACGATGATGCACCCGCTGCCGGGCGGGCGCTTTGCCGTGGCCATCGGCTTCATGGGCACCGGCTCCCGGTTTTACGATTGGTTTTCCAACTTCCGTTTTACCACGGAGGCGGGTTTTCACAAAGGGTTTTACCAACTGACCCAGGTGTTTGCGGAAAGCGCGGAGCGCATCCAGTTTCCCGCGACAGCCAGGGCGCTTGGCCTGGAGAAGCTCACCCTGGCCGATGTGCTGGCCGAGATGCGCGATCCGCGCAGCCGGTTTCATCTTTGGATGGCGGGGCACAGCCAGGGGGCGGCGGTCATGCAGGTGTTTTGCCACCGGTTGGTGACGGATCAGGGCGTGCTGCCCCGCCACATCATCGGCTATGGGTTTGCCTCGCCCACCACCGTCGTGGCGGACGCGGCCTTTGACCCGGGCGCCTATCCGCTGTACCATGTGCTCAACTCCGATGATCTGGTGCCTCTGATCGGCGCGCGCATGCATTTGGGCGTGTGCCTGCGCTATCAGGCGGATGACGCCCTGCGTGCCGCCACCTACGGCTGGCCGGAGGATGCGGCGGAGGTGGCCGCGCGCGCCGCGGCCGAAACCGTGTTTGGGCACATACAGGATACGCCTACCATGCTCACCGCGCTGGCCGCGCTCATGACCCTGCTCCAGCAGGAAAAGACGGACGATGCGCTGGCCGCCCTGATGGACAGACCCTGGAGCATCGCCCCGCTGGACAAGGCGTTTGCCTTTGCGGGCGGGCGCATGAAGGAGCAGCTGCACCGCATGGTGCGCTATGCCCGCATTGCCTACTATGCCCTCACCGGCCAAAAGATGGATCGGGAGGCCGTGGCCCGCATCATGGAGGCCATGCGCCCTGCCATCCGGGACTATCCCCTGCGCCGCCTTTTGGCCGCCGCGCGGGATCGCTACCACCCGCCGCACATGCTGCGCCGTGCCCATGGGGCGCTGGGCGCTTATGGCTATATCGCTTTGGAAGGCAGCGAGCGGCTCAGCGCCGCGGTGTGGGCGCTGGATGCCCAGGGCGAGCCGGTGTGCCGGGCGCTGCCGGGCTATGTGCGCTTCACGCCGGAGCCCGATGCGGAGCCTTCCGTTCCGGAGCGCCCACGGCGTGCGTCGCGCTCCCGCGCGCGCCGCCCCGCACACCTTCACAGGCGCAGGCCTACGCTCGTCCTCGCCCCGGCGCAAACGCGCCGGGTGTTCCGCGCAGCCGGCGCGCACACGGGGTTTTGGCACTTTCCCTGGCGCAAACGTGCCGCGCAGGGCTGAGCCCAGCGTCCGCATTGTTACATACCTGAACACCCGCGGCTTAGGCAGGCCGCATGCGCCGTCCACGCGCCGCACAGCGCAGCCTCAGGCAAGCAGCGGCGCGGCCTTGCCGTGTCCATGGCCGATTTGGGGGGTTGTGAACATGGGTGATTCTTGGTATAATCAAAATTGGCGTATACTCATGCAGCACGCAGTTGAACGAAAGCAGGCATACCCTCTACGGCTTGGCCCGGACGTTGCCGCGGGCATATATCAAAGGAACCATCATTAAGGGAGTGCAAGACTTTGAGCGATTTTTTTGACAAGGATACCGGCAAGGCGGCAGGCCGCCCCGATGAAGTGAACCCCTGGCAGCAGGATCCCTTCGCGGCGTATGACGATCCCGCCATGAACCCGGCGGGCACCGGCGTGCCCCTGCCCGATGCGGAGGAAGAGGATGCGGCCTACGCACCCAAGCGCTCCGCCGCGCCGGACTATTCCGCCTGGCGCAGACCCGGCGCCGCCGCGCGCGCTGCATCGGGACCGGATCGTTTGCAGATCCCCGCCGATGCGCCTGATTTTACCAGGACGGCGCCCTTTGGCACTGAGCAGCCCGCCAAGGCCGCGCAGGAGGATTATGGGGTCGTGGATGTGAACGCCGCGCCCAACCCCTATGCGCCGCCCAAGCCTGCCTATGCCAGCTTTACCGCGCCCTCTGAGGGCGATTTTGCCCAGATGGGCGCGGATGCGCCCACCCGCATTGCCCGGCCGGTCGGCGGGCAAATGGTCAGCAAGCGTAAAACGGTGGAGCATGCCGCCAATCCCTTTGAGCGGATGGATGCGCCTGCACCCACTGCGCAGCCTGCGCCGACCACAGCGCAGGACGCCGCCGATGCCGCGCCGCGCCGCCGCCGCGCAGGCCGCATGGCCCGCTACGAGGGCGCCGCGGAAACCCCCGCTGCCTTGCAGCCGGATGCACCTTATGCCCCGCTTTCCGCGCCCGCCCCTGAGGATGCACCGGCCGCGCCGCGCCGCGCCGTGCCCCCGGCCTTCCCGCCGGAGGGCAGGGAGCGCATGCCCGCGGCGTTTGACCCCTTTGAGGCAGGCGACAGCGAGGCGGATGATCTGCATGCATCCCTGCCCAACCCCGAGGAGGATTTCCCGCGCACCCCGCGCCGCCCGGCTGCGCCCGGCGGCCGCTATACGGGCGCGCGCACCGCGCTGCCGCAGAG
>LVAR01000087.1 GCA_001604115.1 Clostridiales bacterium Firm_12 | reverse complement strand
GGCGTGGGCTCGGGGCATGCCTTTGCGCTCACGGGCTTCACGCGCGGGTTTGCGGGCATGGCCACGCTGGCGGAGTGGTACCACAAAGGGGAGCTTTCCCCCGACAGGCTGGAAGCCGCTTTTGTGGATTTTGTGCGCGTGCACGGCATGCGCTACGGCGCGCGCGTGGCCTATTGCGACAGCGCCGAGCCGACGCTGATTCAGGGGCTGCGCGCAGCCTGCGCGCGGGAGCGGCTGCCTATCGACATCCGCAAGGCGCGCAAGGGGTCGGTCAACGGGCGCATCCGCTTTCTGTGCAGGCTCATGGCAGGCGGGCGCTATCAGCTGTCCCGGGACTGTCCTTGCACGCGGGACGCGCTGCAGACCGCCGTATGGGACGGGCGGCGGCAGATCGAGGATGTGCGTCTGGACGATGGCACCACCAACATTGACAGTCTGGATGCGCTGGAATATTCCTATGAACCATACATGGAAGCGGTCATGGCGGCCGAGGCAGGGCGCAGGTAAGCGGATGCGGGGCATTGGCGGGGCAAGCGCGCGGGGCGCGCAGGCGGGCATCCTGCAAGCCGGGCGCAGACTGCGCAGCGGCGCGTGCTGGAATATCTGACCCGCGTGGGTGCGGGCGGTACCCGGCGGCAGGGCGGGCAATGCCGCAGGCGGGCATCCTGCAAGCAGGTCGTAGACTGTGCAGCGGTACACGTCGGGTAATTGAACCGCTTGGGCACGGGCAGCACCCGGCGGCAGGGCAGGGCGCGCATAGCTACACAGGGCGTCAAGGCATGGCGGGGGTGGGTTGCGGCAGCCTGAGCGGCGCCGGACAGCCGTCCCCGCGCCCGCAGGCGCTAAGCATTTTTGGCGGAGGGAATACTATGGATAACAGCATCATTCTGGGATATCTGCAAGGGCTGGGTTATCGGATGCCGACAGGTGGCCAGGCGCAGCACATGCGTGCGTGGCTGGACTGGTACCGTGGCTATGTGAGCGATTTTCACGACTATGCCATGCGGGTGGGCACCGGGCGCAGGACGCTCAAGCGCTATCGGCTGGGCATGGCCAAGACCATCTGCGAGGACTATGCCACGCTGCTGCTCAATGAACGGGTGCAAATCATGGCGGAAGGGTTTCCCGCCCTTGCGGACATCCTGCACCGCAACGCCTTTGTGGAGCGCGCCAACCGGCTGGTGGAGTGGACCATGGCGCTGGGCACCGGCGCGCTGGTGGCGTTTCTGGATGCACAGGGCGCGCCTGCCATCGACTATATCCGCGGGGATCATATCTTTCCGCTGCGGTGGGAGGGCGACCGCATCACCGAGTGCGCTTTTGCCAGCCGCCGTGTGCTGGGCGAAGGGCGCGGCGCGGCGGAGGGCTACTATGTGCAGGTGCACGCGCGCACGCCGGAGGGCTACGTGATCCGCAACGCGTTTTTGGACGCGGAAGGCGCGTTGCTGCCCACGCCCGATTTCGTGGCGGCGGAAACCCGCCCCGCGCCCATGCCGCTGTTCCAGATCATCCGCCCCAACGGGGTCAACGCGCTGGAACCGGACAGCCCCATGGGCATGAGCGTGTTCGGCATGGCAATAGATCAGCTCAAGGCGGCGGATCTGGTGTTTGACAGCTACGTCAATGAATACGTGCTGGGCAAAAAGCGCGTGCTGGTGCCCCAATCGCTGGCCAGCATCCAGATGCAGCAGGACGGCACCATGCAGCCGGTGTTTGACCCCAGCGATGTGCTCATGTACGTGTACCAGCAAAGCGGGGAAGGCGCGGACGATATCCGCCCGCTGGACATGAGCCTGCGCGCGGCCGAGCATGAGGCCGGGCTGCAAAGGATGCTGGATCTGCTCTCCAAAAAATGCGGGCTGGGCACCGGGCGCTACCGTTTTGAAAGCGGCGCGGCGCGCACGGCCACGGAGGTCATCAGCGAGCAGAGCGATCTGTACCAGAGCATCAAGCGCAATGAAAAACCGCTGGAGCGCGCCATCTGCGGGCTGGTGAACGCCCTTTCCTGGCTCACGGGCGGCCCCGGCGAGGTGCGCACCGCCGTCACGTTTGACGATGCCATCATCGAGGATTTTGGCGCGGCGGTGGATCGGAACATCCGGCTGGTGCAAAGCGGGCTCAAGAGCAAAAAGCGCGCCGTCATGGACGTGCTGCGCCTGAGCGAGGCCGAGGCTGAGCGCATGCTGCGGGACATCGCCCGGGAGGGGCAAAACCCGCCCCCCGAGCCGGAACTGCCGGTGGAAGCCGCGTTTGTCGGCGGCTGAACCTAAAACCCCATGGCAACAGCGCCGCCGCACTGCGGGGGCGTTTTGCATACCGGCGACGGCCTGCCGCTCATACGATATCAAATCCTTCATGCTTCATCAAGCGCGAGCAATGCTGTTCTGGAGTGAGGAGCGCAAACGAAAGCGCAGCGGGGTTACGCCCAGCTTTGGCGACGAAGCCATAGGGCAAAAGCGTTCGCGAGAAACGAGCGGCAAGGGATTGAAACCGTATCACACGGCGAAACGGAATCCATCGCCGACGGGCGTAAAACGGAGGATGCACTATGTTATGCAGGATCAAACCCTACCTTTGCCGCACCCCGGGCGATGGCGCGGCTGCACCGGCGCAGGCCGAGCCGCCGGAAGCCGAGCTTATCCCGAAGCCGGACAACACCCCGGACGCGGCGAATACCGCACGCGCCGAGCCATCCGGCGATACGCCGGAGCCGGCGGAAACAGGCGCGGCCAATCCCCCGGCGGGCGATGCGCCCGCCCAGTCCAGCCCGCAAAGCTCCCCGCCGCAAAACCTGGGCGAAGCGCTGCGCAAGGCTGTGGCCGAGCGTACCGCCCGCGCCGAAAAAGGCGTGCTGCGCTCTATGGCCGCCCAGTACGGCATGGAGGAAGCAGCGCTGGCGGCAGCGCTTCAGGCCGCGCGCGATGCGCAAACGGAGCTGCCCCCGGACGCGCAGGCGCGCATCCATGCTATGCAGGCGCGCTTTGGCGAACGGCTGCGCATGATGGACGTGAAGGCCATCGGCGCGGAGCTGGGGCTCATCGACCCGGACGCGGCCATCCGGCTGATGGATGCAGACAGCATCGCCGTGGCGGAGGATGGCAGCGTGCAGGGCACGCGGGAAGCGCTGGATGCCTTGCGCCGCGCCAAACCCTACCTGTTTCGGCAGGCGGGCGCGGGCGCATGGGCGCAGCGGTTGGATGGCGGCGGCATCCCCTCCATGACGGGGGTGGAAGCGGCTTTTTACCGCAAGAACCCGGCGCTCAAGGGCGGCGCACGCGACTAGCCCGGCGCAGCCGCCGGGTGCAGGTAATCTTCAATACTATTTCAAATCCTGAATGCTTCATAGATCGCGAGCGATTTTGTTCTATGGCGAGGAGCGGAAGCGAAGGCGTAGCGGGGCTACGTGGCGCTTTCGCGACGAAGCCATAGGGCAAAAGCGTTCGCGAAATAGAAGCGTTAAGGTTTTGAAATAGTATAACACACAAAGGAGGAAACCATCATGGCACAGGAAATGCAGGAACAGTACAACGAGCTGGTGCTGGCCAAACTGCGCAGCGAGCTGGTGCTCAAGGACGGCGTGGTGTTCAACAACGATTTTGACGGCGACCCCACCGCGGGCGCGGTGCGCATCCCCACCCGGGAGGATGAGGTGGCCGCCGGCGACTATGACCGCGCCAGCGGCCTTGCGCCCACCAACGGCAGCACCGCCTACACCACCTTGCCCATTGACCGGGATAAGGCGGTCAATGAGATCATCGACGGGTATGAGGCCAGCAGCGTGCCCGATGGGCTGGTGGCCGAGCGGCTGGACAGCGCGGGCTATTCCCTTGGCCGCGCGATGGATGCGGACGGCGCGGCCGCGTTGCTGGCGGGCGGCACCCCCATCGGCGTGCCGCTGGTGGATGCGCAAAGCGTCTACGGCATGCTGGTGCGCCAGCGCACGCAGATGAGCAAGGACAACATCCCCGCCGCCGGGCGCTATGCCCTGTGCACGCCGGATGTGATCGCCGCCGTGGTGCGCAGCCCGGAGTTTACCCAAGCGGCCAGTTTGGGCGACGAGGTCAAGCAGAGCGGCGCCATCGGCCGCATCGCGGGCTTTAACGTGATCGAGTTTAACGATGCCACGCCCGGGCTGGCCGTGGTGTGCGGCCACCCGCGCTTTGCCACCCGCGTGAACGCATGGCAGGCGCCCGTGCGCCTGCAAAGCCTGGAGGGCAGCGGCAAGTACATTGGCGCAAGCGCCGTGCAGGGGCGCATGGTCTATGCGCACAAGGTGCTTCGCCAAAAGGGCGTGCGCTGCGTGTTTGCGCCCCAGCCTGTGGAGCTTGCCGCCCAGCAGGGCGCGGCTGCCGGCACCACCGTGATCCAGATCAGCGATGCATCCGAGGCCACGGGCTACAAATACACCCTGAACCCGGCGCAGCGCGCGGCGCATGGCGCAAGCTACGGCGGCGCGGCCATCACCGGCGGCACCACGGAGATCCCCGCCAGCGCAGGCGATGTGGTGGAGGTCGTGGGCATCAAAAACGGCAAGGTGGTCGCGGCAGGATACCTGACGCTGGCGGCCACGGCCATCAAAGCATGAGCGCGCCCCTGAGCGCGACCGACTATGCGGCCATCACCGGGGAGGATGCCCCGGCGGATCTGGAGGCCTGCATCGGTCTGGCGCAGAGCATGCTGGACGCGCGCACGCTGTGTTTCTACGCTGCGCGGGAGGTAAGCGCCCTGCCGGGGCTGATCCAGCGCACGCTGCGCCACTACCTGGCGTATCAGGCGCAGGCCATCAGCCTGGCAGGCGGGGTCGCGGGCGCGCTGGAAGCCCCCATCAAGAGCGCGACGGCAGGCAAGTTCAGCTTTACGGCGGGCGTGGGCGAGAACGCCCATTGCCCCACCGCCGCCGCCCTGCTGCCATTGCTGGTGAGCTATGCCCGGTGTGATTGACGCACCCGGACGCGGCCAACCTGCACTCCGGCATCGCCGCCCCAAAGCGTCTTCCAGCTGCAATGCGCCGGGCTTGCGGGGGCTTTGTGCTGCGGCCTTGGCACGGTAAAGGGATGCAGCCTTGCAGGGGGCGTCGCTTGCGTGCACCCCGGCACAGGCCACGCGCGTTAGTCCAGATGTATGCAGGATGGGGATGCGCCGGCCGCACCGCGCACAGGCCGCGGCGGGGATATGGCTCCCGCCGCGGCCTGCTGCACCGCCGG
>LVAR01000086.1 GCA_001604115.1 Clostridiales bacterium Firm_12 | reverse complement strand
ACGCGCCCCGGGCAGCCGCCAGCCAGCCCGCGCAGCCTCAGGCCGCCCCGGCGCAACGCCAGGGCGCGCCCGGCCAGCCCGATCCGCGCTATGCCCAGCGGCAAAACGGCTACGCCGCGCAAAACGCAGGGTTTAACGGCTACATCGCCGCGCAGCGGAATCCCGCCCAGCAGGGCGGGGCACAACCCATGAGCCAGCGCTACGCACCCCCGCGCGGCAGCTATAACGCCTATGGCAGCAACGGCAACGATGGCCGCTATGCAGGCGGCTACGCCAGCAGTGCCGGTGCGGGCTATGAGGGTACCGGGCGCACCCCCGCCCCCGCGATGGACGGCGCCAGCCGGACTCCCGCCGCACCCATGCGTCCTACCCCGGCCGATGGCACCGGGCGCTTTACCGCCGTGCCCATGACCGAAAGCAAACCGGGCAAGAAGTAAGATGCGCCCCATCCGGGTTGGCTTATGCACACGATGCCCCCGCCGAACCGGCCGGCACGCATCCAATCAAAAACGGCAGCAGCGCATGGTGCGTTGCTGCCGTCTTTTTCTTTTCATGGCGATGCGCACACCCCAAGCAGGGGCGTCCAGCGCCGACTGCCCCGCGCCACCGGTTGCCAAAGCCATGCAGGCTGCTCGCACCCTGCCGGCCGCGCCGTGGCGCAAGGCTATGGGCAGCTACCGGGACCCGCCAAAGTATGTTGCCCTCGGCTTGCCCGCAGCACACCGGGCGGCGTGCGCTGTGCCCGCCCGGCCGCGCTGCTGCCCGCCGCACTGCGCCCTGTTTGCCCCAGTGACCTAGCGGCTGTAGCGCCCTGTTTCCACCTCACGGATGAAGGTATCCACCCGGGGCACGGAAGTGGCCGCCCGCGCATCCGCCATAGCGGCCTGCCGGTCATAGGGCACGGTGATCAGCCTGATATCCAGCGGTGCATCCGCCTTGCCCGGCTCCCCTTCCAAAATTGCATAGCAGCACATGGTAACGCCCAGCCCGTTGCCCACGCTTCCCGTGTTGAAAAAAATGCCCGGCGATATGGTGCGCAGCGCCTGACGGTGCGCATCGGCATAACCGACCACATCGCTGCGAAAACCGTTGCAATCCGTAAAGTAGGGCTCGATGGCCGCCACATCGTCCTGGGCGATGACCAGCTCCTTCATCAGCGGCCTGCCATGCAGCAGCCGCACGTGCCGCCCGCTCAGGGTGAGGGTTTTTTCCATGGGCAGGTTGCGCAGGATCTCCAGCCGCTTCTCGCCCAGCTGCGCCCAATAGAAACCGTCCGGGGCAAAGAGTTGGTAGCCGATGCCATAATCCCAGTTGCCGCCCAGGATCAGGTCGCTGTTAGCCAGCGCCCAATCAAATGTGCGGTCGCTGGAGGGTCCCTTGCCCACGATATCGCCCAGGCAATAGAGCTTATCCACCTTGCGGCGGATCAGATCCTTCTCCAGCGCTTGGGTCGCAGGCCAGTTGCCGTGCAAATCGGCAAAAAGTGCTATCTGCATCCGTGTACCTCCCACTTCATTCGCATCAGCCCCGCGCAGCAAACACCGCGTTGTGCACGATGCGCCGCACGCGGTAAATCTGCCCACTCTCCCGCGAGGGGCACACCCGGTTGGTCAGCAAAATCAGGTAAAAGCCATCGCTGGGGCTCAGTGAGAAGCTGGACCCCGTGAAGCCCGTATGCCCCACCGTGTCCGGCGGGAACAGGTCGCCGGTGTAGCCATCGTCATGGCTGGGCAGGTAAAAGCCCAGCCCGCGCGCCTGCCCCAGCCCTGCCGTATGGTGTTGGAAGGCCAGGCGTAGCGTGGCGCTGGTCAGGTAGCGCGTGCCGTCGGTGAGCAGGCCGCCGCCCGCCAGCATTTGCAGGTACAGCGCCAAGTCATCCACGGTGGAAAAAACCCCCGCGTTGCCCGCCACGCCGCCCAGGAAGCGCGCGTTTTCATCGTGCACCACGCCGCGCAGCAGGGTACCATCCGCCTGAAGCTCGGTGGGGGCGATGTTCTCGCCCGTGGGCAGGTAGCCGGTGCGGGTCATCTTGAGCGGCCAGAACACTTCCGACAGCGCCAGGTCATGCAGGGGCTGCCCGTAAATGCACTCCAGCAACTGCCCCAGCAGCAAAAACCCGGCGCAGCAGTAGCGCACGCGCGTGCCCGGCGGGGTTTGCAGCTTGGCGCCGAGCAGCAGCTCCGTAGCCCGCGCGGGATCCTCCGCCATACGCCACAGATGCAGCCCGCCCGGGAACCCCGCCGTGTGCGTGAGCAGTTGGCGGATGGTGATGTCCCGCTTATCCTCCGGGGCATCCACAAAAGTGCCCAGCTTGTCCCACAGGCACAGCTTGCCGCTTTCAATGGCGCGAAGGGCCAGCGTGCCCACCACCAGCGGTTTGGTGAGCGAGGCGATATCAAAGCGCGTTTGCTCGGTGGTGGCAGGCTCCTGCTCGCCATAGCCCAGGCGGCCATACGCGCGGCGGAACAGCACCTTCTCCCTTTGACCCACCAGCAGAGCAGCCGCGGGAAAGGCATGGTTGAGCACGGCTTGGCGCATGATTTCATCCACACGGGCAAAGTTCATGACCGTTCACCTCCAAGGCAGAATAGGCAGGCACAGGGCAAACTGCGCAGGCAGCGCCGGTTCAGGGTTCGCGCCAGCAGACGCGGGTCGCGCCCGGTTCGTGCCGGAGCGCGCGCCACAGCTTTCGTTTGGGATTCACAGCCACCTTGTGGGCGCACAGGCGCAGCATGGCCAGATCGCCGGTGGAATCGCCGTAGGCGGTGGAGGTATCGTAAGCCAGCCGCGCGCCTTTGGCGGCCAGATATTCCGCCAGGCGCAGCGCCTTTTGCACACCGCGGCAGTTATCCCCGCACACGCGGCCGGTGAACACGCCATCCCCTTCCACCGCGATGCGCGTGGCGATGATATCCGCCAAGCCCAGCCGTGCCCGCAGCGGCTCCAGATAGAACGCGGCGGAGGCCGAAACCAGCAGCACAGTGTGCCCCTGCGCCTGATGGGCGCGGATGGCCGCCTCCGCTTCGGGGCGCAGGCGGGGCAAAAGTGCCTCGCGGTAAAAATCGGCTACGAAGGCATCCATCTCCGCCGCGGTTTTCCCGATCAGAAAGCGCAGCGCGCGCTCCTTGGCCTGCACCGCGCTCGCCAGCCTGAGCCCATAACGGATGCCTGCCCCCAAGATGGCCAGCAACTCCCTCAGAGAAATCAAACGGTGGCGGTAGGCATATTGACACAGCAGAATGATGGAATCGCCGCGGATCAGGGTGCCGTCAAAATCGAACAGGGCATAGGTCGTTTGCATGGCATGCCGTCCCTTCGGGGTGGTGTTTGCGTGATATGATGGCGGGCGCGCGCCGCGGGGCACATGCCCGGCGCTTGGTACACAGTATAGCACGCAAGGCGCGCCGTTGCCAAGAGTCGCCAGGGGAAAGCGCGCCTGTGCACCGCCGTGGCGCAGCCTGTGCCGGGCGCCTGCGCAGGGCGTGCGGCGCGCCCTTGACAACCTGCAAACCCTTGTGCTACCTTGGGCATGAACAATGAGAAGGAGCGCCCGCCAATGTCCAAACCAACCAAACACCGCCCCTGGCTGACTGCGACCCTGCTGGTGCTGGCCTTGTTTGGGTTGTTGTGGCGCATTGGCACCCTGCGCTTTGAAAATTCCGATGATGCCCTCATCCTTAAGGCCTTCATGGGTTTTGAGGGCGGCGTGCCTGCCAGCTTTTCGCTGTATGTGCACACCCTGCTGGCCTGGGCGCTGCATGGGCTGGCGCGGCTGTGGCCGGGCGTGGCCTGGCTTAGCCTGTTCCAGCTGGGCGTGCTGGGGCTGAGCGCGGCGGTGCTGTGCAAAAGCCTGATGCAGCTGGCGGGCAAAGGCTGCCCTGCAAGGATGGCGGGCGTGGCCGCCGCACTGCTGAGCCTGTTGCTGTTGGCCGCCTTGGCCATGTGCCGCATCAACTATACCACCACAGCCGCGCTGGCGGGTGCGGCGGCGGTGGCTCAGTGCCTGAGCGCACCGCAGGGCGCAGCGGCGCACGGCCGGCTGAGCGCCTACGGGCTGGCGTCACTGCTGCTGGGGCTTGCCTGCCTGCTGCGCATGCAAAGCGCATGGCCTGCGGCGGCCTTTGCGGGGCTGGCGCTGCTGTGGCAGGCAGGCGAGGTGCAGCGCACCCTGCGGCCAAGTCATACCGCGCAGGCAGGGAAGCGGGGCGAGCCTTGCCAGCGCAAGGGCAGAAGGATGCAGCCACTTTGCGCCGCGCAACCGGCGGAACCTGCCGCGCCCGCCGACCCTGCACGCGGCGCGACTGTGCTGCACCCGGCTGCGCGCAGCGCGCTGCTCGCCTTGGCCGCCATGCTGGCGATGGTTGTTGTGCTGCTGGCCGTGCGCCAAGGGGAAATTGCCCTGCGCGGGCTGCAGGGGGATGCCATCTGGCACGCCGCGCGCACCGCGCTGCTGGACTATACGCCCTTTGAGGGCGATCCCGCCCCCGCGCTGGGCACCGGGCTTCTGCCCGCCACGCTCATCGCGCTCCTGCGCCAGTGGTATTTTCTGGACAGGCGCATCACTGCCGAGGTCATGCGCGCTATGGCTGGCGCCTACCCAGCCGCGCCGTTGCAAACGGCGCTGGCGCAGCTGGGCGGGCTGTTTGCGGATTTTCCCCGTTACCAATGGCTCACGGCCGCACTGTTGGCGCTGTATGGGCTTTGCCTGCTGCCGGGGCGCAAGGCGCCGCCGTTTTTGCGCGCCGCCGCGACCCTCGCCGTGCTGGGCGCGGCTGCGCTGCTTGGGCTGTTAGCGGCGCAAGGCCGCTTGCCACCCCGCGCGGCAGATGCAGTGCTATTGCCCGCCGGTGCGCTGCTGCTGGGGCTTGCGTTGCTGGCTTGGCGGCTCGCGCCCGCAACGGATGCCGCTGCACGGGCAACCGCGCTGGATACAGCCGCTGCCGGCAATGCGGGAAACACTGCCGCCCCGGCTGCGTTGCAGGCACCGCCGCCTGCGGCTGCCGTTGGCAGTCCTGCGGAGCAGGCCGGGGCACCCGTCCCTGACGCGCCCACGCCTGCACCCGCCAAGGCCGCGGCCTGCGCTAATGATCCTGCCACCCTCCCGCTTGCTGCGCGCACACACCTTTCGGGCAGCCTTTCTGCTGCCCGCACCACCCCGCTGCAACGCGGCACAGCGCTGGCGCTGCTGGCGGCGCTGCTGCTGGCCTGCGGCATGCATGCCCGCCTGACCCTATACACCATCACCCGCAGACCGGATGCGCAGTCCCAGCAGCGGCAGGCCGATCTGGAGCGATATGCCCTGGCCCAACCGCAAACCCTGATCCTGCGCAGCCCCAACCTGCTGCGGGACACACGGCTTTTCCCGGATGTGCGCGATGGCATCCCCGGCAACACCGCCATCTGGGGGGATTGGAGCTGCCGCACGCCCGGCTGGTATGCGCAGCTGGCCGCCTTTGGCCTGGATGGCCATGCCCTGGACGCACGCGCATGGCTGGATGCCCCCCTGCAGCTGGCCGTGGCCGCTGCGCAGGAGACTGCCGACCTGCAAGCCTATTTGACCGATGCCATCGGCCAGCCCGTGCTGCCTGTGCTTGCCGGGCAGGAGGGCACGCTGCGCTTTTACCGCTTTGAAACCCTGCCTGCGGCAGAGTAGCGGGCGCGGCGCATCCCCACATCGGAGCACCCTGCCAAGTATCCGCCGACTCCCGGGATGGCCTTGCCCTGCGTGTGCGGCAATGCAAAAAACGCAAACAAGGAAAACACCAAACCCAGCCGTGTGGGCAGGTCATGCCTACGCACGCGGCTGGGTTTTGGTGTGGCTATCAAAGGTAAGAACCTTATTCTATTGCAAATCCTGAATGCTTCATCAAACGTGAAGGGTCCTGTTCTATGGCCGGGAACGGATGCAAAGGCGTAGCGGGGCTACGTCAGGCTTTCACGACGAAGCCGGAGGGCAAAAGCGTTCGCGATTTTCGCGATTATCGAAGTGTTCCTGTTTTGCAATAGCATGATGCGATGAGCCCGGGTGCCCT
Source organism: Clostridiales bacterium Firm_12 (assembly GCA_001604115.1). Lineage (GTDB taxonomy): Bacteria > Bacillota > Clostridia > Christensenellales > Aristaeellaceae > CAXXOK01. The sequence goes on along the minus strand of LVAR01000086.1, from coordinate 7,278 downwards.
GCGCGGCGGCCTGCCACGGCTATGCGCTTTGCAGGCAAGCCCCGGGCGATCTACTCCGCGAGCACCTGCTCAATGGCTTGGTACTCATCCTCCGTCATGCGCACCTTATGCAGCGCGCCCAAGCTGTCCAGCAGCTGCCCGGGGTTGCGCGCACCCACGATGAGCGCGTCCGCCCCGCCGATGCGCAGCGCCCACGCCAGCGCCAGCTGCGCAAGGCTTTGCCCCCGCGCCGTGGCGATGCTTTGCAGCTTTTGCAGCTGCGCAAGGCGGGCATCGGTGAGCGCATCGGGCTTGAGGGAGGTGTGCCCTTCGTTCATGCGGCTTTCCGGGGGCATGCCGCCCAGATACTTTTGGGTGAGCAGCCCCTGCGCCAAGGGGGAAAATGCGATGCTCGCCACCCCGTGTGCATGCAGCTCGGCAAAGAGCGCCTGCTCCGGCTCCCGTGCCAGCATGGAGTAGCGCATCTGGTGCACCAGGCAGCGCAGCCCGCGCGCTTCCAGCTCCGCCAGCATGGCGTGGGTCTGCTCCGCGTTATAATTGCTTAGCCCGATGTACAACGCCTTGCCCTGCCGCACGATCTGCTCCAGCGCATCGGCGGTTTCTTCCAGCGGGGTCTGGGTATCGGGGCGGTGGTGGTAAAACAGATCCACATAGGCAAGCCCCATGCGTTTCAGGCTCTGCTCCAGGCTGGCGATCAGGTATTTCTTGCTGCCGCCGTCGCCGAAGGGGCCCGGCCACATGGTGTAGCCTGCTTTGGTGGAGATGAACAGCTCATCCCGGTGCGCCGCCAGCTCACCCGCCAGCACGCGCCCGAAGGTGCGCTCCGCCGAGCCGCCGGGGATGCCGTAGTTGTTGGCCAGATCAAAGTGGTTCACGCCCGCATCAAAGGCGGTGAGCAGCGTGTCCCGGCAGATGTCAAAGCGGCAATCATCGCCAAAATTCTGCCACAGCCCCAGCGCGATGGGGGCAATGCGCACGCCGCTGGCGCCCAGGCGCACATAGGGCATATCCCGATACCGGTCCGGGTTGGGTTGGTACATAAGGGTTCACCTCGTTTTTCAAAATGCGCGCATGCAGGGAGTTGGCTGCGCTGCACGGCCGCCCACAGGCTGGGCACAGTATGACGGCGAGCCGCTGCCGCACGCCGCATGGCGCTGCGTGTGGCGGGCTCGCCTGCGTTGTGTGTTGCAGCGCAAAGCCTTTGGTGCGGTTTCGGCGGCTGCAGCGGCGTGGGTCATGCCTGTGCCGCACGTTTGCTGCCCCGGCCGCCTGCGGTTTGTGTGCCCCTGTGGCAAAGCAGCCACCCGCGCCGTGCAAACCACCGGCGCTCACGCCCGGCAAGGGTTGTGTCCCAAGCCCATTCTGCGCAGCGGCGGGGCGCAAAGCGGCGCTTTACCGCTTGGCCTTGTGCTTGATAAAGGTGCCGCGCCGCAGCTCCTCAAAGGCAAAGCGAAGCTCCTCCTGCGTGTTCATGACGATGGGGCCGCCCCATGCGATGGGCTCTTGGAGCGGGCGGCCGCCGTAAAAGATGACCCGCGCGGGCGCATCCGCCGGGGCGGCCACGTGCGCCACATCGCCTTCCCCCAGCAGGGCGGCAGTCTTTTCCGGCACAGTCTGCCCCGCGATCAGCGCATCCCCCTGGATGGTAAACAGGAAGCAAGTATCGCCGGTGCAGGCAGGCAGGGAGATCTGCGCGCCCGGCGCCAGCTCCACATCCATCACGCTCGCCTGTATGTGCCCGGGGGTCACGCCATGGGCATCGCCATAGGCGCCGCTGATCACATGCACCTTCGCGCCGCCCTGCTCCACTACGGGGATCATCGCCTGGGTGATGCTCAGGTACGTCGGCTCGCACATCTTCTCGGCAGCCGGCAGGTTCAGCCACAGCTGGAAACCCAGCATCCGCGGGCTTGCCTTGGGCATCTCCTGGTGCAGGATGCCGCTGCCAGCGCACATCCACTGGCTTTCCCCGGCGAGGATAGCGTCTTTGTTGCCCAGGCTATCCTCATGCTCAATGCGCCCTTCAATGAGGTAGGTGATGGTTTCAATGCCCCGGTGCGGGTGCATGGGAAAGCCCGCCAGGTAATCCTCCGGGTTTTCGGAGTCAAAGGAGTCCAGCATCAGGAAGGGGTCATAGGCCTTGGTTTCCCCCTGGGACAGCACGCGCGTGAGCCGCACGCCCGCCCCGTCCGTGGTGCGCATGCCGCGCACCGTGCTCACAATGGGTTTGATCGCCATGGAAAAATCCCTCCTCCAGCGTCATTGTGTGGTGAAGGCCGCTCACCCCAGCAGGTATCCGGTCATGGACAGCGAGCCGAGCGTGCGCGCATCGTTGAAAACCTCCAGCGGCTCGCCTGCCTCCGCCGCGCCCAGCGCATACAGCAGCGGCGCGTAATGATCCATCATGGGCACCGCCTTGCGGGCGGCATCCCCCAACGCCTGGTAATCCACGGCCTGGTCATAGGCTCCCTGGCGCACCGCATCGCGGATGGCCATATCAAACGTATCGGCCCAGGCAAAGCCGCCCTGGGTCTGCCAGCTGACCAGCGCCAGGTTGTGCACCACGTTGCCGCTGGCAAAAATCAGCACACCTTCCTCCCGCAGGGGGCGCAGCGCCTGCCCCAGGGCAAAATGCTCATGCGCGGTCAGGCGGCGGTTCACGCTCAGCTGAAACACGGGGATATCCGCCTTGGGGAACATGTGCGTGAGCACCGACCATGTGCCGTGATCCAGCCCCCATTCCCCGCTGAGGCGTGCATCAGGCGTGAGCAGCGCGCGCGTGCGGGCGGCCAGCTCCGGCGCGCCCTTGGCCGGGTAGGCCACGCGGTACAGCGCATCCGGAAAGCCATACATATCGTAGATGGTGCGGTTTTCCGGCACATCGGACACCAGCGTGCCCGCCGTGTACCAGTGCGCCGAAACCGAGAGGATAGCCTTTGGCGTAGGCAGCGCCTTGCCGATGCGCTGCCACTCCCGCGTGAAGGCATTGTTTTCGATGGCATTCATGGGCGAACCGTGCCCGGCGAACAAGACGGGTGTGCGCATGGCATCATGACCCTTCTCCGCCCTCAGGGGCGGGATCGTCGGAAAAGCAATCTTTGTTCATAGCATACTACGTTGCTGGGAATATGTCCAGATGCACAACGCCGTGACGGGTTTGAATCCCGTCACGGCGTTGTGTGCGGCACTTAGGCATCCGCCTGCCGGGGCTGGGGCAGCGCAGGCTTCTTGCCCAGCCAGCCGTACCAAAGGCCTACAAAGGCTAGCAGCGTGCCGCTGACGATCATCAGCAGTTCCACGCTCACCACATCGGCCAGGGGGCCGAACACCAGGATGGCGATGGGCATGGCGCTGGCCATCATAATCTGCACGATGGAAAACACGCGCCCCATCATGTCCGGCTCCGTGGATTCCTGAATGTGCACCGTCTGCGCGGTGGAGATGGACGGCACGAAGAACCCGCTGATCCCCATAAAGAGGAGGTAACTGACAAAATCCCACGCAAAGCCCAGCATGGCAAACAGCACGCCAAAGGCGACCAGGCTCACCGCCACGGTGCGCACCTTGTCCTTAAACTCCCCTTTGATGGACACAAACACGCCGCCCAGCAGCGAGCCGACCGTCCACACGATCTCGTTGGCGGTAAGCCGCCACACCTCGCTGCCAAAGGAGCGCTGCACCATCAGCGGGCTGAGCACCGCCGCCGGGGTGATGAGGAAAAACGAAATGCCAAAGCAGATGATGATCCGGCGGATCTGCGGATGCCCCAGCGTGTAGGTGAGCCCGGCCTTCATGTCCGTCCACACGGAAGCGGGGACGTCCTTGCGGGTCACTTTTTCCACACGGATCAGGCTGGTGACGGCGATGGCCAGCGTGGCGGTGACCACATCCACAAAGAAGGTAGCCACGATGCCCACCGAGCCCAGGATGAGCCCTGCCACCGGCGGGGAGAGCAGCAGCAGCACCGATGCCAGCGTCTGGCCGATGCCCTGCACCTTGACCAGTTTATCCGCCGGTACCAGCTGCGGGTAGATCGCGCCGACCGCCGGGCTTTGGATGCCCGCGCCAAAGGAGCGCACCGCCGATACCAGCAGCAGCAGCTCCAGCCGGTCAAAGCCCATCAGAAAGGCGATGGCCAGCCCCAGCGTCGCGGTGGCGATGAAGCCATCCGCCAGCATGATGAGGGTCTTGCGGTTGTAGCGGTCCGCCAGCACGCCGCCAAAGAGGCTCACCACCACTTCCGGCACCATGGAGCACAGGGTGGCCAGCATCATCCATACGCCGGAGGAGGTTGTCAGGGTAATGTGCCAGATGATGGCGAACGCCACCACGGAGGATCCGAACAGCGAGATGTTCTGCGCTACCAGAAACAGCCCCGCGCGCCGCCGCCAGCTCGTATCCTGGGGCTGGGCTTGGGTTTGGGGTTGGTTGTTGTCCATAAGGACTCCTTTCGCTATGTCACAAGTTTCAAACGTCGGGGCATCCGCGCGCCGCACAGGGGCGAAAGAGGGGAGGCGGACGGCCTTGCAGGCAAGCCTGAAAAGCGCCATCCGGGCGGTGCACCGGGTTTGTGCGCGGCCGTATCGCGCGGGGCGCGGCCGGGGCGGGGAGCATCCTGCCCTGCGTGTGCCCCGTCCATGCCGCACGGGGCGCGCCCTGCGGCGTGTGCCGCTTGCATAGGATTCGCCACCGGAGCGCATTTCTCCTTGCCCCGCGCTGCGGCGCCATATTGCACTGTATACCCACTTTCTGCGATACTGACCCGTAAAACATTCGTCACAGTATTGTAAAATCAATGGGTATCCGTTATACTGTTTTTGTATGCATATTGCATGAAATGCTTGATAAAGGAGCTTTTCCTATGCTCAACCCAAGGCGTGTGATTGCCGCGCTCAAGCAGAATATCGGCAAGGTGATCGTCGGCAAGGACGAGGTCATTGAACTTGCGCTGATCGCCATGCTCTGCAAAGGGCATGTGCTCATTGAGGATGTTCCCGGCACAGGCAAAACCACCATGGTCAGCTCTATTGCCAAATCGCTGGATTGCAGCTTTAACCGCATCCAGTTCACGCCGGACGTGGTGCCCAGCGACGTGACCGGTTTTACCATGGTCAATTTTAAGACGGGCGAGCTGGAGTTTCATGCCGGCGCCGTCATGTGCCAGATCGTCCTGGCGGACGAAATCAACCGTACCTCCCCCAAAACGCAGAGCTCGCTGTTGGAGATCATGGAGGAGTATCAGGTCACGGTGGATGGCGTGACCCACCCCCTGCCCAAGCCCTTTATGGTGCTGGCCACGCAAAACCCCGGCGAGTTTGTGGGTACCTACCCCCTGCCGGAGGCGCAGATGGACCGTTTTTTTCTGCGCATTTCGATGGGCTACCCCACCATGGAGGAAGAAATGGCTGTGCTGGAGCGCTTCAGCGGCACGGTCAAACCGCAGCAGAACCTCAAGCCCGTGTGCACCGCCGAGGATGTGGTGGAGATGCAAAACATGATCGGCACCGTGTATTGCAGCAAGGAAGTGCGCCATTACATCGCCAACATCGCGGCCATGACGCGCACGCATCCCTCTTTGCAGCTGGGGGTTTCCACGCGCGGCGCCATCGCGCTCATCCGCGGGGCGCAGGCGTGCGCGCTGCTCAATGACCGGGACTACATCCTGCCGGAGGATGTGCAGCGCATGGCGCTGCCGGTGCTTGCGCACCGCATCCTGCCCAACCCGGAAGCCAAGATGAAGGGCATCACGGCGGAGCGCATTTTGGTGGCCGTGATGGAAAACGTGCCGGTGCCCATCCGCCTTTCCTGAGTGCGGATGTCCGGCGCCACAAAGGACGATGCCATGAAATCCACCCTGATCACCCTGGGCGTGAGCTTCGGTTTTTTGCTGCTCAGCGCCGTATCCATGGGCAACCGGATGTATCTTTTGCTATCGCTGATCATCGCCATCGCGTGGGTGCTGGCGTATTTGAGCGTGCGCATGGCGGAAAAGAGCGTCAAGGTGAGCCATGGGCTCAACCACACGCGCGTGAACCGCGGGGACGCCGTGGCCATGGAGGTTTCCGTGAGCCACAAGAGCCTTTTGCCCATCGCCCCTGTAAGCCTGAAAATGCGCGCCACCAGCAACACCCCGGCGGCGACCATCCACCTGACGGAGCTGGGTCGCCGCACGCAAAAGGTGACCTACCGCCTGCAAGCCGAGCACGTGGGCGCGATGTTCCCGGGCGTGGAAAGCTTTACCGTGAGCGATGTGTTCGGGCTGTTCAAAAAAGAGCATACACCGGAAAGCGCGGGGAACGAGCTGCTCGTTTTGCCCGTGCCCTTTGATGTGGAGCCGCTCACCTTTGCCGCGGGCGACATGGGCGTGGAAACCATGAAGCGCGCCATGGAGGACCCCTCCAGCCCCAGCGATTTCCGCAGCTATCAGCCGGGGGATCCGCTCAAGCGCATCCACTGGAAAATGAGCGCCCGCAAGCGGGAGGTCATCATCCGGCAGTTTGAGGAGCCGGCGCTGCCCGATGCGCTGGTGCTCATGGACACATCCGCCCCCGCCCTGCCGCCGGATGTGGACGCGGGCAAGGTAGGCTTTTTGCAGGATGCGGTGCTGGAAACGGCGGCATCGGTCGTCAGTGTGCAGATCAGCCATGAAAACCCGGTGCGCCTGCCCTTGGTGGGCGACCGGCCGATGGAGTACCACGGCACCATGGGGCTGCCCATCCTGCTGGAAGAGCTGGCGCGCTGCACCTTTAACGAAACCGAGCAGTTTGAGCGCGTGATCATGATGCAGATGAACGACCTGCGCAAGACCGGCGCGGTGGTCATTGTGACCACCCGCCTGACCAGCGTGCTGGTGGATCTGATCGGCCGCATGAAGCGCATGGGCCCCAATGTGCGCCTGTACCTGGTGACCTTCCGCCCCAACGACGGGATGCTGCAAGGGTTGGTCGGCCGCCTGCAGCAAGGCGGTGTGGAGGTCAATTTTGTGACGCCCCAGGGCTAAGGCCGCGCAGAGCTGCGGCGCAGGGTAGGCATGCATCAGCCGCCCACAATTGGCCGCAGGGCGCGGCGTGATATTGGTTGGCGGCCAATATGCCGCAAGCCGCCCCAAGGCCTTTCCCCGTGCGGCGCTGTACGGTTTGCAGGAGGCGGCGCCGTGCCCCCGCCTGCGCCATACGTCGTTTGCTCCCCATCACTTTAGCCCCCGAAAGGAGCCACCCACATGCAAAAGCTGGCATTTATGCAAAAGGAGCCACTTTCCCGGTTGTTTGTGGCGTTTTT
>LVAR01000085.1 GCA_001604115.1 Clostridiales bacterium Firm_12 | reverse complement strand
GTTGTGTTTGGTTTGCAAAAGCTACCTCCTTGGGGTGGGTTACGGCGGCCTGTACCGCCAATGTCTGGGCAGGCGGAGCCTGCGCGGGGTGTGGCTCGCCCCTGCGCGTGAGGTTTCCCGGCGCGGGCACGCGCTGCGGCCGAAGCGGCTCAGCCGCCCGGGCGGTCACCGTAGCGTGACGGGCGGGGCAGCCTCAGGGCATGGCAACGCCGCGTGTTTGCATCTCTTGCAGCAACCACTGGGTATCCCCGCCCAGCTGCGTGTTAAACGCCCTGAAAAAGGCGCGCATCAGGCGGGCGCGCTGCTCCTGGGTGAGCTGATCGTCCTGTTGCATGGCGGCAAGCATGAAGCCCGCGGGGGCGGCCAGATACTTGGGCGCGCGGCTTTCCAGCCCCATGCCGAAGAAACGGCGCATATAGCGGCTGCTGCCTCGTAAAAACAGCTCGATGAACTGCGTGCTCAGCTTGGTCAGGTACTGGTCCAAAAAAGCATTGGGATCCGCCGCCAGTCGCAGGCAGCGCTGCAGATCCGGATGGGAGAAAATGGCCTCCCGCATGGCGGCAATCTGTTCTGGCACAAGCGTTTCCGGCTCCAAATACAGCATGAGCAGATAGCTCTTGATCACGGAAAAATCCAGCTGGCGCGCGCTGCGTTCATGCAGCCGCCCCAGGAACAAAAGCTCCTCCGCGATGGCAAGGCTGTCGGGGTAGCGTTCCATCGCCTGCGCAAGCTTGTCATATTTTTTTCTCGGGTTGTCCATCGCGGCTACCTGATCCAGCAGCGCACGCACGGCATCGGCTTCGGGCGGCTGAGCCGCCTTGGCCAGCGCGCCGCCGCAGTAGGGGCAAAAGGACGCACCTTCGGCATGCGCCACGTTTTTTCCACAGGTTGGGCATAGGATCTCGCTCATGGTGATCCCCTCCTTCAAGGGCTGGTGGTTAGCTGCGCACATTGTAGCACAGCGCGGGAGAAAAGGCCAGCCGTATGGCCGGCCGTTCATGGTTTGTTACGGGTTGGCAGCGCGCAGGCCGGGCGGACGCTAGAGGAGCCCTTGCCAAAGCGCACCGCTCATATCCGAGGGCATGCGCAGATCCCCGCGAGGTGAAAGGCTGATGCTGCCGACCTTGGGGCCGTCCGGCACGCAATTGCGCTTGAACTGCTGCGCAAAAAACCGGCGAATGAACGTTGCCAACTGCGCGGCGATCTTCTCCTGTGTATACACGCCGGCAAAGGCCTGCCGGGCAAAGCGCGTGAGCCGCTCGGGGCCGGAGCCGCTGTCCAGCAGATGGTATAGGAAAAAGTCATGCAGGGCATAATCCCCCAATATGTCCTCGGTGCGCTGGTTCAGCTCCCCATCCGCCACGGGCAGCAGCTCCGGGCTGATGGGCGTATCGATGATGTCCAGGCACACATCGCGCACCACGCCGCCAAAATCATGAGCGCTGAGGTAGCGCACCAGGCTCTTGACCAGTGTTTTGGGCACGGAGCAGTTCACGTTGTACATGCTCATATGGTCGCCATTGTAGGTGGACCAGCCCAACGCGCCCTCGCTCATGTCCCCGGTGCCCAGCACGATGCCGCCGACCTTGTTGGCATAGTCCATCAAAATCTGGGTGCGCTCCCGCGCCTGCGTGTTTTCGTACGTCACGTCATGGGTGGCCTCATCGTGGCCAATGTCCCGAAAATGTTGGCGTACGGCCGCTTCAATGCTGATTTCCAGTGCGGTCACGCCCAGCGCGGCCATGAGCCTGTCCGCATTGGTCTTGGTGCGTTTGCCCGTGCCCATGCCCGGCATGGTGATGGCATAGACCCCGGCGCGCGGCAACCCGAGCAGATCGAACGCCCGCACGCTTACCAGCAGCGCCAGCGTGCTGTCCAGCCCGCCGGAAACGCCGATGACCGCCGCCTTGCACCCCGTGGCAGCCAGACGAGTGGCCAGCGCCTGACACTGGATGCGCACGATTTCCTCCAGATGATCCTCCGTGCCGCCAGGCACAAAGGGCAGGGGGTCGATTTGGCGCAGCAACGCGGCGGGCGGTTCCTGCGCCGCTTGCGGCACGGGCACATGCACCATGGCAGGCGCGGTGCGCCCTGCCTGGTGGAAGCTCCCGTTGCGCTGGCGTTGGTAGCGCAGGCGCTGCAAATCCACATCGGCAATCGCTTGATCCCCCGTGAGGGTAAAACGCTGCCCCTCGCTCAAGGCACGGCCGTTTTCGAACACGCCGGTGTAGCCGCAAAAGACCAGATCGCTGGTGCTTTCGCCAAAGCCCGCACCCGCATAGGCATAGGCCGCATAGAGCCGTCCGGAGTGCTGCTTGAGCAGATCCCGCCGGTAGCCTTGCTTGCTGACCAGCGCATCGCTCGCGCTGGGGTTGAGGATGAGCTCCGCACCCTCCATGGCATAGCGGATGCTGGGCGGCTGCGGCACCCACAGATCCTCGCACACCTCTACCGCAAAGCGGCAGGCGCCAGTGTCAAAGAGCAGATGCGGCGCAAAGGGGCAGGGCTCGCCCGCAACATCCAGCGTGCCCCCTGCCTGCGTGCCGCTTACAAACCAGCGCATTTCATAAAACTCATTGCCGTTGGGCAGGAACACCTTGGGCACCACACCACGCACCCGCCCGCCCTGCAGTACCGCCGCGCAGTTGAACAACCGCCCATCGGCCAGGATAGGCAAGCCCACCACCACAGCCATATCTCCGCTCTGCGCTGCAATGCGCAGCATAGCGTCCCACGCGGCGCGCTGCAAAGGCTCGTGCGCCAGCAAATCGCCCACGGTATAGCCCGTGAGGCAAAGCTCCGGAAACACGGCCAATTGCACGCCCTGCGCTTCAAGCAGCGCCATGCGCGCAAGCACTTCCTCCGTATTGCGGGCTACATCGCCCAAATGCACACGCACGCTGGCCGCGGCCACGCGCACAAAATCCGCCGCCATCTAATTCCTCCTTCAACCAGCCGCCCGCCCCGACGGAGCGAAGCAAGCGCCCGTCCCCCGACGGAGCGAAGCGTCCGTCCGTCCATCTCCCGTCGGTATCCCTCCCGCCCCCCGCGCATCCCCGGGGGCGGTTGGGAGGGGGATCTCAATCCCCCTCCCAAAGGAGGCCCTTGGCCTCCGCTTACGGCACTTTGATGAGCATCGTTTTTTGCTCGTCCATTTCCACTTCCAAAATCGTATCCTTCTCCAGCGCCTTGAGCACATCGCTGAAGCGCTTGAAGCCCAACGCGCGCTCATTGAAATCCGGGTAGCCGGCCTGGATATCCGCCTTGAGAATGGAGGGATTGATGCGGTCGAATCCGCCCTCCTTGTAGCGCTGGAGCTGCTCGCGGAAAGCTTCCTTCCAGTTGTCCTTGGTCAGCTGCAAGGCGGTTTCCTTTTGCGCCTGCCCCAGAGACACCATCACATTAAAGTTGTCATTGCGGATGCGCAGGTTGCCGTACTTGTGCGCCAGCTTGTCCAAAAGCTTCAGGAAGGTGGCGCAGCCAAAGGCGCGCTCGCTGAAATCCGGGCGCAGGCGCAGCAGGATGCTTTTCAGCTCGCTGGCATAGAGCTCGTCCTGATCGGTCTGCTCATCCAGGATGCTTTCGATCAGTTTATTGAGCTCCTGCTCATCCAGCGGCTCTTTTTCCATGGCGGCGGTTTTCTTCTTGCCCTCCGGTTTGCGGATGTGCGTGCCCACGTTTTCCAGGAACTGAAACTCGTTGCATGCGTTGATGAAGATATTGCTGGCAGCCTCGCTGCGGCTGATGCCCAGCACAAACTTGCCCATGCTCTTGAGCCTGCCCACCAGCGGCACATAATCGCTATCGCCGGACACGATACAGAAACTGTTGATGAGCGGGTTGGTGTAGGCCACCTCCAGCGCGTCGATCACCAGCAGGATATCGGCATTGTTTTTCTGGCTGATGCCATAGCGCAGGGACGGCACCACCGTGAAGGTGTTGCTCAGCAGCACCTCCTTGAGGTCGCTGTATTGATCGGTATAGCCATATACCTTGCCCAGCAGCACATCCCCGCGGATCTTGACCTTCTCCAGCACGCTGAGCAGCGTGGCCACCTTGGCGCCGCAGTTTTCCAAATCGACAAACAGGGCGAATTTTGCAGTTTCCAGTGTGATCGCTTCTTTCTATCATAAATTCAGGGGGATAAAAGGAAAACGGCGCGACGTTGAACGCGCCGCTCAAATGCGGAAGGTAAATTTATCGCCGCGGATCCATTGGCGGCTGGTGTGCAGCGGGCGGTTCTGCTGGTCAAACACGATCTCGTCCAGCAAAAGCAGCGCCTCGCCCACGGCGGTGCCCAGATAGCGGCTCACGGTGGGGGTTGCGTGCCCCAGCGAAATATCATGGATGGCGCGCGTGGGGATGAGCCCATGCTCCCGCAGCACATCGTACAGGCTGCCGCTCACATCCAGCCTTTCCAGAAAGGTCAGCTCCCCGGAAAAGCGGTTGTATTCCAGCATGACTGGCTCGCCATCGCACAGGCGCAGGCGGCACAGCTCCAGCACATCGCAGCCCGCGGGCAGTTGCAGGCGCTCCACATCCTCGGTGCGCGCCGTTTCGCGTTTCAGCTCCACCACGCGGCTGGCGGCCACCCTGCCCATGCCGGCACACGCGTCCGAAAAACTGGTAATGTGATGCAAATCACGCTTCAGGCGCGCATCAGCCACGAAGGTCCCTTTGCCCTGCTTGCGCACCAGCAGCCCTTCCTGTACCAGATCCAGCATGGCCTTGCGCACGGTCACGCGGCTCACGCCATACGTATCGCACAGCACCTGCTCGCTGGGGATCCGACCCCCGGCGGGGTAAACGCCCGCTACCACGTCATTTTGCAAGCGCCGCATCAGCTGCTGGTACAGCGGGTTCTGGCTCTTTTTTTCCAAAGGCGTGTCCGGCATAGCCCCACCTCCATACATTGCTATGAGTATAACGCAAAAGCAAGGAAACGGCAACCGTTTCCTTGCTTGCGAGCACTTTTCGGGGAGCCGCTGTACCGGGTGAGCCCCGAGCGCCTACTCCACCAGCGAAACGAGGATGTCCGTCTTGGCGGCAAACGCGTACAGATCATTGATGACCCCTGCCGGGGTTTCCAGCACGATGGGCGCCAGTTTGAACAGCAGCGGTTTGAGCAGGCGCGCCTTGTATTCATTGAGGAAGGATTCGTTCAGGTTGAAGAAATCATTCTGCGGGTAGGCCGCATCCACAAATACGCTCTTGTCCGATGCCGACAGCGTGCCATGGAAATCCAGCGACACAGCGGGCTGCAGGGTTTCCGGATGCAGCCAATGCACGGTGAGCGCCAGCGTGTAGGGCAGCTGCGCCGCATCCCGCACCCAGTCAAACTGGAAGGTGGCGGGTGCCAGTGAACCTGCAAAGCTGGTGCCTTCCGCCGTGAAGGTGATGCTTCCCTGCCCGCTGACATCGCCCTGGCGGGGCAACCCAACGCCGCTTGCCTTGAGTGCGGCGGAAGGTTCGCCGTCCATCAGGATCGCTGCGGTCGCCTCCAGCGCCGCGCCCAGGCCGGAGGTTTCATCCCACGTCCAGTCAATGGCCAGATCAAACCCTTCGGGCGTGGGCAGCAGGAAGCGGATGTCCGTCACGCCCTGCGCAACGGTCTTTTGGAACACCACCGTATCGCCCAGTACGCAGGTGATGCCCGTGTCCGTTTCCGTGACCTGCATGCCCTGCTGCTCGGGATCCAGATAGTCCAGCACATCCTCCATGCGGCCAAGCACATCCAGCACCATATCGCTGGCATACAGATCGGTCAACAGGCACGTAAAGTAGAAATAGGCGCGCTCCAGATCCGGATCGTCATTGACGATCAGATCCAGCTCCTCGCACAGCTCATACAGGTTTTGGTAGGGCACGGTATAGGTGACTGCGCCGGGTGTTGCCAAAGCGCTTGGCATAGCCTCTGCGGCGGCTTCCGCATCGGCGTCGGTTTCTTCGTCCGCCGGGGCATCCTCCGCCGTTGCGTCCGGCAAAGCGCCGTACCCCTCTGGCACAGCGCCCAGCAGTTGTGCCAGGGTCATATCCGCCTGACCATCCAGCGCCAGCTGCAGGGCAGCCTGTTGCGCGGCGGCTGCATCAATCTGCGGGGTCAGCGAGTCCAGCAGCGCACGGGCGGCGGCTTCCGCGCCAGCCTTTGCATCCCCCGCTGCGTATTGCTCCAGCAGCGCTGCCAGCGCAATGGGGTCACCCGCTGCCAGCGCGGTTTCCACCGCCGCCTTTTGGGCGGTCAATGCGTCCAGCTGCGCCTGGGAAGCCGCAAGCGCCTCCGTGATGGCAGCCAGCGCGGCATCCCGCGTGCGCTGGGCTTCTTCCTGTGCGGCCAGCTTGGCAGCAGCCAGGGTAGCCGCCGCCGGCGCATAGTAACTATAGCCAATATAGTAGCTGGCCTGCGGGTACATCAGCAGCGCCAAATACTGGGTGGGCAATTCCATGTAATAGTAAGGCTTGAGCATGAACTCCAGAAAATTGTGCATCTGGAAATAGAACACCTCATTGCCCAGCGCCGGGGTGCGCAAATAGCGGTAGCTATGGTAGCCGTCATACACAAAGGGAATCTGATCCTTGCCGTTCAGGCGCAGCGCCCCATCCAGATAAACACGGCTGAAGGGGGTCAGCGGCGCCAATACTTCCGCCGTGCCGCGGATGTCCAGCTTTTGGAGGAAGGCCTGCCAATCCGCCAGGTGTGCCTGGCTGGCCGGGAAGGCTTGCGCATGCAGCGATGCGCCCAGCGTGAATTCCACATGGGTCACATCACCCTCCGGCAGGTAGGTTTCCGCTTGGGTGAGCGCGGGCAGGGCGAGCAGGCACAGCGCCATCGTGAGCGCGAGCGCGCGGCGCAAGGTGTTCAGCTTCATGAAATACCCTCCTTTGGCATGGTGTGATCGATGTTTGACAACGCAGGAACAGCAGCATTGGCTGCATGGCCGGGCTGACCGGGGCTGGGACGGCAGGGTGCCCCCCAACCCCAACTGGAGCTTGTGCCCTTACCCCTTTGGGGGAAAGGGCGGGGTCATAGGTGGCCAGCGCGGGGCACTGGCACAGCGATCAGATCTTGGCCTTGGATGCCGCCCGGGCGCGATCCTGATGGCTCAGCTCCCGCTTGCGCATGCGCAGGTTCTGCGGGGTCACTTCCAGCAGCTCATCATCATCAATAAACTCCAGGCACTCCTCCAGCGTGAGGGGGTGCACGCTCACCAGCTTGAGGCTATCCTCACTGCTGCTGGCGTTGCGCATATTGGTCACGTGCTTTTGCTTGCAAACGTTTACCACCAGGTCATCCGGGCGGGCGTTTTGCCCGCAGATCATGCCCTTATAGACCTGCGTCTGCGGGGTAATGAACAGTGTGCCGCGCTCCTGCGTGCCAAACAGCCCATAGCTGGTGGCCTCGCCGTTTTCAAAACACACCAGCGCGCCCACATTGCGGTGGGGGATCTCGCCCTTCACCGGCTCATACTTTTCAAACACGGCGCTCATGATGCCCTCGCCGCGCGTGTCCGTCATGAACTCGCTGCGGTAGCCAAACAGCCCGCGTGAAGGGATCAAAAACTCCAGGCGCACACGCTCCAGCCCGTGCATGCTCTCCAGCACGCCGCGGCGGCGGCCGATCTTCTCAATCACCGCGCCGGCATAAGCCTGCGGCACATCCGCCACCATGCGCTCGATGGGCTCGCACTTGACCCCGTCGATCTCCCGATAAATCACCTGCGGTTTGCTCACCTGGAACTCATACCCCTGCCGGCGCATGTTCTCGATCAGGATGCTCAGGTGCAGCTCGCCGCGCCCGCGTACCTCAAAGGCATCCGGGCTGTCGGTTTCGTTCACGCGCAGGCTCACGTCCGTCTGCAGCTCCTTGAACAGCCTTGCGCGCAGATGGCGGCTGGTCACAAACTGACCCTCACGCCCGGCAAACGGGCTGTTGTTGACGCTGAAGGTCATGGTGACCGTAGGCTCGGTGATGCTCACAAAGGGCAGCGCTTCGGCCGCAACCGGATCGCACACCGTATCGCCGATGCCGATATCCTCCAGGCCGCTCATCGCGACGATGTCGCCCATGGAGGCGGATTCGGCCGGCAGGCGCTTGAGGCCATCAAAGGTAAACAGGCTGGTCAGGCGCAGGGGCTGGGTGGTTTTTCCGGTATCGTAATTGGTTTTGACCACCATCATGTTGGTGCTCAGCGTGCCGCGGGCAATGCGCCCGATGCCGATGCGCCCCACATACTCGTTATAGTCGATGGTGGAAATGAGCAGCTGCGCAGGGCCTTCCATATCCCCTTCCGGCGCGGGGATGTGTGTGATGATGGTATCAAACAGCGGCCGCAGGTCATCGCCGGGGTGCTGCGCATCCAGCGAGGCAGTGCCCTGGCGCGCCGATGCATAGACGATGGGGCGATCCAGCGCCGTCTCGTCCGCGCCCAGCTCAATGAACAGATCCAGCACCTCATCGACCACTTCATCGCAGCGGGCGTCCGGGCGGTCGATCTTGTTGATGACTACGATCACCGGCAGCTTGAGGCCCAGTGCCTTGCGCAGCACAAAGCGGGTCTGCGGCATGGGGCCTTCAAAGCTATCCACCAGCAGGAGCACACCATCCACCATTTTGAGCACGCGCTCCACCTCGCCGCCGAAATCGGCATGGCCAGGCGTGTCCACAATGTTGATCTTGGTGCCGGCGTAGTGTACGGCCGTGTTTTTGGCCAAAATGGTGATGCCGCGCTCGCGTTCGATGTCGTTGGAATCCATCACGCGCTCGGCTACCTGCTGGTTCTCGCGGTACACACCGCCCTGCTTGAGCATTTCATCCACCAGGGTAGTCTTGCCGTGATCGACGTGGGCAATAATGGCAATGTTGCGGATATCAGTACGAAGCATTCAGTTCGTTCTTCCTTTCTGATTTGGGAAAAAATGGGTTTCTTGGTGACGGTGACCCCTGGCCGTGAGCCGCCGGCTCAGCCGTAGGTCACGCGGCTGGCGGTATCGCTCAGGGACAGCCCTGCGTTGTTGTCTGTGGCCAGGCGGATGCTCCATTCGTTTTCAAAGAGAAGCACATCGCGCCCGTCGCCATCCTTGGCGCGCCCGCTGGTGGAGGTGAGCTTGAGCCTGTCCACCGGAGCGGGCGTTTTTTCCACCCAGCGCACAAAGCGGTAGGCGAGCGAATCTTTGAGCATGGCCACGCCATACTCGGTTTTGAGGCGGTGCTCCAGCACATCAAACTGCAGCATGCCCACCACGCCCACCAGCAATTCCTCAAAGCCGGTTTCCGTGCGGGTGAAGAGCTGGATGGCGCCTTCCTCCGCAAGCTGGGTGAGCCCCTTCATGAACTGTTTGCGCTTCATGCTATCCTCCGGCCGCACGCGGGCAAAAAACTCCGGCGCAAAGATGGGGATGGAGCTGAAGTGCAGCTTGGGGCCATCGCTGAGCGTATCGCCCAGATGGAATATTCCAGGGTCAAACAGGCCGACGATATCGCCGGGATAGGCGCACTCCACCGCCTCGCGCTCGTTGGCCATGAACTGCTGGGGCTGTTTGAGCTGGATGTTTTTCTCCTGCCCGCTGAGCCAGACGCTCATATCCTTTTGGAAGGCGCCGCTCACCACCCGGATAAATGCAAGCCGGTCGCGGTGCGCGGGGTTCATGTTGGCCTGGATCTTGAACACAAAACCGCTGAAAAACGATGCGTCGGGCTGGATCTCCCCCATATCGCTCATGCGGGAAAGCGGCGGGGGCGTAATGTCCAAAAACGCCTCCAAAAACGGTTCCACCCCGAAGTTGGTGATGGCCGATCCAAAAAACATGGGCGTGAGCTGCCCCTGCAGCACCGCGGAGCGGTCAAAGCCGTCGCCTGCCACGTCCAAAAGCTCGATTTCATTATGCAGGCGCGTCAGGTAGTGGGGCGCGATCAGGGCTTTCGCCTCGGCGCTGTCCAGCGCGACCTGCGTTTCCTCCACCATGCTGGCGCCGTGGTTACCGCCGCTGTACAGGCTGATGCGGCCGCTTTCCCGGATATAGACGCCCTGGAAATCCCCATCCACGCCGATGGGCCAGTTCATGGGGCATGTACGGATGCCCAGCACGTTTTCGATCTCTTCCATCAGGGCGAAGGGATCCTTGGCTGCGCGATCCATTTTATTGACAAACGTAAAGATGGGGATGCCGCGCATCCGGCACACCTTGAACAGCTTGATGGTCTGCGCCTCCACGCCCTTGGCAGCGTCGATGAGCATGACTGCCGCATCCGCCGCGACCAGTACGCGGTACGTATCCTCGCTGAAGTCCTGATGACCCGGCGTGTCCAAAATGTTGATGCGGAAGCCGTCAAATTCAAACTGCATCGCGCTGGACGTTACGCTGATGCCGCGCTGCTTCTCGATTTCCATCCAGTCGCTGGTGGCGTGGCGCTCCGCCTTGCGCGCCTTGACGCTGCCCGCCTGCCGGATGGCCCCGCCATAGAGCAGGAGCTTTTCTGTCAGGGTGGTTTTGCCCGCGTCGGGGTGGCTGATGATGGCAAAGGTGCGGCGTTTCTCGATTTGCTGCTGAAACGCGTTGGTGGTTGGGAGCTGCGTCATCTACGTGTGTGCCTCCGCTCTGGTTGGTAAAGTCAGTATCCAAACAAAATATTGTACAATGGTAAGTTTATACTTGTCAAGCGTTGGCATGCCTTCATGGTGGGATGGGTCGCCGGTGCGCCGTTTGCGCCATGCCGAGCCGCCAGGGGCATCGCCCCTTACACATTTCCGCTGCAGCGGGGGGAACTGTATGTTGCTGCCGTATGCCCTATTGCCGCCTCGCAGCTGCTGGAGCGCACTTGCTTTGATGCCCTTTGTCCCCTTTTTGCTGCGGCAGGTGGGGGAAAAAAAGTAGCCAGGGTTTTTACCCTGGCTACTGAACCGTTCGCGCACGGTCTATGTACTTATTTGGACATCTTGGCGATCTCGTCGGCCAGGTTTTCCTGACGCTTCTCGATGCCCTCGCCACGCTCAAAACGCACAAACTTGACCGGCGCGATGGTTGCGCCGATGGCCTTGGCCACTTCCTGCGTGTACTGGGTGATGGACTTTTCGGGATCTTTCACAAAGGGCTGCTCTACCAGGCAAACCTCTTTGTAATACTTCTCGATGCGGCCTTCGACCATCTTATCCACGATCTTCTCGGGCTTGCCCTCGTTGAGCGCCTGGGCACGAAGGATTTCCTTCTCCTTGTCCAGGGTATCGGTGGGCACTTCGCTCTTGTTGACGCTGGTGGGGCGCGCAGCGGCGATTTGCAGCGTCAGGTCATGGTAGTAGGTCTTGAATGCGTCGTTGGTGAAGGTCTCAGGCTTGTCGTTGTTCACTTCCACCATAACGCCGATCTTGCCGCCCATGTGGATGTAGGTTTCCACCACGCCGGCAGCGGCCGCATAACGGGCAAAGCGGCGAACGCTGATCTTTTCGCCGATGGCCACCGTCGCATCGCTGATGAGGTCGGTGATGGTCTTGCTGGGATCATCCGCAAAGGGCTGGCTCAGGAGCGCTTCCACATCGGCGGGGTTCGCCTTGGCGATGTGGCTGGCGATCTTGGCGCAAAAGCCTTTGAAATTATCGGTGTTGGCAACAAAGTCGGTCTCACAGTTGACTTCCACGACCACGCCGATCTGCGCGTCGGGGGTCACATAGCTGGTGACCATGCCTTCGGCGGCGATGCGGCTGGCCTTCTTGGCGGCAGCGGCAAGGCCCTTTTCACGGAGCCACTCGACGGCCTTTTCGATATCGCCCTCGGCCTCGATGAGCGCCTTTTTGCAATCCATCATGCCCGCTTGGGTCATCTCGCGCAGTTCTTTAACCATTTGGGACGTAACTTCAGCCATGGGTATTCTCTCCTTACACTCGTAGCATAGGCGGGGATTCCCCGCCGTGTAACCGCAGCAGCGAGCGGCGCATACTGCGCCGCTCGCCGGCGGGTTCATTAGGCCTGTGCTTCGGCTTCCGCCTTGGGGGCAACGGCCTCCGCCTCGTCAGCGGCTGCATCCTGATGGCCCTGCTTGCCTTCCAGCACGGCATCGGCCATTTTGCCTGCGATCAGCTTGACGGCGCGGATGGCGTCGTCATTGCCGGGGATCACATAGTCGATCTCATCGGGATCGCAGTTGGTGTCCACAATGCCCACGATCGGGATGCCCAGTGCGCGCGCCTCGCTCACCGCGATGTGCTCCTTGCGGGGGTCGACCACGAACAGGGCGCCGGGCAGGCGCTTCATCTCGCGGATGCCGCCCAGGTTGGCTTCCAGCTTCTCGCGCTCGTGCTGGATCTTGATTTGTTCCTTCTTGGGCAGGGCGGCAAGCTGGCCGCTCTGTTCCATTTTGTCGATCTGGTTCAAACGCTCCACGCGGGTGCGGATGGTGCGGAAGTTGGTGAGCATGCCGCCCAGCCAACGGCTGTTGACAAAGAACATGTTGCAGCGCACAGCTTCGCTTGCGATGCTTTCCTGCGCCTGCTTCTTGGTGCCCACAAACAGGATGCTCTTACCCTGCATGGCGGTGTCGCGCACGAAGGCATAGGCCTCGTCCGCCTTGCGGACGGTCTTTTGCAGGTCGATGATGTAGATGCCATTGCGCTCGGTGAAGATGTACTGCGCCATTTTGGGGTTCCAGCGGCGGGTCTGGTGGCCGAAGTGCACACCGGCTTCCAGCAGCTGTTTCATGGAGATAACTGCCATTGATTGTATCCTCCTTGTTTTTACCACCCTTTGCGTCACCCTGTTGCGGCCGCTTTCATGCAGGCGTACAAAAGCACAAACGCACAGTCGACAAAGGTGCGTATTCGGGAGGTATTGTAGCATAGTTTGATTGAAATGGCAAGGATTCGCGCAACTTTATTGCAGGATGTGTGCCTGCCTGTTCGTGCTGCCGTGCCGCCTGCGCACGCCGGCTTTCCCTCCGGTCACCCGCCCAGCTTTACCCCAGCAAGCCGAACATATCCACCTGGCTGGTGGCGGCCAGCCCTTCCAACGCGCCCTGCGCCTTGAGCTGCTCCACGGCGGCCAGCCCTATTTTGGCGCGCATCTTCAAATCCTCCACGCTCAGGAAGGGGGTGCCGCGCGCCTCGATGATGCCGTCCGCAGCCGCCTCGGGAAAGCCGTTGATGGACAGGAACGGGCAGCGCAGATCCGCGCCCTCGGGCAGGAAGCGGCGCTTGTCGCTCTGGTACAGATCCACGGGCAGGAGCCTGATGCCGCGTTCCTGCATTTCCAAAATCATATGCAGGGCGTTCTGCTCCAGCTTTTCTTTCTGGTTAAGTTTTTCATCGCGGGCATCATACTCCCGCAGGCGGTCGCGCAGGGTCGCGCCGGACAGGATCATCGTGCCTGCGTCAAAGCCGTCCGCGCGGATGGTAAAGTAGGCCGCGTAGTAGGCCAGCGGCCGGTACACCTTGTACCACGCCACGCGCAGCCCCATGGTCACATAGGCTACGGCGTGCCCGCGCGGGAACATGTACTTGATCTTTTTGCAGCTGTCGATGGCCCACTGGGGCACATCGTGGGCAAGCATCGCCTGCTCCCACTCGGGTTTGAGCCCCTTGCCCTTGCGAACGTTTTCCATGATGTCAAAGCTCATCTTATTTTCCATGCCTTTGCTGATCAGGAAATTCATGATATCGTCACGCGTGCAAAAGCACTGGCGCAGCTTGGCTGTGCCGGTATCGATCAAATCCTTGGCGTTGCCAAGCCACACGTCCGTGCCATGGCTCAGGCCGGAAATGCGCACCAGCTCCTCCATGGTACTGGGGGTGGTGTCCATGAGCATGCCCTGCACAAACTGCGTGCCAAACTCCGGGATGCCCAGCGTGCCGGTGGGGCTCATGATCTGCTCGGCGGTCACGCCCAGCGCGTCCGGCTTGCTGAACAGGCTCATCACCTTGGGCTCCCCCAGCGGGATGTCCTGAAACGGCACGCCCGTCAGCTCCTCCAGCAGGTGCATCATGGTGGGGTCGTCATGGCCAAGGCAGTCCAGCTTGACCAGAATATCATGCATGGAGCGGAAATCGTAATGCGTGGTAATGGTGCCGCCGCCGATATCGTCCGCCGGGTGCTGGATGGCCGTAAATTGGTTGATGTCAAACTCCTTGGGCAGCACCACGATGCCGCCGGGATGCTGCCCTGTGGTGCGCTTGACGCCCATGCACCCCGCGGCCAGCCGCTCCTTGTGCGCCCGCCCGGCGCGGATGCCCCGCTCCTCCAGGTACTTGGCGGCATAGCCGTAGGCGGTTTTTTCCGCAAGGCCGCTGATGGTGCCCGCGCGAAACACGTAGCCCTCGCCAAACAGCTCCTCCACATAGGCGTGGGCGCGCGGCTGGTACTCACCGCTGAAGTTGAGGTCAATATCGGGTACCTTATCGCCTTTGAAGCCCAAAAAAACCTCAAAGGGAATCGAGTAGCCATCCTTGGCCATGGGCTGGCCGCAGGCATCGCAGGCGCGGTCGGGCAGGTCCACCCCCACATCGCCCAGCTCCGGCGGGGTAAAGATAGCCGTGTGGCAATGATCACACCGGTAATGGGCGGGCAGGGGGTTTACCTCGGTGATGCCGCACATCGTGGCCACAAAGCTGGAGCCGACGCTGCCGCGCGAGCCCACCAGATAGCCGTCCGCCAAGGACTTGGCCACCAGCTTCTGGGCAATGTTGTACAGCGTGGCAAACCCGTAGCCGATGATGCTTTTGAGCTCCTTGTGCAGCCGCGCCTCCACCAGTTCGGGCAGGGGATCGCCGTAGAGCTCATGGGCGCGCTGCCAGCTCATGCGCTCGATATTTTCCGCCGCGTCCGGCCAGAAGGGCTGGAAGGTTTCCTCCCCCTTGGGGTGTTTGGGAAACAGGCGCAGCTCCTCCACCTGATCGGCAATGATTCGGGGGTTTTGGATGACCACCTCGCGCGCCTTGGCCGCGCCCAGATAGCTGAACTCGGCCAGCATCTCGTCCGTGGTCTGGAAATACAGCGGGGGCTGGCTGTCGCAATCCTCATAGCCCTGCCCGGCCTGCAAAATAGCACGGAAAACCGCATCCTGCGGGTCTTTGAAATGCACATCCCCGGTGGCGACCACGGGCTTGCCCAGCTTTTCCCCCAAGGCGACAATGCGGCGGTTGAAGCCGCGCAGCTGCTCCTCGTCCCGCGCCTCGCCGTTGCGCAGCAGGAAGTGGTTGTTGCCCACGGGCTGGATTTCCAGATAGTCATAAAACGCCGCGATGCGGATGAGCTCCTCCTCCGGTTTACCCATGACCACCGCCCGGAAGAGCTCCCCCGCCTCGCACGCGCTGCCCACAATGAGCCCTTCCCGGTATTGCTCAATCAGGTGGCGCGGCATGTTGGGGTGGCGGAAAAAATAGTGCAGGTGCCCGTCGCTCACCAGCCGGTTCAGGTTTTCCATGCCTTTCTGACTCTTGCACAGCAAGATGATGTGGTGCGTATCGCTCATGCTCTCGCCCGCGACCACGCCATCCACCTCGTCCAGCTTTTGCGCGCCGCGCTTTTCCACCTCGGCAAACATCTGGATCAGGCAGCGTGCAGTGGCGGCGCAGTCATGCACGGCGCGGTGCGCGTTTTTGAGCGATACTCCCAAAGCCCGGCACAGCGCGCCCAGCTTGTAGCTGCGCAGATCGGGGTACAGCCGCCGGGCAAACACCAGCGTATCCAGCACAGGCGCGTGAAAGGCAACGCCCATGCGCTCGCACTCGGCGCGCAAAAACCCTACGTCAAAGGGCGCGTTGTGCGCGGCGATGGCGGCATCCCCGATAAAGTCCAGCAATTTGCGCACGCCTTCGGCAGGGCTTTCCTTGCCCATGAGCATCACATCCGTGATGCCTGTGATTTCCGTGATCTTGGGCTTGAGCGGCACGCCGGGATCGCAGAGGATGCTCAGCTCCTCCGTTACCTCGCCCTCCACCAGCTTGACCGCGCCGATCTCGATGATGCGGTCGGCCGTGGCGGAAAGGCCGGTGGTCTCAAAGTCCAGCACCACCATGGTCTGGCGGATGGGGCGGCTGTCCGCGTCCCGGATGATGGGGATGATGTCGCACAGGTACCCCTCCACCCCGGGGATAAACTTGATGCCGTGCTTTTTGGCCGCGCCAAACGCCGCAGGGAAGGCTTGCGTGACGCCATGATCGGTGATGGCCACGGCGCTGTGACCCCATTTGGCGGCCTGCGCAATCAAATCGGCGGCATCGGCGGTGGCATCCATGGCGCTCATGTTGCTGTGCATGTGCAGCTCGATGCGTTTTTCGTTCTCCGGGGCCAGATCACGGCGCTCGCGCTTTGGCATCTGCTGCATATCGCGTACGCCGATGGAAAGCTCGCCCAGGAACGCATCCTGGCGGCAATCGCCCCGCAGGCGCACGCGCGTGCCGTTTTTGATCAGCGCCACCTGATCGGCCACGCGCTTGCGCTCCTCCTCGGTGGGGGGCTGAGGTGTCTCGCCAAAGGCGGCGCGCTTCATGCGGTAGTTGTAAAAGGCTTTGCAGTACACGGTGGAGGTATCATCCCCCAGCGCAAAGGTTACCAGCACGGTTTCCCCGCCCTTGAGCTCGCGTGGGTCATTCACGCCGATGATCTCGCCCTCTACGACGATGATGCCGCTATCCTCCCCCAGCTCGGCGATGGGCACAGGCTGATCGGCGATGGCGCGCCCTTTGAGCACAGCGCCCTTCTCCTTGGGGGCGGCGGGTTTGCGGGGTTCGCCCTCGCGCGCGGGGCGCGGGGCGCGGGCAGGCGGCTGCGCTGCAGGCACGCC
>LVAR01000084.1 GCA_001604115.1 Clostridiales bacterium Firm_12 | reverse complement strand
CGCCAGCATCAGGTCCAGCGTCACATTGATGGGCATGCTCATCACCTCAAATCGTCATATCGCTATCCTGTTTCAGGACAACCGCATTTTGCAATAGGCCGGCCAGCACATGGAACACAATGGCCACAATCACCCCGCCATAGGTCGCCGCCATCAGCGCCATCATGATGAAGGGCGGCGTGACCCCCAGCGCCACCAGCAGCACGCCCAGCCCGACCACCGGCACCAGATCGGCCGCCGCCAGCAGGGCGATGCGCCGGAAGCGCTTCACATTGTCCAGGCAAAAGGCATTGTTGCGCGGGATGGTGTCAAAGGTGCGCCACAGCAGCGCCATAACTGCCCATACCGGCAGCGCCACCACCAGCGCATAGGCGCGCATCCAATAATCCCAGCCAGCAACATCCGGACGCACTTGGATGATGTGCGCCATGTATGCGGGCACGCCGCCAAACACGACCAACGCCAGCAATAGAAAGCTGAGCACCAAAACAGCCTTGAGCAGTACCGTGGCATGCGTCAGTTTCATGATGATGATTCCCCCCTTGTTTTGTTGGGGAGATCATACACCCGCAATTTGCTGTTTGTCAAGTATAATTTATTGTTTTATTTAATTTTTAGTCGTGATACGACATGGAAAGCGATTGATATCATTCTGCTTCGCAAAACAGCACAGGGACATCCTGATGGATATCCCTGTGCTGCCCATTGGGGACCTGCCGTGAAAACGGCCTATGCGCCTGCGACGCTGCCAGGAAGTGTTCCGCAAGCGGTGAGTCTTGCTGATGGATAAGTCTGCGCCGCATGCGTGCGGCCGTTTTCGCCGCCGGGTGGCCGCATTTACCGCCGTGTATACTTCTTGACCAGGCCGAAAATCGCCGCGCCCAGCTTGTGCTGGTCTTTACCGGCGCTGTTTTGCATGCTGTTGACCAGTCCGGTCAGGCGCTGCAGTGCCTCCTTGAGCTGCGCATAGGCAGCGCTGTCAGGCTGCGTGCGCTGTTTGCGCGGCATGCTCCAGGGCATCCGCCGGGGCGCGCCGGTTTCCGGCCGGGTGGGTGCGTGTTCGCCCATGCCGTCATCCCCACGCGCTTCCGCCGCGCGGCTGACCGCACGCTCCAGCAAAGTTTGGTTGCCCTCCGCCACTTTGGTGCAAAGCGTCAGATCCCAGCTCTCGCCATTGTAAGGAGCGGTTGCGTCGCGGTACAGCTGATCGCGCAGCCGCTGGGCAAAGCCCTCGGCCACATTGGTTTCGCCATGGGTCACAAAAACATGGCGCACTTCGCCCTCAAAACTTCCGATCCAAGTGAGCAGCCCCGCCTGATCCGCATGACCGCTGATACCCGATAGCCGGCGAATTTCCGCGCTCACCGTGATGCTCTCGCCAAAGAGTTTGACCTCTTTGGCGCCATCCACCAACTGCCGCCCCAGGGTGCCGTTGCTTTGGTAACCGACAAACAGCACTGTGCTCTGCGGCCGCCACAGGTTGTGCTTCAGGTGGTGGCGGATGCGCCCCGCATCGCACATGCCGCTGGCCGAGATGATCACTTTCGGGTTTTGATCTTCATTGATGGCCTTGCTCTCATCCGCCGTCACGGACACCCTGAGCCCTTCAAACTGAATGGGGTTCACGCCCGCCTTGATCAGCGCCAGCGTTTCCTCATCCATGCAATCGTACATGTGCTCATTGAACACATTGGTCGCCTCTATGGCCAAGGGGCTATCCACATAGACTTCAAAATCCGGCAGGCTCTTGACGCGCCCTTCCTGTTTGATCTGGCGGATAAAGTACAGCAGCTCCTGCGTGCGCCCGACCGCAAAACTGGGGATGACCACATTGCCGCCGCGCGCGAAGGTATCGTCCAGCACACTGGTCAGCTCGGCGATATAGTCCGGCACAGGGCCGTGGCTTCGGTCGCCGTAGGTGGATTCCATGACCACATAATCCGCCTGGGTGATGTACTCCGGATCGCGCAGCATGGGCTGGTGCAGGTTACCGATATCGCCGGAAAAAGCGATCTTTTGTGTCTTGCCCTCCTCCGTCACGCTGACCACGACGGAGGCGGAGCCCAGCAGGTGCCCTACATCCACCAGGCGGATGACGATACCCTCGCATACCTGCACATCCCGGTCATACTTGCAAGGCACAAACAGCTTGACGGTTTCGGCCGCATGGATGGTATCGTACAGCGGCTCCTCCAGCTTGCTGCCGCTGCGCAGGGCTTTCCGGTTTTTCCACTCCGCCTCCATCTCCTGGATGTGCGCGGAGTCCATCAGCATGATGCTGCACAGGTCGTGCGTTGCCTCGGTGGCAAAAATCTGCCCGCGAAAACCCTCTTTGTACAAAAGCGGAAGCCAACCGCTGTGGTCGATGTGCGCATGGGTCAGAAACACATAGTCCACCGCCGATGCGGGGATGGGCAGCAGGGTGTTCTCGTAAAAATTCTGCCCCTGCTCCATGCCATAATCCACCAGGATGCGTTTGCCGCATGCCTCCAAAAAGTAGCGGCTGCCCGTCACTTCGCGCGCGGCACCCAGGAATGTCAGTTTCATCGGTCGTTGCCTCCCTGCCTACAATCAGAGCCACAGGCATGCCTTGGCGGCTTTGCCCACCGGGCACGTGCTGGCTTCATGGGGTCATTATAGCAAATGTTGGGTGGTTTGCCTATGGGCAATGCGCATCCAAGCCGCAGGGTACAACCTGAAGCGGCCACCCTTCCCGCATTAGGGAAGGGCGGCCGCATGGCTCGCCTGGCATACCGCGGCTGGGGTCAGCTTTTGCGCCGCTCTTTAGCGCGCGCCTTGTCCCGCGCCAGCACTGGTTTGAGGAATTGCCCCGTATAGCTTTCAGCGCACTCGGCCACGACTTCCGGGGTGCCGATGCTCACCACCTGACCGCCGCCATCCCCGCCCTCGGGACCCAGGTCGATCAGGTAATCCGCATACTTGATCACGTCCAGGTTGTGCTCGATCACCAGCACCGAGTTGCCGCCTTCCACCAGACGTTCCAGCACATGCAGGAGCTTGCCCACATCATCCATGTGCAGGCCGGTGGTCGGCTCGTCCAGCAGGTAGATGGTCTGGCCCGTTGCGCGGCGGCTGAGCTCCGTGGCCAGCTTGATGCGCTGCGCCTCGCCGCCGGACAGTTGCGTGCTGGGCTGGCCGATTTTCAGGTACCCCACGCCCACGTCAAAGAGGGTCTGAAGCTTGTTCACAATGGGCTTGTGCGCTTCAAAAAACTCAAGCGCTTCCTCCACGGTCATCTCCAGCACTTCATAGATGTTTTTGCCCTTGTAGCGCACCTCCAGCGTTTCGCGGTTGTAGCGCATGCCCTTGCACACATCACAGGGCACGTAGACATCCGGCAGGAAGTGCATCTCGATCTTGAGCAGGCCATCCCCGGCGCAAGCCTCGCAACGGCCGCCCTTGACGTTAAAGCTGAAGCGGTTTTCCTTGTAGCCCCGGCTTTTGGCATCCGGCGTCATGGCAAAGAGCTTGCGGATCAGGTCAAACAGTCCCGTATAGGTGGCAGGATTGCTGCGCGGGGTGCGCCCAATGGGGCTTTGGTCAATGGAAATGATCTTGTCCAGCTGCTCCACGCCCTTGATTTCCTTAAACTTACCGGCGCGGGTTTTGGCGCGGTTGAGCACGCGCGCCAGATGGTTGTACAGGATACCGTTGACCAGGCTGGATTTGCCTGAGCCGCTCACCCCTGTGACGGCGCACAGCACCCCCAGCGGAAACTTGACGTCAATGTTTTGCAGGTTATGTTCACTGGCACCCTTGACGGTGAGCCAGCTTTTGGGTTTGCGACGCTTGGCAGGCACGGGGATGAATTTTTCCCCGGAAAGGTACTGCCCTGTGAGGGAATTGGGGTTGTGCACCAGCTCGTCATACGTGCCCTGCGCCATGATGTAGCCGCCGTGCACGCCCGCGCCGGGCCCCACATCCACGATATAGTCGGCCTCGCGCATGGTATCCTCGTCATGCTCCACCACGATGAGGGTGTTGCCCAAATCGCGCAGGCGCTTGAGGGTACCGATGAGCTTGTGGTTGTCCCGCTGGTGCAGGCCGATGGAGGGCTCATCCAGGATGTAGAGCACACCCATCAGGCTGGAGCCGATCTGCGTCGCCAGGCGGATGCGCTGCGCCTCGCCGCCGGACAGTGTGCCCGCCGCGCGCGACAGCGTCAGGTAACTCAGCCCCACACTGTCCAGAAACGTCAGGCGGCTGTCGATTTCCTTGAGGATCTGCGCTGCGATGATTTTCTGCTTTTCCCCCAAGGTCAGTTCCCTGAAAAAGCTGCGCCCTTTGGTCACGGACAGATCGCACACATCGCTGATGTTGCGCTCCCCGATGGTCACGGCCAGTACCTCCGGGCGCAGGCGGCGGCCGCCGCACGCCGGGCAGGGCTCCGCGCTCATGTACTCTTCATAGACAGCCTTCATGCCATCGCTGGTGGTCTCATGGTAGCGGCGCATCAGGGAATTGATCACGCCTTCAAAGGTAGTGCTGAAGTGCCCTTGACCATTGGCGCCCTCATAGTTCACGGTGATCTTTTCATCCCCCGTGCCATACATGAGCAGGTTGACCACGTTTTCCGGAAGCTCGCCAAAAGGCGTATCCATGCTGAAAGCATATTTTTTGGCCAGTGCACGGAAGTACGTGCTGGCTATGCTGTTGGGGTCGGAAAAATTCCACCCCGGCGCCTGCACCGCGCCCTGGCTGAGGCTCTTACCGGGATCGGGCACCACGCTTTCCATGCTGATGCGCAGGATGGTGCCCAGCCCGCCGCAGTCCGGGCAGGCGCCAAACGGGCTGTTGAAGCTGAACATGCGCGGGGCCAGCTCCTCGATGGAAACACCGCAGTCCGGGCATGCATAGTTCTGGGAAAAAAGCATCGTGCCCTGATCAAACAGGTCGATCAGCACCAGCCCTTCGGCCGCGCCGGCCGCCGTTTCCAGACTGTCCGCCAGCCTGCGGCGGAAATCGTCGCTGTCATGCACCACCAGTCGGTCGATCACGATGCTCACATCATGCTTAAACTTTTTATCCAGTTTGGGCAGATCGTCCAGCTCGTACAGGGTGCCGTCGATTTTCACGCGTACATAGCCCTGGCGCTGCGCATCATCCAGCACCTTCTGGTGCTCGCCCTTGCGCTGACGCACCACGGGTGCCAGCACCTGCATTTTGGTGCCGTCGGCCAGCAGCATGATCTGATCCACCATCTGGTCGATCGTCTGCTGCTTGATCTCCTTGCCGCATTTATGGCAGTGCGGTATGCCCACGCGGGCATAGAGCAGGCGCAGGTAGTCATACACCTCCGTGACGGTGCCCACGGTGGAGCGGGGGTTGCGGCTGGTGGTTTTCTGATCGATGGAGATGGCGGGCGAAAGCCCCTCGATGCTGTCGATATCGGGCTTGTCCATCTGCCCCAGGAACATGCGCGCATAGGAGGAAAGGCTTTCCACATAGCGGCGTTGCCCTTCGGCGTAGATGGTGTCAAAAGCCAGACTGGTCTTGCCCGAGCCGCTGAGCCCCGTAAACACCACCAACTTCTCCCGGGGAATCTCCAGCGTCACATTTTTGAGGTTGTGCTCGCGCGCGCCGCGAACGATCAGCTTGTCTTGCAAAGTGTTTCCTCCTGCATCCACATCCCGCCCTCCGTCTGGCAGAGGGCGCATCCCATACGAACTTACGTCCCCGGAACGTCAGTTCTTCCAAAAATGGGTAAACTACCCCTTGGCAAGGGGCAAACCTGCCGCCGCGTGCTCCGGGATGCGCGCGGCGGCAGGCGGAAGGGTCATACCTTGATCAGTTCATACGCCATGGTGCCCATGCCCAATTTTTGCGCATGCTCCACCCCTGCCCGCCAATTGGTGGTGGGGTGCACATCATGGAAGTGATCGCCCGTGCGGTGCTCGCGTGCCGCCAGCAGCGAACCGGGCAGCGGCTCCATCCGCAGCGCGGCCTCGGCGCAGGCCGTATCCAGCGCCACAGGGTCAAAGCTGGCAAACATGCCCACATCGGCGATCACCGGAGCGTCGTTTTCGTTGTGGCAATCGCAATAAGGCGAAACATCCATCACCAGCTCGATATGGAAATGCGGCTTGTCCTGAATGACCGCCATGGCGTATTCGCTGATCTTGCAGTTGAGCATGTCATTGCTGCCGTTGGGGCCGCCGATCGCGCCCTGCTTGTGGCACGCGCCCACACACCGCCCGCAGCCGGAGCACTTTTCTGTGTCGATCACCGCTTTTTTGCCTTGCGGCCGTTGCACCATGGTGATGGCATCGCTGCCGCACTGTTTGAGGCACATGCCGCACCCGATGCAGCATTCCTCATCCACGGTGGGTTTGCCATCGCAGTGCATTTCCCGCTTGCCGGCGGTCGAACCAAAGCCCATGCCCAGGTTCTTGAGCGCGCCGCCGATGCCGGTGCCCTCATGGCACTTGAAATGCGTCAGGCTGATGATCGCCTCCGCATCCACCGCGGCACGCCCAATGAGGGCGTGATCGCAATATTCCCCCTGGATGGGCACGCTCACAAAATCCGTGCCCAGCAAGCCGTCCGCGATGATCACATGGCAGCCTGTCTGCAGCGGGGAAAAGCCGTTCATGTACGCTGCGTCGATATGATCCAGCGCATTGCGCCGCATGCCGGGGTACAGCGTATTGCTGTCCGTCAAAAACGGGCGCGCGCCCATATCCTTGAGCGCATCCACCACCACGCGGGCGTAGTTGGAGCGCAGGAACGCAAGGTTCCCCGGCTCGCCGAAATGGATCTTGATGGCCGTGAACTTGCCCTCCAGGGGCATGTCCGTCATGCCCGCCTTGCCGATCAGGCGGCGCAGTTTATCCAGCAGGTTTTGGTTGGCATTGGTGCGGAAGTCGGTGTAATACACCTTGGCTTTTTCCATGCTGGTCCCTCCTAGCGTTATCATGGACGAGTATACCACAGTTTTGCGTGCTCGAAAATACCTTTTATACGAAAATCTGTTCGGGTTTCGTGCAAGGCATCCGGATGCCTTGGCGCACTTGGGCGCCGCATGCCCAAGCCCACGGGGCTTTCCGGCGCCAACGCAAAACACAGCCCTTGCTTGGCTGTGTTTTGCCCCATGAATTCCTATCATGCCAGGCCTATACGGCGGCTTGCTTCCCTAGGCCTGCCCGCCCAGCTCGTCGCGCACGTAGCCGGCCAGAATATCCACGATGCGGGCGTTGCGCCCCCCGTGTGCCACGATCACATCCGCCAGGTTGATGTAATTGCGGATGTACTTATCATACATCGGCTTGACCGTTGTCAGGTATTGCAGGGATATGTTGTCGATCGCGCGCCCGCGCTCGTTGATGTCCCGGGAGATGCGCCGCAGCAGGCAGATGTCCGGCTCCACACTCATGTACAGCTTGAGGAACATCAGCTCGCACAGCTGCTCATCAAAAAACACATGGATGCCTTCGATCAGCAGCACCTGAGCGGGGTAGATGAACTCATCCTCCCGGTCGGCGCGGCGATGCTCGTTGTAGTCATACGCCTTGCGGGTGATGGGCTTGCCGGCCATGAGCGTTTTGATATCCTGCAGGAACAGGTCATGGTCAAAAATGCCCGGCTCATCATAGTTGAGCAGCGCACGATCCTGAAATGGCAGGTGTGAGTGATCGCGGTAGTAGCTATCGTGGTTGATGATGATGCAGCCGTCCCCGATCGCCTTGCACAGTTCCGATGCCAGCGTGCTTTTCCCGCTGCCGCTTGCGCCGCAGATTCCGATGACCAGCATAATGCTCGACCCCATTCCATTCTTTTCGACAGACTACGATACCTGCTAGGCCAACGTGTGTCAAGACTTGCCGCGGAAAAAATGTACAAGGCCTGCCAAGCACATGCAGCAGCGCGGCCTGTGGCCGGTGTGCCCGGGCGGCATAGCCAAGCCCGCTGCCGCCAGCCGCCTCGCAGGGCTGCGCGTTATGCCTTATTGCACGCGCTCCATGGTCAGGAATTTCTCCATCACATAGCCCTCGACCACATCGGTGCGCACGCGCACCCAATCCTCCTGCGGGCACTCCTCCAGCACAATGAGCTGCTGGTTTTTGTACAGCTTGCGAAGCACCTCGGCCGATGTGTCCGGCGCGGCGCGCAGGTTCAGGGTGGAATCATCCTCAATGCCGGTGACGGATGCATACCACGCGCCCTGCGGCAGTGCTTGCGTGACGGGCATCAGCGTGGGGCGCGGCGTGGGTGATGGCACAGGGCCGGCCGTTTGCAGCAGCGGCGCTGCCACGCTCGGCAACGCATGGGTGCCTACCGCGTAGCGCAGGAGCGACATGCCGGGGTAGTAAAACCCGAGAATCTCGGTGTAGCGCATGCCGTATTTGCCTGCCATGATCTCCGCACCGCGCTGGCTCATGCCCACGCCGTGGCCAAAACGCCGCGCCTCGATGGTAAAGGTATCGGCAGTCTCCACCACAGAGATCATTTCATTATCATAGCTGTTGATGCCCAGGGAAAGCATCTTTTCGGCATCCGGAAAAATGGGGATCGCCAGCGTGACCGCCTCCGGAATGGCTATAAAATCGCCATAGACAGGCTGCGGCGTTGGGGTGGGCGTGGGCGTTGGGGTGGGCGTTTCGGTGGCGGGCACTTCCCCGGTGGGGGTTGGGGTCGGCTCCGGCGTAGGCGCTGCGGTGAACAGGCTTACCTCCTGATCCTCCTGCTGCGCGGTTGCCGGAGCAGTGCTGGCCGGCTGCGCATCCGTGCGGGTGCG
Organism: Clostridiales bacterium Firm_12; assembly: GCA_001604115.1. Taxonomy (GTDB): domain Bacteria; phylum Bacillota; class Clostridia; order Christensenellales; family Aristaeellaceae; genus CAXXOK01. The sequence continues at coordinate 8,518 of LVAR01000084.1, read as the reverse complement.
CGCGGAATAGGTGAAGGTGATGTGCAGCATCGTGTACAGCCGCGACGGGCTTGCAAAACGCGGCGTATCCACACGCACGGCTGAGACTGTATCCACGCGCAGGCTTTCCGGCGCGGGGTCATATCCTGCGGCGCGCAGGGTATCGGCCAGCTGCGTGCTCAGCAGCAAGCGCAAGGCGTAGGGGGCTTCCGTCACATCCCCCGTACGTTTGGGGATGGTCACGCGCTGCACCTTGCTCTGGGTGTTTTCCAGATCATACGGATCATCCCGCATGTCCAGGTATCCATAATCCGCTTTGCTGTCCCACACATGCTCGGCTAACTCGGTCTGGCCGCCGTTGCTCGCGCTGTAATAGCACATGGCCAGTTCCTCTTTATAGAACCCACACACGCCGCTGGTTTCGGCAATGGCCTTGGCCGCCATGACATACTCTTCGCGGCGGCCCTTATACACCTGGTCGTTGGTATTATCCACCAGGTCATAATCCCGGGCCTGATTGGCCCGCGCCTTGCTGACGGCGTAAGTGCGCGCGGCCACAGCCTGTGCCTTGAGCGCCTCCAGCGGCCAGCTGTCGCTCATCTCATACGGCACCACGCCATGCAGATAATCCTCCACGCCGATGGTCAAAATCAGGCGGATACGCCCTTCCACCACGGTGAGCCGCAGATCCCCTTCGTAAATCGCCGGATTGTTGGCAAAACGGATGCCGTTGAGCTGCCCCGCTTCCACCGGATGCCGCTGCAAGATCATCTCGGTGCCCGCATCCACACGCATGTCCGCATAGTACAGGTACATGCGGCCATCCCGGAGCAGGATAGCCAGATCGCTCCCCCGGCCAAACATGAGCTGCATGCCATTTGCCTGGGCGCTGTATGCGCCGTGCAGGGTCACATCCAGCCGATCGGCAATGTTGAGCCTGCCCAGCAGCACGCGCACCGCCTGCGGCTCTTCCCCCTGCGCAGGGGGAACCTCCACAGACGTGGCCATGGTGCCGGCGGGCAGCAGCACAAGTATGCACAGCAGAAGCAAGATGCGCATCCAAGACGATTTTTTCATCATATTGAAACCCTCCCAGGGGCTGCAGCACACACCCTTGCGGCCATGCGCAAACGGCCATCCAAACGTAAATCCTGCGCCTATGGTATCATGCGCGGCGCTGGGATGCAAGCACTTCGGGCGAGGGCGTGGCCATCCGCCGGGCATGCCTGCCCACGGCGCACACTGCGCAAGGATTTGCCGATGCGCCCGCATTGTTACGCAGATTACGGCGATCCGCCGTGCCCCCGCGCCCGTCACGCGATGCTTGCCGCGGGATCGTCACCTGCCCGGCAAGTGAGTGTGCAGCCGCAGTGGAGAGATTGAGTGCTGCCGGGCAGCTCGGTGTCTCCCGCGCGTCCGGCCGGAAAACTGCGCTGTCCGCACCCTTCAGGCAGCCGGAAGGCCACCTGCGCACCGGCGGCATACCCGCTGGCCGGGTTGCCCGCGCGCGGAGGAAAAGGGCAGGGCTATCTTAATCGTAACGAATTTCCCCGGCCAGGCGCATGAGCGCAGCCGCATCCAGCACCTGATAGCCCTGGGCATTGTGGGCAAGCCAGCCCTTGTCCACAAAGGCGCGCACCGTGCGCAGCACATGGCGGTAGCTGGTGCCCAGCAGTTCACTGAGCCGCGTGAGGTGCAAATCCGCCTGCCGGTTGCGCTGGGCATACAGCAGGAAGGCAGCCAGCCTTGCCGCCACCGGATAGAGCCGATCCTGCGAGGCGATGCGGTTGCTCCGCTCCAGCTTGCGCGCAACGATCTGACCCAAATGGCGCAGCAGCACCGCATCGGCATAGACCTGCGCGCGCACTGCGGGCGTGAGGGGGATCAGCAGCATCGCGCCTGCTGTGGTGGCTTTGACGGCGCTGGCGTGCACAGGATAATCCATCAGCAGCTCCAGCTCGCCAACGGTTTGCACGCCGCTGTACTCACGCAGCAGCACGGCGCGGCCGTTTTCCATGACGTTATGCACCGTGGCCAGCCCTTCCACCACAAAACACAGGCGTGTGATGGGTTCGCCCGCCCCAGCGAGCGTCTCGCCCGCCCGAAACCGTGATGATTGCAGCGGATATGTGTCCAGCGGCGGTAAAATTGCCGCATAGCGCCGCCATAATGCGGCTGTGCGCGCATCCATACCACGCCCCCCCTTTTTTACATACGGTGTGACATTTGTCCTAACCCAGCGGCACAAAACCTGCTATGCTCACAGACGAACGGAGGGAGTACCATGCTCATTTTTCTGGCGATCCTCAGCGGTGCGCTCATAAGCATCACCGTAGTGCAGAACGGGAACCTTGCGCTGTACCTGGGCAACATCCGCGCGACATCGCTGGTGCACGCGGTAGGGCTGATCACCGTGCTGCTGGTGCTGCTGGTGACCCGCACCCGCTTTCAGTGGAGCCGCAAAACGCCCTGGTACGGCTATCTGGGGGGCGCGATGGGCGTGCTCACCGTGCTGGGCAGCAATGCCAGCTTTGCCGCGCTTGGCGTATCGGTGTCGCTGGCCATCATGCTGCTGGGGCAAACGCTCATGGGCGTAGCGGTGGATCAGTACGGTCTGTTTGGCGCGGAAAAGCGCCCGTTTCAACCCGCCCACCTGATCAGCTTTGCACTCATCATCGGCGGCATTCTGGTCATGCTGGTCTAGGAGGAGGGAAACCATGATGCTGTTCATCGCTGCGCTGGTAGGCGCCAATACTGTCATCTGCCGTTACCTGAACGCGATCTACGCACGCCACAACGGCCTTTCCATGAGTACCCTGGCCAACTATGTTACCGGGCTTGCAACGGCTCTGCTGGCCTTGCTGGTGCTGGGCGATCCCTCGCCCATCCAGCCCGTTGAGTCGCTCACGTTTCGCACGGTAACCATGTTTTTAGGCGGCGCAGTGGGGGTGGGGCTGGTGCAGATCTCCATCCATATCACACCGCGCCTGCCCGCTTTCCTGGCCACGCTGCTCATTTTCCTAAGTCAGCTGGGTTCCGGCTTGCTGATCGACTTTTGGATGACCGGTGCTTTCAGCATCGGCAAGGTGGTGGGCGGCGCGCTGGTCCTGATGGGACTTTCCCATTACGCCTGGGTCGGCAAGCGCAGCCAAGTCCCGGACAAGGCGCGCTAGGCGCGCCGCAGAGTGCCCGCAGCAAATGGCCTTGGGAAAACACGCAAGCCTTGCTACCAGCCTGTACAGGCACGTGCGGGCAGCAGGAAACGCCTCAAGGCGAACGAGGCGGCCTGCCGCACGGATCGTAGCGCGCCGAGCGCCGCAAGGCGCGGTATGCCCAGGTCACAAATGGCCAGCCTGTCGATTTTTGCGCCACATGCGCCATGCCCGGCGCTGCCGCTTGCCAAATCTTGCGCTGCGTGGCGCACCGCCTGCCCGGACGGGCAGGCGTTCTTTATCCCTTGCAGGCACGTTTCAGCCCATTTTACCACAGTCCGGCAGGCATGCATAGCCACCGCCCGAGCCACCCTGCAAGCCGGCTCCGCCGTAGGGCTGCACCAGCGGCAAAGCCTGCAAAACCTCTTGCGCTGCCTTTGGTTTGCGCATTGACAACTTCACGCCTGCGTGGTATTATGCTATGGTTGCCCGTTGTGTGCGTTCGCATCAGGCAAAAAGTGGCAGAACCTGCCGCATTTGGTGCGGACGCGGGCAAAATGCACATCCTCCAGGGAGGTCAGGCAAGATGGAAGAGCTGCTTCGCATGCCAGAAAAGCGCGTGGTGGGCACCAAGCAGGTGCTGCGCACAGTCAAAGATGGCAAGGCCGCGCATGTTTTTCTGTGTACCGATGCGGATGAGTTCATCTTCCGTCAGGTGGAAGCCGCCTGTGAGGCTGCCCGTGTGCCCGTCACCCGGGTGGAGACCATGGAAAAGCTCGGCAAGCTGTGTCTGGTAGGCGTGAAAACCGCCACCGCCGCGCTGCTGAAGTAACAGGCCAAAAAGCCCCTGGGGTTGAGGGGTTTGAGGATAAATAACTCGGAGGTGTTATCATTGCCCACGATCAATCAGTTGGTTCGTAAAGGCCGGCAGAAGATGGAAAACCGTTCCACGGCGCCCATCCTGCAGGGTTGCCCGCAGAAGCGCGGCGTGTGCCTGAACGTGAAAACCACCACGCCCAAAAAGCCGAACTCTGCGCTGCGCAAGATCGCGCGTATCCGTCTGACCAATCAGATCGAAGGTACGTGCTATATCCCCGGCATCGGCCATAATCTGCAGGAGCACAGCGTTGTGCTGATCCGCGGCGGCCGCGTACGCGATCTGCCCGGCGTCCGGTACCACATCATCCGCGGCGCGCTGGATACCGCCGGTGTTGCCAAGCGCATGCAAGCCCGTTCCCTGTACGGCGCCAAGCGGCCCAAGAAGTAACTGCCGCCTTTGCGCTGCCCATGCAGGAGCTCTTTCGGAGCGGGCGCAGGAGTCTAAAGCGGCGTACAACCCTTCGCCGCACAGACACACCGCGTGGCTCTCCGTGCACTCGGAGCGGCTGATGCTGACGGCCGTCAGAAAGCCCGTGAACAGCGCGCAAACAGCCCGGGAACGAAGTTTCACCCGCTTGCGGCGGCTGATCCGCCCAAGACCATTGTTTTTAAGGAGGGAATCTCATGCCCCGTCGTGGATTTATTCCCAAGCGTGAGGTACTGCCGGATCCCGTACACGGGACCACGGTCGTCACCAAGCTCATCAATCAAATCATGCTGGACGGCAAGCGCGGCACTGCGCAGCGCATCTGCTACACCGCGTTTCAGACCGTAGCCGAGAAAACCGGCAAGGATGCCAACGAAGTGTTCACCACCGCGCTGGCCAACGTTGCCCCGCAGCTGGAAGTGAAAGCCCGCCGTGTTGGCGGCGCCACCTACCAGGTGCCCATTGAGATCCGCCCGGAGCGCCGCCAGACCCTGGGGCTGCGCTGGTTGGTGGAATTCAGCCGCAAGCGCGGCGAAAAGACCATGGCAGAGCGCCTTGCGGGCGAGCTGCTCGACGCTGCCAACAACACCGGCAACGCCGTGAAGCGCAAAGAAGAAATGCACCGCATGGCCGAAGCCAACAAGGCTTTCGCGCACTACCGCTGGTAAGCGCAAAGCCAAACTGAAGAAGCGAGTTCGAAAGGAGACCCATCGTTTATGCCTAGAAGTCACCCCCTGGAAAAGGTGCGAAACATCGGCATTATGGCCCATATTGACGCCGGTAAGACGACCACGACCGAGCGTATCCTGTTTTACACAGGACGCACGCATCGCCTGGGCGAGGTGCATGAGGGCGCGGCGACCATGGACTGGATGGAGCAGGAGCAAGAGCGCGGCATCACCATTACGTCCGCCGCGACCACCTGCCAGTGGAAAGGCCACCGCATCAACATCATCGACACCCCCGGCCACGTGGACTTCACCGTTGAGGTGGAGCGCAGCCTGCGCGTTTTGGATGGCGCCGTAGCCGTATTTTGCGCCAAGGGTGGCGTAGAGCCCCAGAGTGAGACCGTTTGGCGTCAAGCTAACAAGTACATGGTCCCTCGCATCGCCTACGTCAATAAAATGGATATCATGGGCGCGGATTTTTTCCGTGTCGTAGGGATGATGAAGGATCGCTTGAGCGCTAATGCCGTACCGATCCAGCTGCCCATTGGCAAGGAAGCCGATTTCAAGGGCATCATTGATCTGGTGCGCATGAAGGCCGAAGTCTATTACGACGATGAGGGCAAGGACGTACGCGATGAGGAGATCCCCGAAGCGTTCCGTGAGCAGGCTGCCGAGTACCGCCAGATTCTGATCGAGGCTGTGGCCGAGCAGGATGAATCGCTGCTGGAGAAGTTCTTTGAAGGCGAGGAGCTTTCCGAGGATGAAATCAAGAACGCCATCCGCAAGGCAACCATCGCCAACGCCATGACGCCTGTGCTCTGCGGTACCAGCTACCGTAACAAGGGCGTGCAGCCCATGCTCGACGCCGTGGTGGACTACATGCCTTCCCCGCTGGACATCGAGTCCATCAAGGGCACGCGTCCTGACCACCCCGAAACCGAAGTCGAGCGTCACGCCTCCGACACTGAGCCGCTGGCTGCCTTGGCCTTCAAGATCATGACCGACCCGTTCGTAGGCAGGCTTGCCTTCGTGCGTGTGTACAGCGGCGTGCTCAACTCCGGCAGCTACGTGTTCAACTCCACCAAGCAAAAGCGCGAGCGCGTGGGCCGTCTGATGATGATGCACGCAAACCGCCGCGAAGAGGTGGAAAGCGTGTACAGCGGCGAGATCTGCGGTATCGTGGGTCTGAAGGATACCACCACCGCCGATACGCTGTGCGATGAGAATGATCCCGTCATTTTGGAATCGATGGACTTCCCGGATCCCGTGATCCAGGTTGCCATTGAGCCCAAGACCAAAGCTGGTCAGGACAAAATGACCATGGCGCTCATCAAGCTTGCCGAAGAAGATCCCACCTTCCGCACCTATACCGACCAGCAAACCGGCCAGATCATCATCTCCGGCATGGGCGAGCTGCACCTGGAGATCATCGTGGATCGTATGATGCGCGAGTTCAAGGTGGAGGCGACCGTAGGCAAGCCCCAGGTGGCCTACCGCGAGACGATCCGCCGCGCGGCGGAAGCCGAAGGCCGTTATGTGCGCCAGACCGGTGGTCACGGCCAGTACGGTCATTGTAAGATCCGCATCGAGCCGGTGGAGCCCGGCGTTGGTTACTCGTTTGAAAACAAAGTCGTCGGCGGTGCAATTCCCAAAGAATTCATCTCCCCGATCGATAACGGTATTCGCGAGGCCAGCCTGAACGGCTTGCTCGGCGGCTATGAAGTTGTGGACTTCAAGGCCATCGTGTTTGACGGTAGCTACCACGATGTTGACTCCTCGGAAATGGCGTTTAAGATCGCCGGCTCCATGGCTTTCAAAGAGGCGCTCGCCAAGGCGGATCCCTGCCTGATGGAGCCTGTCATGAGGGTGGAAGTCATCATCCCCGAGCAGTACATGGGCGATGTCATCGGCGACATCTCCAGCCGTCGCGGCCGCATCGAAGGCATGGAAGCCCGTCTGGGCGAGCAAAGCGTGCACGCATTTGTGCCGCTGAGCGAGATGTTTGGCTATGCGACCGATCTGCGCAGCCGCACGCAAGGCCGCGGTCTGTTCACGATGCAGTTTGACCACTATGAGGAAGTGCCCCGCAGCATTGCCGAAAAAGTGACCGGCCGCGACAAGAAGAACTAAGCCGTTTGCAACCCAAGAATCTTAAAGCGTTACGCTTTCACATCTGTTATTAAGGAGGAACAATCATGGCCAAGGCACATTTTGAACGCACCAAGCCGCACGTAAACATCGGCACCATCGGCCACGTTGACCACGGCAAGACGACGCTGACCGCCGCCATCACCATGACGCTTGCGCAACTTGGCGAAGCGAAGGCGATGAAGTACGAGGATATCGATAAGGCGCCGGAAGAGAAGGCGCGCGGCATCACGATCAACACGGCGCACGTGGAGTACGAGACCGCCAAGCGCCACTATGCGCACGTGGACTGCCCCGGCCACGCGGACTATGTTAAGAACATGATCACCGGCGCAGCGCAGATGGACGGCGCGATCCTGGTGGTATCCGCGCCCGACGGCCCCATGCCCCAGACCCGCGAGCATATCGTGCTTGCGCGCCAGGTGGGCGTGCCCTACATCGTTGTTTTCATGAACAAGACCGACATGATGGACGATCCGGAACTGCTGGAGCTGGTGGAGATGGAAATCCGTGAGCTGTTGGGCCAGTACGAGTTCCCCGCCGACGACATCCCCTTTGTGAAGGGCTCTGCGCTCAAGGCGCTGGAGTATGTTGCGGGCGGCGGCACCGACGTGAAGAACGCGCCGGAGTGCAAGTGCATCTTCGAGCTGATGGAAGCTGTGGACAGCTACATCCCCGATCCGGAGCGCGCAACGGACATGCCCTTCCTGATGCCGGTTGAGGACACCATGACCATCACCGGCCGCGGCACCGTGGCTACCGGTCGTGTGGAGCGCGGCATTGCCAAAGTCGGCGAGACGATCGAGATCGTCGGCCTGATGGAGAAGCCCCGTTCTACCGTGATCACGGGTCTGGAAATGTTCCGCAAGACCCTGGACATGGCAGAGGCCGGCGATAACGTTGGCGCCCTGCTGCGCGGCGTGCAGCGCAATGAGATCGAGCGCGGCCAGGTGTTGGCCAAGCCCGGCTCCATCAAGCCGCACACCCACTACATGGGTCAGGTGTACGTGCTCACCAAGGAAGAAGGCGGCCGGCATACCCCGTTCTTTAACGGCTATCGCCCGCAGTTCTACTTCCGTACCACCGACGTGACGGGCAACATCAAGCTGCCCGACGGCGTGGAGATGGTGATGCCCGGCGACCATATCGACATGGACATCAACCTGATCACCCCCATCGCCATCGAGGCCGGTCTGCGTTTCGCCATCCGCGAAGGCGGCCGCACCGTGGGCTCCGGCGTGGTCAGCAAGGTTGTAGAGTAAACC
>LVAR01000083.1 GCA_001604115.1 Clostridiales bacterium Firm_12 | reverse complement strand
CCTGATATTCCTTACGCATACTCATCCTCCTGCACAGGGTAGGCGATGAGCGCATACTCCCAAGGTTGGGTATCCGGCGTGTGCACTTCGTGATCGCGCAGGAAGTCACGCACGGTGCGCATCAACTGCTCCGCCTCCTGTTTGGACAAATGTACCACGCCCCGGAGCACATCGCCAAGGGCGGCGGCCAGGGCTGCGGTATCGTCCTGGGATGGGCAGGGCGCATCTTCCGGTACGGTGTGCAGGAGGGCTGACTGCTGCATGAGCCGGGCAACGGCGGGCGAAGTCTCCGCGAGTAGGCTGGCGTGACGTATGTAGCCCCCCAGCACCTCGTTCACGCCGTTTTGGATGATGGCGACGCGCTGCGCCTGATCCTCCGGTACATTGCTGTAGCCAATGCGTACCGTTACGGGCACGGCCTGATAGTAGTGCGCGGTGATGCCCCTGATTTGTTCGGTATGGCTGAGCGCCACAACACCCAATGTGACCAGTTTGGCAATGTGGTGCTGTGTGGCGGAGGCAGAAATGCCAAGTGCCACTGAAAGCTGCTTGGGTGTCATAGGCTTGGCTGCAATCGTGAGCAACCGCAAAAGCCGCTGGCGCTGGGGGTTGATGTAGATGTCCAACTGCGCCTTGGTACCCAGGGTGATGGTTTGCATAAGGATCCCTCCTTCGGTACAGAAATAATAACATTACACATTGTGTAATGTCAAGCATACCCTGATACGGTTTAGAATGCACTGTGGGGCCTAAGGCAGCATAGGCGATAGGCGGGCGCCTGAGAGCGGGACGAAAAACCGTGCATGCAAAACCATGCGGCCATATGCGCTAGAAACCAACCGGCGGCATCGAAACAGGCAGGACGCCCGAATCCTGGGCGGCCTGCCTGATCCTATGCATGAGAATATGGGTGTTTGCAGGAAAGCATGGCGCAGGCATGTGTGCCTGAAACAGAGACCTAGCGCCGCGCGTTCTTCTGCTTGGCGGCATCGCGCATCTGCTTCATGGCACTTTTGCTGCCGAACATGCTGTTGATTTTGGAAAGATCCCGCTGGCGGGCTCGTTGGGTTTCATACTCGGCTTCGCGCTGCAGCTTTTGGTAGCTTTTGAGCCTGCGTGCTTCCAGCGTGCCGGCCTGGATGGCGGCATGCACGGCGCAGCCCGGCTCGCGGTCGTGGGTGCAATCGGCAAAGCGGCAACCCTGCGCCAAGGCTTCGATATCGGCAAAGGAACGCGCCAGATCCACGGACTCCACACCCAGCTCCCGCATGCCGGGGGTGTCGATCACGACACCGCCGGTCGGCAAAGGTATCAATTCGCGATGGGTGGTGGTGTGCCGTCCTTTATCCTCCCAACCGATGGCGGCAGTGGACAACAACGGCGCACCGGCCAGCAGGTTGATGAGCGTGGACTTGCCCACGCCGGATGAGCCCATCAGCGATGCGGTGATGCCGGGCTTGAGATAGGTGCGCATTGCCTCCACGGTGGCGGGCGCGTCGCTCTGCGTTACCAGCACATCCACCCCCAGTGTGATGGGAGCAATCTGGTGCAGTACATCGGCCACGTCAGGGCACAGATCTGCCTTGGTGAGCACCACCACAGGCGTTGCCCCGCTTTCCCACGCAACGGCGAGGTAGCGTTCCAGCCGGGCGGTGTTCAGGTTTTGGTTTAGCGACATGCATAGAAAAGCGATATCAATATTGGCTGCCACCACCTGCGCATCGCTTGTGGCGCCGGCCGCCTTGCGCAGGAACACACTCTTGCGCGGCAACACATGGTGGATGATGGCGCGTGAGCCATCCCCCAGCGGCGGGGCGATCATCACGTAATCGCCCACGGCAGGGTAGGCCTCGGGGCTTAACGCTTCAAAGCGGAAGCGCCCGCTGACCTCCGCCAGCGCCTCCCCCTGTTGGGTGGCGATGCGGTACAGGTCCCTGGATTGTGATACCACACGCGCGAGCAGAAGGCTCGGGTATGCTTGGGCAAGAACAACAAAGCGCTCGGATGCGCCTAGGGATTCAAGATGATTCAATTCGGGTCTACCTCCATACGTTTCTTGGGTCAAACCAGCGTATGGGAGGCATGCAGCAGAAGGGTCAGTTTGCCCATACCTCCCTGGATGGGACAATATCCTGTATGCGTACATGTTTCTTCATAAGCAAACATCTCCTTTCTGCTTAGATGTGGTTACTGTAGCACAACGGCCTGCGTTTTGCAACCAAAATGTGGGTCTGTGGCCTGTGCCCCGGAGGCAGGCGTAAGCGGCCGCACCGATGGTGCGGCGCTATGGCGGTATCGGCATCATCCGGTTATCCTGGGAGTGATGATGCCCGCGCGCACATACCCCCTCATATCAAACATGGGCGCGGGACATGCCCGCGCCCATGCGATCGGCCGGTTTTGGTCATTGCACAGTCAGGCGGCCGTCATCATCCGCATCCACGGTGATCACCTGACTGGGGAAAATTTCGCCGGCGACCAACTTGCGGGCGATGAGCGTTTCCAGATGGCTCTGGATGTAGCGCTTGAGCGGCCGCGCGCCGTACACCGGGTCATAGGCCGCATCCACGATGGCCTGCACGGCCTTGTCGGTCAGGGTCATGTGCACATCCTGCTGCGCCAGGCGCTTGGCCAGGTGCTCGCTTTGCAGGCGCACGATCTGCATGATCTCGTCCCGCTCCAGCGGTTTGTAAAAAACGATATCGTCAATGCGGTTGAGGAACTCCGGGCGGAAGCTGCTCTTGAGCAGCCGCATCACGTCATCGCGCGCATTCAGGGCGATGTGCCCATCCTCCAGCCCATCCAGCAGGAGCTGGGAGCCGAGGTTGCTGGTCATGATGATGATGGTGTTCTTGAAATCCACCGTGCGCCCCTGGCTGTCGGTGATGCGTCCATCGTCCAGCACTTGCAGCAGAATGTTGAATACATCCGGGTGCGCCTTCTCGATCTCGTCCAGCAGGATCACGCAATAGGGTTTGCGGCGCACGGCTTCGGTCAACTGCCCGCCTTCATCATAGCCCACATAGCCCGGGGGTGCGCCGATCAGGCGGCTGACGGAAAACTTCTCCATATACTCGCTCATGTCAATGCGCACCATGTTCTTCTCATCATCAAACAAGCTCACAGCAAGCGCTTTGGCCAGCTCCGTCTTGCCCACGCCTGTGGGGCCCAAAAACAGGAAGCTGCCAATGGGGCGGTTTTCATCGGCGATACCGGCGCGGCTGCGCAGGATAGCCTCGCTTACGGCCTGCACGGCCTCGTCCTGCCCGATCACGCGGCGGTGCAGCTCCTCGGGCAGCTTGAGCAGCTTTTCCCGGTCGCTTTCCCGCAGACGTGTGACCGGGATGCCCGTCCAACGGCTCACGATACGGTTGATCTCCTCTTCGCTTACCTTATCGCGCAGGAGTGAATTGTCCCCGCGGGTCTGCTCGGCAATCTCCTCTTCAGCAGCGAGCTGTTTTTGCAGCTCAGGAAGCTTGCCATACTGCAGCTCGGCGGCGCGGTTCAGGTCATACTCCCGTTGAGCCTTCTGGATCTGGGCGTTCACTTGCTCCATATCCTCACGGAGTTTCTGCACCTTTTGAATGGCGCTTTTCTCGTTTTCCCAGCGCGCCTTCATGGCGGCAAACTCCTCGTTCAGCTTGGCGAGCTCCTCCTCCAAGGCATCGCGGCGGCGGTGGCTGGCCTCATCCACTTCCTTTTTCAGGCTCATGAGCTCGATTTCCAGCTGCATGATGCGGCGCTGCTTTTCATCCAGCTCTGCGGGCAGGGAGTCGATCTCGGTGCGGATCATGGCACAGGCTTCATCCACCAGGTCAATGGCCTTGTCCGGCAGGAAACGGTCGCTGATATAGCGGTTGGAAAGCATCGCGGCGGCCACCAGCGCGCCGTCGGTGATCTTGACGCCGTGAAACACCTCGTAGCGCTCCTTGAGTCCGCGCAGGATGCTGATGGTGTCTTCCACCGTGGGCTCATTGACCATCACAGGCTGGAAGCGCCTCTCCAGCGCCGCGTCTTTTTCAATATACTTGCGGTACTCGTCCAGCGTGGTCGCGCCGATCAGGTGCAGCTCGCCGCGCGCCAGCATGGGCTTGAGCAGGTTGCCCGCATCCATGCTGCCCTCGGTGCGCCCCGCACCGACGATGTTGTGCAGCTCATCAATAAACAGCAGCACCTTGCCGTTGCTCTTTTTGATCTCGGCGAGCACGGCCTTCAGGCGCTCCTCAAACTCGCCGCGGTATTTGGCGCCCGCGATGAGCGCGCCCATGTCCAGACTGAATACCTGCCGGTCGCGCAGGCTTTCAGGCACATCCCCGCGCACGATGCGGATGGCAAGGCCTTCCGCAATGGCAGTCTTGCCCACGCCGGGTTCACCGATGAGCACTGGGTTGTTCTTGGTTTTGCGGGTGAGGATGCGGATCACGCTGCGGATTTCATTGTCGCGGCCGATCACGGGATCCAGCTTTTGGTTACGTGCCAGCTCCACCAGGTCCTGCCCGTATTTCTGGAGCACGTCATAGGTATCCTCGGGGGTGTCGGTGGTCACGCGGGTGTTGCCGCGCACGGTTTGCAATGCGGTCAGGAATGCTCTGTCATCCACAGCCAGATCCTGCCACATTTGCCGAAGCCCTGGGCTGGGCTTGCGCAGCAGCCCCATGAACAAGTGCTCCACGCTGATGTATTCGTCCTTCATCTGTTGGGCGGCTTCGCGCGCGGCAACCAGCGCCCGCTCTACCTCGGCGCTGATGTAGATTTTATCCGGCTCACGTCCGCTGCCCATTACTTTGGGCATACGCGCGATCAGCGTGGTCAGGCGCGCGTTCATGGTAGCTGTATCCTTGCCCATTTTTTGCAGGAGTTGCGGGATCAGTCCCTGCGGATCGTCCAGCAGGGCAAAGAGAAGATGCTCCTGCGTGACCTCCTGGTTTTGGTATTCCACGGTCAGTTGTTGCGCCGCGTTGAGGGCAGCGCGGCTTTTTTCAGTAAATTGTTGGCTCGTCATCGGCACAACCTCCATTCGTCAGGCTCGCCTGCTTTGTTTTCATTTCGGTTCTTGGGCTGGAGCGCGGCAAGCTGCGCTCCAAAAGTGAAGGCGCGACGGAACCATACGGCGCAGGGCGCGTACGATCCGGTCGCTGGTTAGTTTGACTAACTTTGACCTTCAAGAATATTATACGCTGTTCCTTCGGAAAGTCAAGGGATTTTGCAGGGCATGGTAAAAATGTCCGGCGTGTTTCCGCCCGCTTTTTGCACAAGGTTTCCACGGTGGGTACAGCAGCCATGGATTTCTGCTGGGAAACATGTGGAAAGGTTTTTTCCCTCACGCATTTTCAACAGTGACTTTTCCACATAATCAAGAGGAAATATGCCCAAAGCGCCGTTTTGCCTGTGGATAGCTTGTGGAAACTGTGGGGAAATGTTGTGGATATGTTACTCGATAACGGGTGACAGCATCAACCAAGCGGCCACCCCAATGTGCACAGGGCTGGAGCGCAGGTTTGTATTGCGTTTCATTCCCGGGCGCGTGGTGTATGGATGTACACGGTGGTTGCTGCGCAGGGCGCAGCATAGTTTTTGCTGTCACTGAAAAACCCGCGCCATGCGCTTGAAACCCATTGTGGTTCATGCTATGATGGAAGCTGGAGAAACAGCGAAAGGCGGTCGGTTTATGGAGGGGTATGGCATCGCCTGCGCACCCATGGAACTGCGCGATGCGGCGATGAAAAACCCGCTCACGCTCGCCTTTATCGGCGATACGGTATGGGATCTGCTGGTGCGCCAGCGGTTGCTCCTGTCCGCCGCCCGTGTGAATGCCCTGCACAAAAGCGCCACGGCATGGGTCAATGCGGGAGCGCAGGCCAAGGCGCTTGCCGCGGTGGAGCCGCTTTTGACCGAGCAGGAAACGGATGTGGTGCGCCGAGGCACCAACGCGCATGCCAAGCATCTGGCACCCCGCAACCAGGATCCGGTGGATTATCGCCGCGCCACGGGGCTGGAGGCGCTCATCGGCTGGCTGTACCTGACGGGGCAGCATGCCCGGGTGCACGAGCTTTTTGAAGCGGCGCATCCGGCGGCGGGGGCGTGACGCAGGCTTGCACCGTGCAGCCTGAATCCACTGCTGTGCAGCCACCGATGGCTGCGCCGTGGCACCAAGTCGACATCCAAGGAGGGCGCGCAATGCCGCAAGTGAACCAACGCGTGGAGCTGTTCCGCGTGACCCCGGACAGCGAGGCCGTGGTGGCGATGGCCGCCAAACTCTGCTATGCGGGCGGCGATTTGGACTCGCTGCAAACCAAAATCGCCCAGAATGATCAAAGCGCCTTCCTGCGCAAAGTACGGGAGATGGGGCATGAAAGTGTGCTGGAACACGTTTCCTTCACATTTCTCATTGAAGGGGTCAGCCGCGCACTGCTGGCGCAACTCACACGGCATCGCATTGCAAGCTTTAGCGTGCAAAGTCAGCGGTATGTGAGCTATGCCAAGGGTTTTGGCTACGTGGTTCCCCCGGCGGTTCAGGCTTTGGGCACGCAGGCTGTGGCAGAGTTTGAGGCGCAAATGGCGCAGATGCAAGCGTGGTACGAAGGCTGGCAGCAGCGGCTTGGCGCAAACGAGGATGCCCGTTTTGTGCTGCCAAACGCCTGCGAGACCCGGTTGCTTGTGACCATGAACGCCCGGGAACTGCGGCACTTCTTCGCGCTGCGCATGTGCGAACGCGCGCAGTGGGAAATCCGCGCGTTGGCAGGGCGCATGTTTGCCCTATGCTATGGCCATGCGCCGGAACTCTTTGAGGATGCAGGCGCCGGTTGCCTGCGGGGCGCATGCCCGGAAGGCGACAAAACCTGCGGAAAAGCCGCGCAGGTGCGCGCCGAGCGCAAGGCCTTCCTGGATGCACAAAAATGATGCACAAGACAAGAAAGACACAGGATTATCACGGCCGCCCGCGCACAGGCGCAGGGCAGCCCTGAAAGATGGAAAGGAAAACCCATATGGCATTTTATCAGGATGTAAACGACAAGAGGAACCGCGCGGATAAGCGGCAGGCAGCCGAGCAGCGCGGTGGATTTGATGATGAGGGCGCGCATTACAGCAGCGCAAAACCGCCGCGCGGCAACCGCCCTGCCCAGGGCGGCTTTGCACCCCGTGGTGACCGTCCCGCGCAGGGCGGCTTTGCCCCGCGTGGCGACCGTCCAGCGAAAGGCGGTTTCGCCCCCCGTGGCGAGCGTCCCGCACAGGGCGGCTTTGCCCCGCGCGTCGACCGTCCCGCGCAGGGCGGCTTTGCCCCGCGTGGTGACCGTCCTGCTAAAGGCGGTTTCGCCCCCCGTGGCGAGCGTCCCGCACAGGGCGGCTTTGCTCCGCGCGGCGACCGTCCCGCGCAGGGCGGCTTTGCCCCGCGTGGTGACCGTCCTGCTAAAGGCGGTTTCGCCCCCCGTGGCGAGCGCCCCGCACAGGGCGGCTTTGCGCCGCGTGGCGATCGTCCTTCCCGTGAAGGCTTTGCACCCCGTGGCGACCGTCCTTCCCGTGAAGGCTTTGCACCCCGCGGCGACCGTCCTTCCCGTGATGGCTTTGCCCCGCGTGGCGACCGTCCTGCGCAGGGTGGCTTTGCACCCCGCGGCGACCGCCTGCCCCGTGATGGGTTCGCTCCCCGTGGCGGCCGCTCCTCGCGTGATCAGGGAGATTACCGTTTCACAAAAAGCGATCAGCAGCCCTACCGTAGCCGCGGCAATGACACTGCACCCCGCTCCTACCATGAGCAGCGCAGCGAGCGCCGTGAAGCGCCCGCCCCGGTTGCTAAGGATTATCATGCTTTCCGCTATGAAGCGCCTCAGCGCGCGCCGCAGCCCACATATGATGCACCTGCTTTTGCCGATGAGGAGATCGTGCCCAACGAGAACCTGCTCAGCGGCCGCAATCCCATCCGCGAAGCGCTCAAGAGCGGTCGCGATATCGAGAAACTGCTGGTGGCGCGCGGCGATCTGAGCGGCTCCGCCCGCGAGATCATCGCCATGGCCAAGGAGCAGCACGTGCCCGTGCAAGAGGTGGACCGCGCCCGGCTGGACGCCATCACCCAAAACCATCAGGGCATGCTCGCCTTTGCTTCCGCCTATCAGTACCATACCGTGGAGGAAATGCTGGCACTGGCCCAGGAGCGCGGGCAGGAGCCTTTCCTGGTCGTGCTGGACGGGCTGACCGATCCGCACAACCTGGGCGCGATCATCCGCACGGCGGAGTGCGCCGGCGCGCATGGCGTCATTGTACAGGAGCGTCGCGCCGTGGGGCTTACGCCAGCGGCCGTCAAGGCCAGCGCAGGCGCCATTGAGCATATGATGGTGGCGCGCGTGACCAACCTGACGGCGACTCTGGCGCTGCTCAAAAAGCATAACATCTGGGTCTACGCCGCCGATATGGAGGGCGAGGACTATACCGCCGTGGATTTCAAAGGCGGCGCAGCCATCGTGATCGGCGCGGAGGGCGAGGGCGTGAGCCGTCTGGTGCTGGAAAACGCGGACAAGCGCGTAGCCCTGCCGGTACGCGGCCAGCTGGACAGCCTCAACGCCTCCGTGGCGGCGGGCATCCTGCTGTATGCCGTGCTGCGCAGCCGCTGACCCATGAAACCCATCCTGTTTGTGGATGGCTATAACGTCATCGGCGCCTGGCCGACGGCAGAGCGTGAAGGCTGGCCGCTGGATGAATCCCGCGACCGCCTCACGCACCTTTTGGAGGATTATGCCGGCTATTCCGGCCAGGAAGTGGTGCTGGTCTTTGACGGGCACCGCGGCGAGCGGATGACCACCTCGGTGGAGGCGCGCCCTACCATCACCGTGGTGTATACCAAGCACGGGCAAACCGCCGATCAATATATCGAGCAGGAATGCGGGCGCATGCCTGTGTACCGTGAAGTGCGCGTGGCCACCAGCGACCATCTGGAGCAGACCATGATCCTGGGACGGGGTGCTACGCGGCTCAGCTCCCGGGAGTTGCTGGGGGAACTGCACCAGACCCGCAGCCGTGGCGGCAGCCGCCAGGCTGCGCCGCGCCCCGCGGTACAAAATCCCCTTTTTGGCGGCTTAAGCGAACAGCAGCGCGAGCAGCTGGAGCGCATCCGCCGCCAAAAGTAGCCCACTCACATCAAGGAAGAGGCAGGATGACACCCATGACCACCGAACCAGACCGAGAGCGCAAGCTAAAGTCCGTATTTGAAGAAGATCAGGATGCCGCCATGGCTGTGGAGGCGCTGGATCCTCTGATGACCGCGCAGGAAGATGGACAGGAGGAACAGCCCGCCGAGCCTGAGGAGGACGTCCAACCCGTGGATGACCCTTCCTGGGAGGCGACGCTGCGCACACGTTTTGGCGAAAAGACGGATGAGGAGATCGTCGCCTTTGCGCAAAGCGGGGACAGCGTTGCGCTGGAGTACCTGCTGGGCAAGTACAAAAACTTTGTCCGCTCCAAGGCACGCAGCTATTTCCTGATCGGCGCAGATCATGAGGATATTGTCCAGGAAGGGATGATCGGGCTGTTCAAAGCCATCCGCGATTATCAGGTGGAACGGCTTTCCAGCTTTCGCGCTTTTGCGGAGCTGTGCATCACCCGGCAGATCATCACCGCCATCAAGACGGCCACCCGGCAAAAACATGTGCCCCTGAACAGCTATGTGAGCCTGAACAAACCCATCTATGATGAGGAGAGCGACCGCACCCTCATGGATGTGATCGTGGAAGGGCACGCCCAAAACCCGGAGGAGCTGATCATTGGCCGGGAGGATCTCGTGTCCATCCGGGATCGGGTGGATGAGGTGCTCAGCTCGCTGGAGCAGGAGGTGCTCTCCGCCTATCTGGATGGCAAGAGCTATCAGGAAATTGCCGACAAGCTGGGCAGACATGTGAAATCCATCGATAACGCGCTGCAACGGGTGAAGCGCAAGCTGGAAAAGTTCATGGAGGAAGCAAAAGCCCACGATGAGGATTGATCGCGGGCTTCTGTACTAATCAGGGGGGCGCAAAGCGCCGCCTGTGAGGGAGCGGGGAGGTGCACACGGTGCCCGATGAGGTGTATGAGGTGGTTGCGCAAGCGGCGCGTTACTGGTTTTTGTTCCTCATGGCGCTCATCGCCTGGCGAAGCTACCGCTGGCTGGCGCGCGACCGCAAGCAACGCCGCCAGCGCCTTAAACTCCTGCCCGATGCAGGGTTTGTAGGGGAGCTGGTGGTGCTCAAGGGCAACCGCGATTTGGCGGAAGGGCTGGCGCTGCCCATCGCCCATGAAGGTATTTTGGGCAGCGTGCGCGCGGATGATGTGTATGTGCCCGTGCCCGGTGTGGCCAAGCGCCACCTGTGGTTTCGGTTTGATGAAGAAAATGGCGTGATGATCCAGCCCTTTGGAAACCGTACAGTCCTGGTGGACGGGCGCCCGCCCGAAGACAAACGCGGCCGAGCCTACCTGACCCATGGCACCCGCATCCAGGTTGGGGAGGCGGAGCTTCGGCTGCGCATGTTTGCAGGCTTTGAATACGCTGGCGCTGCCAATGCACAGGCGGCAGCCTTTGCCGATGCGGATGAAGAAACGCCTGCGGCGCAGCCTGCTGCTGTGGCATCCATGCCTTGGGCGCCCTGGCTTGGCGCGGTGCAGGCGCAAGGCTTCACGCCTGCGCAATTTGCGCTGCTGGGGCAAATGGGGCTGCTTTCCCCGCAGGGTGTGCCGCTCATCACACCCGCGCAGTTGCAGGCTATGCTGGCTGCGCAGCCGTATGCTCCCGCGCAGGCGGAGGCCATGGCGCAGTTGGCCTTGCTGATGCAGGGCTACACCCCCGCCCAGCTACAGGCCGTGCAGCAGGCGCAGTTTCAAACCCAACAGCCGGGCTATGCCCCCCCGACTTCGGCTGCGATGCAAGCCCCGGTGCCGGGCTTTGCTGCCATGGCCACACCGCAGGCGGCTGTGCCGGGCAATGCGTTGCTCCAGACGGATATCGGCGAATTCATGCCGCCGCCCAAGTCGGGGAAAAGCGGCGCGATCTTGCAGCAGGAGCCGGAAACCTTATCGGCTGTAGAGCCCACACAGGCGGAGGCACTGCCGCGCCACCCGCGCGCAAACCCGCTGCCTCCTCTGGCGGCGTTGGATGCGCCGGATGAGCCTATCACCTATGATGAGCCGGCGGAAGAGCTGTGGGCTGCGGACACGCCGGATGACGCCGCTGCCCAGGCCGCGGATGCGTTTTGGGATCAGGCGCACGGCCACCAGACTGCGCACCGCGCGCTCGAACAGGGGCTCTTTGCGCCTCCGGCGGAGGATGCGGAAAAAGATAACCCCACCTATGCGCCGCGCGTTACCTTCTACCCGCCGGAAGGGGAAGCGGATGCCGATGATGCGCTCATCCCGCCCCTGCAAGGCGAGGCGTTGCCGGACAGGATCGCCCCGGCGGACACGGATGCATGGCCCTATGCAACGCCGCCCGCACATCCGGTGCGTCTGGTGGATAGTGGCTACACCTACCCGGAATATGAAGCGGCGCCGCAGTCAGATGAACCTTATGAATATGCCGATGAGGACGAAGCGCCCCGCAGCCTTTACGTTGAGCCGGATGAAGCCGCCAAAGCCAAGCGACTCCTGTGGGACAAATACCTGAAAGGGAGGCGGGAGCCATGAAATCGCGTGACAGGGAACCCCGTGTGCCCTCGCGCCGCCATCCCGACCGGCGGCTGGTATCGGCCATGATGCTGTTCTTCTTCAGCGCGTTTTTGCTGTTGGCACTCAAGGGGGAGCTTCGCTGGCAGGGGTTTGCGCTCGCGGTGGCGGTGCCCGCGCTCATCTATATTGCCACCATGACCCTGCCACGGTTTTTCCCGGCGGATAAGCTCCTGCTGGCCATTGCCAACTTCCTGTGCGCGCTGGGCGTGCTGGTGCTTTACACAACCGATCTGGATGGGGGCACATCGCGCGGTTTGCAACAGGCGATGTATTATAGCGTGGGCATTGTGGTCATGCTCTTTTGCATCCTGCTGGTGCGCTATGTGCGCAGCTGGGGGTTTCTGATCAAGCTGATCATGGCGGGCGCCGCGGCGCTCATGGTGCTGCCCCTTGCCATTGGCACCGAGCAAAACGGTGCCACCAACTGGATCCGCATCGCGGGCACCAGCCTGCAGCCCAGTGAACTGGTCAAGCTGGCGCTGTTGCTCATCCTGGCCTACTACATGAGCCGCCGCAGATTTTGGACATGGCTGCTGTTCGCGGGGTTTTGCCTAGGCATGCTGATGCTGCAAAAAGATCTGGGCACGGCGCTCATTTATTATGTGACGGCGCTGTTCATGTTCTACGCCAACACCGGCAACCTGCCGCTCACAGGGCTTGGGGTGCTGGGCGGCGTGGCGGCAGCCATGGTTGGGTATGACCGCTTTGCGCACGTGAAGCGGCGTGTGGCCATCTGGCAAAACCCATGGCTGTATTACGAGACGTATGGTTACCAAATCGCGCAGGTGCTCATGGCCATCGCATCAGGCGGCATCTTTGGGGTGGGGCTGGGGCTTGGCGCGCCGCGCGTGATCCCGGTGTATTTTACGGACTGCATTTTTGCGGTCATCTGCGAGCAGTTTGGCATTGCGTTTGGCATTTTGGTGCTGATCATGTATGTGATCCTGATCCTGCGCGGCACCAGCATTGCCACCAGCGCCCGCAGCAGTTTTTTGGCGCTGCTGGCGATGGGTGCGACCGTGATGTTGGGCGTGCAGACGTTCGTGATCATTGGCGGGGTGCTCAAGCTGATCCCCCTGACAGGCGTGACCATGCCCTTTGTGAGCTACGGCGGCACATCCTTGGTGAGCTGTATGGGGTTGATCGGCCTGTTGCAAGGGGTGGCCAGTATCAACCAGGATGAGCTGGCGTATGATTATGAAATCAGCCACAGCATGGGGGAGGCCTCCCTGCTGCCGCACGCCCGGGCGTGACGCGCATCCGGCGGCAAGCCAGAGCCCATCGCCGGGGGAGGCACCCCGCCGGGGCACCGCATGGCCGCGCGCAACCGCAACACCTGAAACCAAAGGAGGGCTTGCCATGAAACAGCTCCGCACGCGCTTTCGCCTGCTCACCTTGATCGTGATCGGGCTTTTGCTGGTGGCAGGGCTGTATGGGGTTTACAGCGTTGCAACGTACGGAAACCGCTGGTTCAGCAACAGCCGCAACACCCGTTACCAGAGCGCCAAGCGCAGCGTGATCGCCGGGGACATCATCGACCGTAACGGGGTGGTGATGGCGACGACCGACGGCGAAGGTGAGCGAGTCTACCCGGCCAACATCAAGGCAAGGCGCGCCTCCGTGCACCTGATCGGCGATCGGGAGGGTAATGTGGCCAACGGGGTGGATTCCTTCCAGGCCAACTACCTGCTGGGGTTTGAAACCTCGCTGAGCGAGCGGGTGGCGGCGCTGCTGCGCGGCGAGACCCGGCGCGGGGATGATGTGACCCTCACTGTGGACAGCAAACTGAACACCATGATCGTCAATGCTTTTGAAACCGGTGAAAACACCCGGGATAAAAGTGGCGCCGCTGTGGTGATGAACTACCGCACCGGCGAGATTGTGGCCATGGTAAGCCTGCCGGTGTTCGATCCGCAAAGCATTACCGCGGCGGACAAGCAAAATCCGCTGCACCCCTTTTGGAATCGCGCGCTGCAAAGCACGCTTGCGCCGGGCTCCACGTTCAAGATCATCACGGCTGCATCCGCGCTGGAAAACATATCCGGCATCGCCACGCACCAGTTCCTGTGCACTGGTGCCACCTCGGTGCTGGATCAATACATCCATGACTATCGAAAGGCACAGCACGGCAACCTTACGCTGGAGCGCGCCTTTACCGTGAGTTGCAACAACGCCTTTGCCCAATGCGCCTTGATGCTCGGGGACCCTGCCCTGCGCAAAACGGCGGAGGCTTTCGGTTTTAACGACAACTTCCTGTTTCGCGATGTGGTGGTGGAAAACAGCGTTTACCCCACCACGGGGCGCAACGCAGTGGAGATCGCCTGGAGCGGCGCGGGGCAGAGCCAGATCGGCGCTACGCCCCTGCACATGTGCATGGTGGCCGCATCCATCGCCAATAACGGCGTGATGATGGAGCCCCGCTTGCTCCGGCAGGTCAAAGGGCCGGGCGGGGTCACGCGCCTGCGCTTCACCAGCAAGGAGTACCGCCGGGTGGTGAGTTTGGATATCGCCCAAACGCTGCAAACTTACATGCAAAACGTGGTGGCATCGGGCACGGGCACTGCCGCCCGTGTCAATGGCCTGACCATAGCCGG
>LVAR01000082.1 GCA_001604115.1 Clostridiales bacterium Firm_12 | reverse complement strand
CCCGCCGTGGCGCCCTTAGGTCAATCGGCCTTGCGCTGCTTGGTTTGGGCGATTCGGCGGGCACGCCGGATCAGCTCACCCGCCAGATCGCCTTCCACTTTCTCGGGCGGCTTGCCTCGCTCAAAAATCGCGCCGGTAGCATAGCCCGTGCCCTCCGCCAAGCCACCGCCGGCCAAGCCGATGTCCGCTTCGCGCGCCTCGCCGGGGCCGTTGACCACGCAGCCCATCACCGCCACGGTCATGGGCACACGGATGTTCGCCAGCTCCTGTTTCACACGGCGGGCAATCTCCGCCACATCCACGCTGGTGCGCCCGCAGGTCGGGCAACTGATTACATTGACAAAATCCCGGCGCAGGCCGCAGGCTTTCAAAATATCGATCGCCGCGGCCACCTCGGGCACCGGGTCGCCGGTGAGCGACACGCGCACCGTATCGCCGATGCCATGAAGCAACAGGCTGCCGATGCCTACCGCGCTTTTGATGTTGCCATCCCCCGGAAGCCCTGCCTCCGTGATCCCCACATGCAGCGGGTAGTCCGTCTGCGCGGCGGCCAGTTCATAGGCCCGTACGGTCAGCGGCACGTCGGTGGCCTTCAGGCTGAGCACGATGTCCCGAAACCCCACGGCCTCCAGGATGCGCGCATGCCCCAGTGCGCTTTCCAGCATGCCTTGCGCCGTCACGCCGCCCTCGCGGCGCAGGATGTCCTTTTCGATGCTGCCGCTGTTGACCCCGATGCGGATGGGCGCACCGTGCGCCTTGGCGCAATCCGCCACCATGCGCACCTTGGCCTGCGCGCCGATGTTGCCGGGGTTGATGCGCACCTTGGCCGCGCCGCGCTCCAGCGCGCCCACCGCCAGATCCGCCCGGAAGTGGATATCCGCCACAATGGGCACGGGCGCGCCGGCCACGATATCGGCAAAGGCGGGCAGGCAGGCCTCGTCATAGACGCTCACGCGCACGATGTCCGCACCTGCGCCAGCCAGGGCGCGCACCTGCGCCAGCGTGGCGGCTGCATCCCGCGTGTCGGTATTGGTCATGCTTTGCACCGTGACAGGCGAGCCGCCCCCAATGGGCACCCCGCCAATGCTGAAAGAGCGCGTACCGCGCATCACAATCACACCTTTTCTTTGAGAATGTACAGGGGGCGGCGTTTGGTTTCCAGATATGTCTTGCTCAGGTACTGCCCCAGAATGCCGATGCAAAACAGCTGAATGCCCCCCAAAAACAGGATGATGCAGATCATCGCCGGGAAGCCCGCGACCGGATCGCCCCAGATCAGGGTCTTGATAAAGAAGTAGAGGATGAGCACAAACGCCAGCAGGCAAAAGATCATCCCGGTGATGCTGGCGATGGCCAGCGGCGCAGTCGAAAACGCGATGATGCCGTCCAGCGAATAGAGCAGCAACTTCCAGAAAGACCACTTGGTTTCCCCGGCCGCGCGCTGCACGTTTTCATATTCAAGCCATTTGGTGCGAAAACCGACCCAGCTGAAGATGCCCTTGCTGAAGCGGCTCACCTCCCGCATGGAAAGGATGGCATCCACCATTTGCCGGGTCATGAGGCGAAAATCCCGCGCGCCATCCACTACCTCGGTCTTGCTGATGCGGTTGATCAGGTGGTAAAAGCTGCGCGCGAAAAAAGAGCGGAGCCTGGGCTCGCCCTGGCGTGTCACGCGGCGGGTGGCAACGCAGTCATACCCCTCCGTTTGGATGCCCTCCAGCATGCCGGCCAGCAGCTCAGGCGGGTCTTGCAGATCCACATCCATCACGGCCGCCAGGTCGCCGGTGGCAGCTTCCAGCCCGGCAAACATGGCGGCTTCCTTGCCAAAGTTGCGGCTGAAGGTCAGGTAATGCACGCGCGCATCCGCCGCGTGCAGGGCACGGAACTGCGCCAGGGTGCCGTCGGTGCTGCCATCATCCACAAACCACCACTCGGTTTCCACCGGCAGTGCCGCCACCGCCTGGGCGCAGGCTTGGTAAAACAGGGGGATGCTCTCCTCCTCATTATAGCAGGGCACAATAATGCTCAAACGCCGCATGGGCTTGCCTCCAATCCCGGTTGCGGTGCATGCGGGCCCATCGCGGGGGGTGCCCCGTAACGCCGCCGTTTGCACCGCTTTGCCAGGCAACATCATAGCACGTTTTGCAGGGAATTCCAATGTGCAAAACACCACCGCCGCACATGCCATGCCCCGCAGGCAGGCAGGATTTTTGCGCACGGAAGGCGAAATAGCCTTACCATAGTAACGCATTGCTGGAGGCGAACATGAGCGAATTTTTAGCGCCGCTGAACTACCAGCGCGCCAAGGACACCTTGCGCGCCCTGAATTTTTACACCGCCTATACCCCGGAGGGCGCAGCCAGGGTGGCGGCTTTGCTGGCCGAGCGCTACCCGGCCATCTTTGCCCGCACAGAGCAGAAGCGCTTTGCCAACGACGCCCTGCTGCTGGAAATGCCGGGCGCAAACGTGACCGATCCGCTGGTGTTCGTATCCCACATGGACAGTTTGCCCTGCCGGGAGCCGATGCGCAGCGCGGCCTTGCCGTTTCCCGCGCCGCTGGGGCGCGCCCATGTGGTTGCGCTGCTGGAGGCGCTGGATGCGCTGCTGGCCAGCGGTTACCAGCCGGGGGGCGATTTGTTTTTGGCGCTGTCCATGGATGGGCTTTTGGCCGGCGAAGGCGCGGCAGCCATGGCCGCCCACCTCAAACAGCGCAAGATTGACCCCTGTTTTGTGCTTGACCACGGCGGTTATGCCACACGCGCGGCTTTCCGGCGGTATTTGCCCAAGGGCGCGCCGCTGGCGCTGATCGGTGTTACCGAAAAGGGCCGCCTGGACGGCGTGGTGCGCACCGCCCTGCCACCGCACGGGGATGAGCGCGGCGCGGACCGTCCCCTGAACATCCTGCTCAAGAGCGGCTCCCGCCTGGGTCTGCGCGCGCGGCGCGCCTCGCTTTGCAAAGCCAGCGAGATGATGCTCTCCGGCATCGCGCGCCATACGCCCCTGCCTATGAAACTGTTGCTCATCCGCCCACGGCTCACCTTCCCCCTGCTGCGCGCCCTGTGGCACAAGCGTGCCATCATGGCACAGTTTTTCATGAACGAGCTCACTGTGACGGGCATCCGCACGCAAGGGGAGCCCAGCCGCAGCCCCACGGCCGCATCACTGACTTTTTCCCAGCTGACGGTGCCGGGCAAACCCCTCGCGCGCTGGAAAAGCGCGCTGCGGCGGCGCGCCTGCAAGGGCGGCGCGGAGCTCACCTTTACCACGGCGCTGGAGAGCAGTCCGCAAAGCCGCGTAGGCGGAGAGGCGTGGGACGCGCTGGAGACCGCCATCGAAATTCTTTTTGAGCGTGCGGTGATCGTGCCCTGCCTGGCCCCCACCGTGACCGACGGACGCTTCTACACCGGGCTTGGCGGCAAGGTTTACCGCTTTTCTCCCTTCCAGCTGCGCAGCATGGAAGCCCTGCGCGGCGAGTGCACCGTGGATGACGATGCCCTGCAAACTGCGGTGCAGTTCTTCCGGCAAATGCTTTCGGTGTGATATAATCATAGCAGCAAAGGGCAATGGGCGGCGCGCTCCCCGCACGGGGACGGCGCCGCCCGGCGCCACACTCCCATCACAGGAGGGATGTCCCCTTGGCTGGCGTTGTATATCTGGCATTATTCCTGGCAGGCGGGTTCTTGATCGCCCGCAATTGGCTGCCCCGGCTCCGCCCTGTTGCCCGCGGCTACGCAGGCGCTTCCATCGGTCTGTTTCTGTTTATCTGGCTGCCCGCGCTGTGGGCGTATCTGATCTCCTTTACGGTCACGGCGCATCTGGTGGCCACGCTCACCCTGGGCGTGATCGTGCTGTTTACCTACATTTCCCGTGACCACAGCCCGCGTGTGCGCTACAGCCAGGAAGATCGCCGTATGCTGCGTGCCATCCTCTGGGTGGCTGTGCCGCTAACGGTGGTGGCGGCCTTCCTGATGGTGACGCACAGCATCCGGCCGGCGGCGGATGGCAGCTACCATGTGGGGCAGAGCACCTACGGGGATCTGTCCCTGCACCTGGCAGTGGCCACCTCAGCGGTGAACGCGCAGTTCCCGTTGCACAACAGCCTGATGGTAAACGCCACCATGGCCTACCCCTACCTGTCCGATACGTTTGCCACATCCCTGTACATGATGGGCATGAGCCTGCCAGCCGCCATGGCCTTTACCGGCACAATCATGTGCGCGTCCGTGATCTTCGGCTTTGCGCTGCTCACCGCGCAGCTGGCCAAGCGGCGGGGCGCGGTGGCGCTGGCCACGTGCCTTTTGTTCCTCAACGGCGGGCTGGGCTTCTTTTTCACGCTCAGCGGCACGGTGCAGGGCGGTGTCGTGACCACCGCTTGGGACAACCTGCGCAACGTGCTGGGCGGCTACTACCAAACCCCCACCAACCAGCCCGATCCCAACAACCTGCGCTGGGTAAACATCCTGTGCGATATGCTTGTGCCCCAGCGCGGCATCCTGGGGGGCTGGGCCATGCTCATGCCCATCCTGAACCTGCTGCTGCCCCCGCTGGTGCAGCACCGCTCCCACCCCACGCGGGCTTTGCTGGTGGCCGGTGTGCTGGCAGGCGGGCTGCCGCTCATCCACACCCACACGTACCTTGCGCTGGTGCTGCTCTCCCTGGGCATGGCGGTGTATGCCACGCTGCACGCGCCCAAGGCCCGCAAAATGGAGGCCTTCCGGCCTTTCCTGCTGTTCGCCTGTGTGGCGGCCGCGCTTTCGCTGCCACAGCTGGTCAGCTTTACGTTTGTGCAGGCCACCAGCAGCGAGCACTTCCTGCGCCTGCAGTTTAACTGGGCCAACAACCGCGGCGGCCAAGGGCTGGTGGATCCCTACTTCTGGTTTTACATCAAAAATATCGGCCTGCCGTACCTGCTGATTTTGCTGGCGCTGCTCCAGCGCCGCACCGGTGACCTGCGCCAGGAGGCCGATCTGGCTGCCGCCCAGACGGACGGCCTTTTCCGCCTGGAGGAGGACATGCGCGGCACGCTGGTGGCGGCCATGACCCCCGGCCA
The DNA here is from genome assembly GCA_001604115.1 of Clostridiales bacterium Firm_12. Classification (GTDB taxonomy): domain Bacteria; phylum Bacillota; class Clostridia; order Christensenellales; family Aristaeellaceae; genus CAXXOK01. Next base: position 783 of record LVAR01000082.1, on the reverse strand, counting down.
ATACGCAGAGCCTGCCGAGCCTGCGCCCGCCCCGGAGTACAGCGACCCGGATGCCGATGACATCACGGACGATGGCCCCGACCCCAGCCTGACCCCGCTGAACAGCCTGATGGCACATGATATGCCCGCCTACGGCCAACACAGCCTGCCCAAATCGCCGGAGCCCATCGTCAAGACCCAGCCGGAGCAGCCCTACACCCGCCCGCTGGAGCCCGAGCAGCTCCGCGCCAGCGCGTTTTCCCCCGATGATAACGACCGCGTGGGCGTGATGCGCGCCGTGACCGGGCAGGAAAAGCCCGAGAAGAGCCACCGACCGCTCATTGAGGAGCTGTTCCAGCACGCCTTTGACGCGGAAAAGGCCGCCGAAACGGATGAAAAGCTCAAGGCCGCCTCCGTGACCGACGGCATGGCGGAAACCTGCTTTGCCGATGAGCCCATCCCGCGGGACTGGGTGTTTGGTCGCCGGATGATTGCGGCAGGGGCGTTCCTGATCCTGCTGGTGGCGGAGTTCATCCTGTTCCAGCCCAATGAGTATGATAACAATAAGCTGCTCTACGTCTGGTTTCTGACTTTGTTGCCCATGGCGGCGGATTATGCGCTGGATCTGTTTGCCCGCATCCGCGGGGTCGCGGGCTGGCGCGTGCTCGGCGCGCTGTTGCTGGTAGTGTGCTTCCTCTCCGCCGGGCTCACAGTCGCACGGGAAGCCGTGAGCGACTATCAGGCCTACACGGCCGAGGATATTGCCGTGGCGGATTTTGTGCTGGCAAGCACCCCCGAGCATAC
>LVAR01000081.1 GCA_001604115.1 Clostridiales bacterium Firm_12 | reverse complement strand
CCGGACAGCCCGCCGATGCGGCGAGCGCCACCCCGGTCGCCACCCCCGCGCCCACCCCGCTGCCGTTGCTGGCTGCCGCGGCGGATGCATCCGCCGATCCGGCGGCTATCAAGCTGGCCACCTTTGCCTATGAGGGCACCACGAAAAAGGAAGGGTACGATCGCGCCAAGAAGATCGTCATCACCGAGCCCTATAAATATGCCATCTGGGATCAGAGCGGCGTGCTCACCTTCCGGGGCGATCCGCTCCGCCAAAATGCCGCCTACGGCACGGTGGATATCCAGAGCAAGGCGCTCACGGAAATCTGGAAAGTGCCCATGGAGGGCAACGTTCGCGCAAAAAGCGGCTCGCTCACCGGGGTCAGCTGGCCGGGGCAGCCCATCATCGTCAAGTGGCCCACACAGCTGCGTGCCATTCTCGCTATGACGGACGAAGCCAAAAACAAGCAGGCGCTCAAGGAAACGATCGTCGCCGGGCAAAACGGCAAGATCTATTTCCTGGATCTGGTCACGGGGGAGCCGACGCGCGAGGCCATCAGCGTGGAGTGGCCTTCCAACGGCGTGGTGTCGCTGCAGACCAACGCATCCCCCATGCTGGCGGTGGGGCAGCACTTTGGCGTGCTGGCCACCAAAACGGTGGAAAACGGCCTGCACCTGTATAACCTGATGAACAACAAGGAGCTGACCATGCTTAAGGGCAAGGAAAAGCTCATGCGCAGCAACTACAGCGGCATCAACTCCTCCCCGCTGTTTGACAAAAACACCGGCACCATGATCGTGGGCGGGCAAAACGGCATCCTCTATACCATGGAGATGAACGATGCCTTCGATCATGTGCTGGCTACCCTCAAGCTGGACCCCGCCACGCAGCGCTACACCTGGCTGGCCGGCAAGCAAAAGGAAAAGAACACCAACATTGACGGCTCCGTCGCCATGTACGGCAGCTATGCCTACTTTGGTGATCAGACGGGCATCGTGCAGTGTGTGGATGTGAACACCCTGACCCCCGTGTGGGCCGTGAACACCGGCGATAATGTGGATGCGACCATCGCCCTGGATATGGAAAGCGATACGGCCGTTTCCCTGTACACCGCCAACACCATTTTGGGGCAGGGGCGCACGGGCGTGAGCACCATCCGCAAGCTGGATGCACTCACCGGCAAGGAGCTGTGGGCGTTTCAGGTGCCGGAGCTCACTTACACCACCGAAGCCAGTGTCGGCGTGGTGGCAAGCCCCGTGGTCGGCCAGGGCAATGTGAGCGATCTGGTCTACTTTACCGCCACCAACGGCACGCGCCCGGCCACGCTGTACGCGCTGAGCAAATCCACCGGCAGTGTGCGCTGGAGCCTGGCGCTGTCCAGCCCCAGCGTGTCCAGCCCCGTCGCGGTGTATAATGACGCGGGGGATGCCTGGATCATCCAGGGCGAATCCGGCGGCGCGCTGAGCCTGGTGGATGCCAAGAGCGGCACACTGCTCACTTCCCTGCAGCTGGAAGGCAGCATCGAAGCCTCCCCGGCAGTGTATCGGGATGTGCTGGTGATTGCCACCACCGGCAAGGATAAGAGCTACATTTACGGCATCAAGCTGGAATAGAGCGGAGGAAACGCATGAAGATCTATTTGGATGTGATGGGCGGCGACCATGCCCCCGCGGCTACCGTGGCGGGCGCACGCGAGGCGCTGGAGCGTTTTGCGCAGCTGCACCTGGAGCTGGCCGGCCCCCTGGACCTCGTGACCGCCGAGGCGGACCGTGTGTTTGCGGATGCGCCAGCCCTGCGCCAGCGTGTGACCTTCACCGATTGCCCGGAGGTCATCACCAATGACGAAAGCCCCGTGATGGCCGTGCGCAAGAAAAAGGGCAGCGCCATAGTCGATGGTATGCTCAAGCTGCGCGACCGGCAGGTGGATGCGTTTGTGAGCGCGGGCTCCACCGGCGCGGTGCTGGCAGGCGGGATGTTTCGCCTGGGGCGCATCAAGGGCATCGAGCGCCCGGCGCTGGCGCCCCTGCTGCCCAACGGCAAGGACTTTTTTCTGCTGATCGATTGCGGCGCCAATGTGGATTGCCGCCCGGAGTATCTGGCGCAGTTCGCGCTCATGGGCAACGCCTACATGCAGGGCATGCGCGGCATCCAAAACCCGCGCATCGGCCTGGTGAACAACGGCGCCGAGAGCGAGAAGGGCTGCGCGCTCACCAAGGCGGCCTATGAGCTGCTGGCCGAGAGCGGGCTCAACTTTATTGGCAATGTAGAAGGCCGCGACATCACCGGCGATGTGGCCGATGTGGTCGTGTGCGACGGCTTTGTGGGCAATGTGATCCTCAAGTTCATGGAGGGGGTCGCCGGCACGCTCATGGGCATCATCAAACAGGAAATCACCGCGGATGTGCGCGGCAAGTTGGGCGGCCTGCTGGCCAAACCCGCCTTCAAGCGCGTCAAAAAGACCATGGACTATACCGAGGTTGGCGGCGCGCCCTTGCTGGGCGTGAGCGGCAACGTGGTCAAAGCGCACGGTTCCAGCAATGCGCACGCCATCGCCTGCGCCATCCGCCAGGCGGTGGATATGGTCACCGCCGATGTGGTGGGCAAGATCGAAGCACGCCTGGTGTCTGCGGAGCCGCAAGCGGCGCCCGCAGAATGAGCATACCGCCGTCCAGGAGCAATCATAAAGGAGGAATCATCATGGTTTTTGAACAAGTACGCGATATGATCGCATCCCAGCTACAGGTGGATGCCGCCAGCATCACCCCTGAAAGCCGCTTGGTGGAAGATCTCAAGGCGGACAGCGCCAACGTGATGGTCATGATTTTGGAGCTGGAGCAGCAATTTGAGGTCGAGGTGGAAGATGAAGTGATCCTGAACCTCAAGACCGTCGGTGATGTGGTAAACTACATCCAGGCTCACAAGTAAGCATTTTTTGTTGCGCCTTCGCCGCGGGTTTTGCCGGTTTGGCAATACCCGCGCGTAGCTGCGTCCCGGCAAATGGGCAAGCCCAGGCTTCCCCCATGGTTCCGCCCTCCCTGGCGCTGACCTTTCAGCGCCTTCTTTCATCCCGGCGCACCGCTGTTTCCCCCCACGCCATCATAAAGGAGATCATACCCATGCGCACCCTCCAGGCCGCCCTCCAGTACCGTTTTCATGATGCCGCCCTGCTGCGTTTGGCGCTCACCCATCCCTCCACCAAGGAGGAGGCCGATAACCAGCGCCTGGAGTTTCTGGGCGATTCTGTGCTGGGCTTTACCATCAGCGATATGCTCTACCGCAAATATGCCGACCGCCATGAAGGCGAGCTGACCGCCCGCCGCGCCACCCTGGTGTGCGAGGAAACGCTCTGCCACCTGGCGCGGGAGCTGGGCGTGGGGCGCGCGCTGCGCATGGGGCATGGCGAGGAAAGCACTTTGGGGCGGGAAAAACCCAGCATCCTGGCCGATGCCATGGAGGCCATCATCGCCGCGGTGTATCTGGACGGCGGCATGCAGGCCGCTCAGGCGCTCATCCATCGCCTCTACAGCGATGAGGAGGCGCTCTCCGCCCGCCGTGGCCGGGACGATAAGGGGCTTTTGCAGACTTATTCCCAGGCGCATGAGCTGGGCTTGCCGGAGTATGCGGTGCTGTCCGAAACCGGCCCCGCGCATGACCGGCGCTTCCAGTGCGAGGTGAGCATCGGCGGCAATGCCATCGCCAGGGGCGAGGGCGCTACCAAAAAGGCTGCAGAGCAGGCCGCCGCGCGCGCGGCGCTGGAGATCATTGATGCCGAGCAGGCGTAAGGGGGAAGAGGATGCGGCTTAGCAAACTGGAAATCTATGGTTTCAAATCGTTTGCCAAGCGCACGGAGATCGTTTTCCCGCAAAACGTGACGGGCATCGTGGGCCCCAACGGCAGCGGCAAGAGCAATATCAGCGATGCGGTGCGCTGGGTGCTGGGCGAGCAGAGCGCCAAGACCCTGCGCGGCAACAGCATGGCGGATGTGATCTTCAACGGTACCGAGATGCGCAAGGCCATGAACTACTGCGAGGTGACACTCGTCTTTGACAACACCGATCATGAGCTGCCGGTGGATTTTGCCGAGGTGAGCATCACCCGCCGGGTTTACCGCAGCGGCGAAAGCGAATATTTAATGAACGGATCCGCCTGTCGCCTGAAAGATGTGGTGGATCTGTTCCGCGATACCGGCGTGGGCAAGGAAGGTTACTCCATCATCGGGCAGGGGCGCATCGACGAGATCCTCTCCCAGCGCAGCGAGGATCGCCGCGCCGTCTTTGAGGAGGCGGCGGGCATCAGCCGGTTTCGCGCCCGCAAGGAGGAGGCCGAGCAGCGCCTCAAGCGCGCCGATGAAAACCTGGTGCGCGTGGAGGATGTGCTGGAGGAGCTAAACCGCCAGCTTGTGCCGCTGGAAAAGCAGGCCGAGGTCGCCAAGGAGTATTTGGCGCTGTCCGAAACCCTTCGGGAGCTGGATGTGGAGCTGTACCTCCTGCGCTACGGGCGGCTTCAAACCCGCAGCAACGCCATGGAGGATGCTTTGCTGGCTGTTCAGGATCAGCTGGTGGAGCTGGAGAGCACGCTGGGGGCGCTGCTGGCCGAGCGGGACAGGCAGGATGCGGGGCTGGAGCAGCTGCAACAGGCGCTTGCGGAGGCCAACGCAGCGCTGCTGGCACGCAGCGATGCGCTGCACCGCGCGCGGGAGCAGGCTCAGCAGGTGGAAAACCGCCTGACCTCCGGGCAGGAGGCCTTGCAGCGGCTGGAGGCCGAGGGCAACGCCCTGCGCTCCCGCCTGAAGCTGATCCAGGCTACCATGACCGAATCCGACGGCGGGCTGGCCGAAGCGGATGCGCAGCGCGCCGCCGCGGAAGCGGAGCTGGCCGTGCGGGAGCAAGCCCATGAAGCTGCCGCTCAGGCTGCCGCCCGCTGGGAGGAGGATCTTTCCACCCACAAGAGCGCGATCATCGACCGGATGAACCGCATGCAGGATGTGCGCACCGCGCACGCACGCCAGAGCGCCATGCTCAGCACCATGACCGCGCGCCGCGCGGAGCTGGCCGAGGCGCTGGAAGGCGCCAACGAAAAAGAGCAGACCCTGCAAGCCGCGCTGGACGCGGCCAAACACGCGCTGGCCGGGGAGCTGGCGCTGTTTGAGACCCGCCGCGCCGAAGCCGCCGCGCTGGAGCAGCGCGCCCAATCGCTGGCAGAGGCTTTGCAGCAAACCCAGGCGGAGGAGCAGGCGTTGCTGCAAGCCCTGCGCGGCAGCGAAACGCGCCTGGCCACCCTGCGGGAGCTTCAGGAGGGCTACGAGGGCTACCAATACCCGGTGCGCCAGGCACTCACGCATGCGCGCAGGCAGGGCATGGCCGGGGTGCACGATGTGGTGGCCATGCTGCTCACTGTGCCCAAGGAGTATGAAACTGCGCTGGACATGGCGCTGGGCGGCGCGATGCAGAACATCGTGACCCAGACCGAGCAGGATGCCAAAACCCTGATCGACCACCTGCGCAGCAACCGGCTGGGGCGCGCCACCTTTTTGCCGCTCAGCGCCATGCACCCGCGCACACTCACGCAAAACGAGCGGCGCGTGCTCGCCATGCCCGGTTGTGTGGGCGTGGCCAGCGAGCTGTGTGGGTTTGACGCCCGCTACCGTCCTGTGATGGAAAGCCTGCTGGGACGCACCGTGATCGCCGAGGATCTGGAAAGCGGCATTGCCATCATGCGGGCGGGCGGGCAGGCGTTCCGGCTGGTCACGCTGGCAGGCGATGTGATGCACTCCGGCGGCAGCATGACAGGCGGCAGCATCCAGCAAAAGGCGCAAAATTTGCTGGGGCGCGAGCGGGAAATCAAGGAGCTGGAGGCAGCCCTGGCCACGCAGCGCATCAATGCCACGGCGCTGTCGGATCAGCTGGCCGCCATGCAGGCGGAGCGTCAGGCGCTGCGCGAGCGGCGCATCGCGGCGCGGGAAGCGTTTCAGCAGCAGGAAATCGCTGTGGTACGGGACACCGAGCGCCAGCGCACTGCCCAAAGCGAGCTGGGCGACCACCGCCAGGCAACCGAGGGCATGCGCCAGGCTGTGGAGCAGCTGGAGGAGGGCATCCAGGGCGTGACGGCGGAGCTGGCGCGCATCCAGGAGCAGAGCGGCCGCGAGGAGACCGATGCCCAGGCAATGAAGGGCAAAACCGAAACGCTCACCATGCAGCTGGAAGCTGCCCGCCGGGAGCGGGAGGCCGCCCAGCAGGCGCACACGCAGGCCATGCTTGCCTTGAAGGAGGCGGAGCATAACTGCGAGCGCATCCGGCACGATCAGCGCCGGTTGGTGGGGGATCAGCAGACCTGCCATCAGGAAATGGACGCCGTAGCCGCCCGCCGCGAGGCCGTGCTGGCGGATCTGGCCGCCGCCGAGCAGCAGCGCGCCGCGGCTGCCGAAGCCG
>LVAR01000080.1 GCA_001604115.1 Clostridiales bacterium Firm_12 | reverse complement strand
GCGCGCAAGCAGGAGATCATCACCCATCCCTTCCTGGAGGAGAAGGTGGAATGGGGGCTGGTTCCCTACACGCAGGCGCTGCTACTAGCGCGCACCATCCGCGGCGATCTGGATGCATACCCGCCCTTCCTGTGGAAATAACGCGCAGAGCCGAGCAACCCGCTGCCCCGCTGGGCGGTGCGCTGCTCGGCGAGGGCGTTGCCCTGCCCAGTGTATTCCGTACAGCAGGGCATGGGGGTAACTTCCCGATATGCGCTGCCGTTTGGCCAGACGCAGCGCGTTGCCCTTTATAGCACGCGCTACCTTATGGGATGCGGTCAGCTAGACACAAAGTTTCAGATTGCCCGTAGCCTGATCAAAGCCGGGGCGGCAGGCAGGGCGGGTACATATACCGCTGCGGCTGCAACCTTGCTGCTGCATGGCAAACACAACGGGCGCAGGAATGTGGTGTGAGCTTTCGGCGCACTAGTCTGTCACCACTGCCGTCGCTTTCGCCACGAAACGCGGCAGAAAGCGCAAGTGTGCAAAGCGGCAGGTCCGGCGCAGTTAACAGCTTCATATGTTGCTACGCTATCGAGGAAAAAAGGTGCCGCTTAGATCAGAACATCTTGCGAAGATGCCTTTGCCGCCTATGATAGCCGCATGGAATAGGACGCAGGAACCCCCGGAGCAACATTCGACCTGCAAAAACATTCCGATGCCTATGCTCAGAACGGAGGGATGGGATGCTGGTACTGATCACGTACGATGTGAGCACCCTCACCGATGCCGGCAAGCGCAGGCTACGGCAGGTGGCAAAGTGTTGCCAGGACTATGGCGTGCGCGTGCAATGCAGCGTGTTTGAGTGCGTGCTGGACGCTGCCCAGCTCAAACTTGTGCAACACCGCCTGGAAAACATCATCGACCCTGCGGCGGATAGCCTGCGCTTTTACAATCTGGGAAACCGAACCGACCGCAATGTGCGCCACATCGGTGCAAAGCCTGCCGTGGATATGGAGGATGCGCTGATCCTTTAGCCAACCATCCTTGCGGTGCGAAGGGCAAGCGATCATACTTGGCCGGGGAGGTTCGCACCTTGAAAACTGCATATCACGATCTGTTTGCGCCCCATTGGGATGAGGCGGGCCGCCCATGGCGCATCATTTTTGTGCAATATGCATGGTTATGGTAGTGCTTCAGAGAGCCTTTTTAGGCTTTTTGGCTGTCGCCCCCTGCGCGGGGGCGTGGATTGAAATTCCTTGGTGGAGCGCATAGCATCAGCCAGCTCTGTCGCCCCCTGCGCGGGGGCGTGGATTGAAATCACTTGAAGATCAGCGTCCCGTATGGCCTGAGTAGTCGCCCCCTGCGCGGGGGCGTGGATTGAAATGCATACCCCTCCGGCAGCATCCCGGCCACGTCATCGTCGCCCCCTGCGCGGGGGCGTGGATTGAAATATCCCCCATCAGGCGCTTAGCCTCGGTCGCAATGTCGCCCCCTGCGCGGGGGCGTGGATTGAAATGAGGAAGGCAAAGAATACGTTGAGGACAAAGCCGTCGCCCCCTGCGCGGGGGCGTGGATTGAAATCGCACGGCGCCACGCAGCGAGGCAGAGGCTCAGCGTCGCCCCCTGCGCGGGGGCGTGGATTGAAATATGTGCCGGAGGATGTGCGCACGATCAACAGCGTGTCGCCCCCTGCGCGGGGGCGTGGATTGAAATTAAATCAATACCATAGGGGTACGGCGAGCGAATGTCGCCCCCTGCGCGGGGGCGTGGATTGAAATCCCGCGCAGCGTTGCGATCCGCATCCGCTGCGGCGCGTCGCCCCCTGCGCGGGGGCGTGGATTGAAATGGTTAGTAGACTGCGCAACGAGATCCCTGTAATAATGTCGCCCCCTGCGCGGGGGCGTGGATTGAAATGATGTAAACACTCAAAAGGCTGTGAGAGCTTTTGAGTCGCCCCCTGCGCGGGGGCGTGGATTGAAATTCCATTTGGATGATTGATCGGGACGAACCCTGGACGTCGCCCCCTGCGCGGGGGCGTGGATTGAAATCTTGAAGCTCGCCCAGTCAGGTGAGCGCACAATCGTCGCCCCCTGCGCGGGGGCGTGGATTGAAATGGTGCTGTCCGCCCTTGACCAGGATGCCCTTGGCGTCGCCCCCTGCGCGGGGGCGTGGATTGAAATACATGAACGTAGGATCAAAGTATGATATGGATGTCGCCCCCTGCGCGGGGGCGTGGATTGAAATCTTCGGGGCTGCCCGCACTTTGGGTGGCGGTATCGTCGCCCCCTGCGCGGGGGCGTGGATTGAAATGCGCTTGCTCTGGCTTGCGTTGCCTCTGCAACTGTGGTCGCCCCCTGCGCGGGGGCGTGGATTGAAATGCGCTTAGATGCAGCCTTAAAATCATCCGATATGGGTCGCCCCCTGCGCGGGGGCGTGGATTGAAATATTAGTCTGCTGGGCACGTCTGTTAGCGCTGGGGTGGTCGCCCCCTGCGCGGGGGCGTGGATTGAAATTTCTTCCGCGCTTGCTCTGGCTTGCGCTGCTTGCGGTCGCCCCCTGCGCGGGGGCGTGGATTGAAATGACAACTTTACCACGCGCAAAGACAGCGCAAGCGTGGTCGCCCCCTGCGCGGGGGCGTGGATTGAAATGCCAGAGGCACCGCCTGAATGCCGAAGAGATCATGTCGCCCCCTGCGCGGGGGCGTGGATTGAAATCCAGCAGCCGCATGCCATCACCCGACCTTTGCCGTCGCCCCCTGCGCGGGGGCGTGGATTGAAATTCAACTTTATGCGCGACGTTATCCAGCGTTTCCAAGTCGCCCCCTGCGCGGGGGCGTGGATTGAAATCCGGCGGCAAGCCAACTCGTGGTGTCACCGTCCGGGTCGCCCCCTGCGCGGGGGCGTGGATTGAAATTTGCCGGCGCGCTCCACCACCAGGCCATTGCTCATGTCGCCCCCTGCGCGGGGGCGTGGATTGAAATACACTGGATGAGGTGGCCGTTCTATGGCAACACTGTCGCCCCCTGCGCGGGGGCGTGGATTGAAATTTTGCCAATTACAAGACCATGGTGGTCAACGTGGTCGCCCCCTGCGCGGGGGCGTGGATTGAAATTTTTTGGCGATCACGATCAGCGCCTCACGGTAGCGTCGCCCCCTGCGCGGGGGCGTGGATTGAAATTCTTAGCGTCCCGGTGGGGGCTCCATCCCCTGCCGTCGCCCCCTGCGCGGGGGCGTGGATTGAAATGACGAGAGTAAGGTCACGGTTACGGCAGGCACCGCGTCGCCCCCTGCGCGGGGGCGTGGATTGAAATGGCTTGTGCCAGATGATGTCTTGGCGCAAATACCGTCGCCCCCTGCGCGGGGGCGTGGATTGAAATCCCGCGTCCATGCCCTATGATCAGCAGCTGCAGGCGGTCGCCCCCTGCGCGGGGGCGTGGATTGAAATGTCAATCACTGCGGCACATGCAGTGCCTGGCAGAGTCGCCCCCTGCGCGGGGGCGTGGATTGAAATATCAACGGCCTCTCCATGGAGCCCAAACAATCCAGGTCGCCCCCTGCGCGGGGGCGTGGATTGAAATGCCCGCGCGGGGTCTGGCGGCTCAGCCGGTTGGCCGTCGCCCCCTGCGCGGGGGCGTGGATTGAAATTGCCAAGGGGTGCATCAACATATCCAAGGCGGTGTCGCCCCCTGCGCGGGGGCGTGGATTGAAATATGGGTCATCCTCCTCTTTTTTGGGGTTGCAAAACGTCGCCCCCTGCGCGGGGGCGTGGATTGAAATGGGGTGTGTATGAGGCGGTTGCGGAGGAGCTGCAGTCGCCCCCTGCGCGGGGGCGTGGATTGAAATCCTTGCGCAGTATGCGGGCTGGAAAGGCGTGAACGGTCGCCCCCTGCGCGGGGGCGTGGATTGAAATCACGATCTCCCGGCACACCTGCGCGTCATCACGCGTCGCCCCCTGCGCGGGGGCGTGGATTGAAATGATGCAGCGACCTTCTTGTGCTTGTCGACCGCCTTGTCGCCCCCTGCGCGGGGGCGTGGATTGAAATGGGGTGTGTATGAGGCGGTTGCGGAGGAGCTGCAGTCGCCCCCTGCGCGGGGGCGTGGATTGAAATTTTGAATGTTATCAAAAACCTATTGACAAGATATCGTCGCCCCCTGCGCGGGGGCGTGGATTGAAATTGAAATCAAGCCGGAGGAGTTTGCATCGGATGCGGGTCGCCCCCTGCGCGGGGGCGTGGATTGAAATTCTCGCGCGGCATCCGACAGGCCGAGCGCAGCATCGTCGCCCCCTGCGCGGGGGCGTGGATTGAAATGTACCTCACATGGTCGGCCATTGTTCTGGCAAAAGTCGCCCCCTGCGCGGGGGCGTGGATTGAAATGCAGCCGTGCGCTGCGTGTACGCACCCACTGTGAGTCGCCCCCTGCGCGGGGGCGTGGATTGAAATGCATAGCCTGCATTTGTGCTCGCCACGCGGCATAGTGTCGCCCCCTGCGCGGGGGCGTGGATTGAAATTTCACCGCCCCGGCGGTCGAGAAGTCGGGCATCCGTCGCCCCCTGCGCGGGGGCGTGGATTGAAATTTCTATGCGGCATACAGCGGCTACCCCTTCGGGGGGTCGCCCCCTGCGCGGGGGCGTGGATTGAAATCGCTTACGTGTCCTACGGTTCTGGGCTTTCAACTGTCGCCCCCTGCGCGGGGGCGTGGATTGAAATGACACTCAGCGCCGCGCGTGCGGCGCACCTGCGGGTCGCCCCCTGCGCGGGGGCGTGGATTGAAATGCGATGGACACACTACGGGCGCGGATCGCGCCCCGTCGCCCCCTGCGCGGGGGCGTGGATTGAAATCAACGGTGATCGTCACCCCGCGGGTGTCGATATGTCGCCCCCTGCGCGGGGGCGTGGATTGAAATCCCGTACAGGCGAAGCATGGCCACATCGTCCACGCGTCGCCCCCTGCGCGGGGGCGTGGATTGAAATGTTGTCCGCACAGGAGGATCTATGCAAAAAGCGCGTCGCCCCCTGCGCGGGGGCGTGGATTGAAATATCGGGGTTTCTGCTCACTCATCAGCAAGCAGAGGAGTCGCCCCCTGCGCGGGGGCGTGGATTGAAATGTGACGGACGTGTGGACGGAGGAAAAGGATTCCGACGTCGCCCCCTGCGCGGGGGCGTGGATTGAAATTTTTGACTGCTGATTACTCCGATGGAGATGCCATGGTCGCCCCCTGCGCGGGGGCGTGGATTGAAATTTCCAACGCCTCAGACAATTCCGAGTGGATCAGTGTCGCCCCCTGCGCGGGGGCGTGGATTGAAATTGGGCGAGCGTCCAGCCAAGAACCCGCTCAGAATGGTCGCCCCCTGCGCGGGGGCGTGGATTGAAATGTTTTGCATGGGGCATACGAAACTATGCCTCAAAGTCGCCCCCTGCGCGGGGGCGTGGATTGAAATCACCAGATTGGCGACATCGCCATCGGCAAGTTTGGTCGCCCCCTGCGCGGGGGCGTGGATTGAAATGCTTCAGATGCTACAAATCCAAGACCAAAGGAGGGTCGCCCCCTGCGCGGGGGCGTGGATTGAAATATTGCCAGCCTGATCGACGGGCAGGGCGCAGCAGTCGCCCCCTGCGCGGGGGCGTGGATTGAAATGAGCTCTGCCTTGGGGAGGAGTATATCCGTCTCTGTCGCCCCCTGCGCGGGGGCGTGGATTGAAATTTCAAATAGCCGCCGAACGAGGTTGTATATGCGGTCGCCCCCTGCGCGGGGGCGTGGATTGAAATCATATGGCGGTGAATATGCATATTGTGCTCCGTCGTCGCCCCCTGCGCGGGGGCGTGGATTGAAATTTTTTCGGCCTGTTTTTCCTTCCATTCTTTATCGTCGCCCCCTGCGCGGGGGCGTGGATTGAAATATTTGCATGTCGCCCGGTTTGTCCCGTGTCCGCTGTCGCCCCCTGCGCGGGGGCGTGGATTGAAATGCTTTCCCATTCGTAGTCGTACAGCGCTGCAAAGTCGCCCCCTGCGCGGGGGCGTGGATTGAAATATGACAGACGGAAGAGCACTGGAAAACCTAATGCGTCGCCCCCTGCGCGGGGGCGTGGATTGAAATCGCTTGCCGCGGTCATGGCCCCCTCATTAAAATACGTCGCCCCCTGCGCGGGGGCGTGGATTGAAATGAGACACTTGCCTATGAGTACACCCTTCCGCGCGCGTCGCCCCCTGCGCGGGGGCGTGGATTGAAATGCACACCTGGATGGTCGTGCTGCCTGCAGGGATGTCGCCCCCTGCGCGGGGGCGTGGATTGAAATGCCTGCCAGTTGGCCATACCAGTCTGGATGCCAAAGTCGCCCCCTGCGCGGGGGGCGAGGATTGAAATCAAACCCCGCGAACCCCCATGGGCAAGCAAGCCAGGTCGCCCCCCTGCACGAGGGCGTGGTTTAAATTCACGGCGTGAGCATGGCCGGTCAGTTGCCCTTTAATAATCGCTCCCCTGCACATGCAAGAAGTATAAAAATCCACCAGTGGCACCACCATCCGCACGCCCCCCAGCCAGTGATTCACGCGCGCACATGCGGGGTATGTTCGTTGCACAAGGAGGTGACCTGTATGCAGGCATTTGCACCCTATCTGGATACCCTGACCGATCCCCAGCACCGGGCACGCATGGAGGAGGTGCTTGCCTGGGCGATGCAAACCTTCCCTTCGCTGTCGCCCAGAATCGCATGGAACCAACCAATGCTCACTGATCACGGCACGTTCATCATCGGGTTCAGTGAGGCGGCCAAGCATATGGCGGTTGCGCCGGAAGCGCTCGCCATGGAGCGCTTTGCCGATGTCATCCGGCAGGCGGGCTACACACAGACCAAGCAGCTGATTCGCTTCCCGTGGGATCGCCCGGTTGATTATGCTTTGCTGGAGCAGATCATTGCTTTTAATATGCTGGATAAGGCGGACTGTGATACCTTCTGGCGCAAATGAAGCGCCGGGGCGCGTAGGCCATCCCCTTTGATGGATGGGAACGCCCCATTAAAAAACGCCTGTGACCTGCGCAGTGTTTCTGCGCCGCCACAGGCGTTTGCTGTTTGGTTTACTGCTCCTCGAATTCGGATTTGGCCGCGCCGCAAAGCGGGCAAACCCAATCTTCGGGGATATCCGCCCATACGGTGCCGGGGTTGATGCCATCCTCGGGGATGCCAGCCGCTTCGTCATACACAAAGCCGCAAACGGTGCAAATGTACTGTTTCATGGAAAAACCTCCTTCATTCCTGTGCGTTTGTCCTATGCGAACGCCCCAAACGCCTTCCGACGCAAGGGCGGCGTTGCCCTATGCCACACCCCGGTGCGCGGGGCTTGTGTGCCCGCGGCCAAGGGGTGTGTGCTTTGCTGCTGTGCGGCGGCCATCACAGGCGCCGCATACCCCGTTATGCTGTAACCGGAAACCCGCGCCATGAAACGGGTTTTGTGCGGGAGATGGGCGTGGCCTAGCTTGACTATGTGCCCCGGCAGGCCGCTTGGATTGGTTGATATCATTATACCGACTCTGCGTTGGTTGTCAATGGGAGCGGTGGTCTGGCGCTTGCGTGGGCGCGGCAGGGGCAGTATAATGCTGGCATCAGGGGTGGCACGGCGCGCCCCGCAGAGAGGAGGGGACTGCCTTGCCCAGAGAGCTGGATCAGATTTCGCTCATCCGGACCATTTTGGACGATGAGGAAGAGAAAACCATGGAGGAACAGGAGATCATCAACCTGCTGCTGCAACGGAAGGTCACGCGTAACATGGAGGAACACGCGGAGGGCTTCACCTTTGGCGATCGGATGTCTGACCGCATCGCCAAGTTTGTGGGCAGCTGGACTTTTATTTTGCTCTTCATGGGCGTGCTGATCGGTTGGATCACCCTGAACCTGTTGATGGCGCTGCGCGCGTTTGATCCTTACCCCTTTATTCTGCTCAACCTGGCGCTTTCCTGCGTGGCGGCGATCCAGGCGCCGGTCATCATGATGAGCCAAAACCGCCAGGAGCAGAAGGATCGGATGCGCTCGCAGAACGATTATAAAACCAACCTGAAATCCGAGATCATCGTGGAGGATCTGTACCGGAAAATCGATGCGCTGCTGGCCAATCAGGAAGAAATCCTGGCGCGGCTCCGCCGGAGCGACCCGCCCCAGGACTGAGGGGTGGCGCCCGGGCGCATGTGCGCAAAGGCACACAATAAACCAAAAATGATAAATACCCCTTTGCATTTGGGGGCTTCCATGCTATAATGATGCAAATCAAACCAATCTTCAATTGAAAATGGAGGAGATCGACATGTCCGATAACACACCTGTTGCCGCCCCCAAGAAAAAGCACACGCTTGTCTTGCTGCTCTGTGTCGCGCTCATCGTGGCCGTCGTGCTTGCCGTGTTCGGCTTTGCCGGCAAGAATACCGCGGATCGTGCCAATGCCGATCTGACCGCCAAGATCACGGCGTTTGAGACGCAGATTGCCGATGCGACCACCAAGCTGTCCGCCTCGGATACGACGCTGGCCACCGCGCAGGCGGATCTGGAAACCGCTAAATCCGAAGGCGTCAAGGCGCTGGAAGCCCTCCAGGGCGAGTTTGATGCCTACAAGGCCACCGCGGAGGCTGCACTGGCCGCCGCCCTTAAGGATGCCGAAGATTTGAAAGCCAAAGCTGAAGCCGATCTGACAGCCGCCAAGGCCGAAGCGGATGCCGCCAAAGCTGACCTGACCGCCCAGATCGAAGCCCTGACCAAGCAGGTCAAGGAGCTGCAAGCTGCGCAGGCCACCCTCACCCCCACCCCGACCCCCACGCCCAC